>CAMEXM010000022.1 GCA_945947155.1 Polynucleobacter meluiroseus | reverse complement strand
CAAAGTCCGCATCGCTCTTGAATCAAATACGCTAGGTTAGCTATGTTTAAGTTCATTCTTGATTTCAGCCTGAAAAATCGCCTCCTCGTTATTCTAAGTGGCCTTATTTTGACGGTCTACGGGGTTTACACGCTTTCCAAAGCGCCTGTGGATGTCTTTCCGAATCTCAACAAACCCAATGTAACCATCATGGCGGAAGCAGGCGGTATGGCGAGTGAAGAGGTGGAGCAATTAATCTCAGCGCCGCTTGAGGTAGTGATGAACGGCCTGCCTGGCGTTGAGACCGTTCGCTCGGTATCTTCGCCTGGTCTATCCATCATCTATGTCACCTTTAATTGGTCGACCGATCTGTACCGTGCAAGGCAAATGGTTGCCGAGCGACTTGCCAGCGCAGAAGCTTTTTTGCCAGCCAATGTTGACCCCAAAATGGGGCCTATCAGTTCGCTGATGGGCGAGATTTTACAGATCGCCATCCCGCTGGATGCAGACAAAATTTCACCGATGGTGGTTCGAGAATACGCGGATTGGCTATTACGTCCGCGCCTAATGGCCATTCCGGGGGTTGCTCAGGTAATCAATATTGGTGGTGAAGTGCGCCAGTATCAGGTGCTGCCCGATACGCGCAGAATGGTAGAACTTGGGGTATCGCCGGAGCAGCTCCGTAATTCCCTGATTGGTTTTTCCGCCAATACGTCCGGCGGGTTTTTGGACGTGAATGGGCGGGAATTTTTAATTCGTAATATTGGCAGAACGAATCGACTAGAGGATTTGCAGAATCTATCGGTTGGAAGCCGCTCCGGCCAATCCATTCTGTTGCGTCAATTTGCCACGGTTCGCTTCGGGGCTCAAGTAAAAAGAGGTGATGCTGGATTTAATGGCTCACCTGCAGTGATTTTAGGGATTCAAAAACAGCCCACCGCCGACACCCTGGTGTTAACTCGAGAGATTGAAAACGCCTTAAACGATATTGCCAAAAATCTTCCGGCGGGAATGGAAAAGCCACAAATTACTTTTAGACAAGCAAATTTTATTGAAGCATCCATTACGATACTCAAGTACAAATTAATTCTTGCCTCCTTTTGCGTGGGCATCATTTTGTATGCTTTTTTAGGCTCTGTACGTCCCGCACTGATTGCGCTTACCTCGATCCCGCTATCCATTTTTATGACCGGGATCATATTTGAGCTTTTTGACCAGTCGATCAACACCATGACGCTTGGGGGCATTGCGATTGCCATAGGTGGGCTAGTCGATGATGCTGTAGTTGACGTCGAAAACATTATCCGACGCCTTGGCCTACGTTTTAAAAGCGATTCAGCTGATAAGCCATCGGTGCTAGAGACTGTGCGCTCCGCATCAATCGAAGTGCGCTCTGGAATTATCTATGCCACTTTAATCACGATTATTGTTTTCGTGCCGCTATTTGCCTTGCCGGGGATTGAGGGGCGCTTCTTTGTGCCTCTGGCAATTGCTTTTATTGTTTCTATTTTGGGATCGCTCTTTGTATCAATCACCATTACCCCCGTACTTGCTTATTACTTGCTACCGGGCTTGGCAAACCAAGGCCAACACGAATCAAGACTGGTGTGTTTTTTGAAAAAGTATTACGCACAGTCGCTGACCTTGGCTTTATTAAAGCCAAAACGGATTATTCAGATCGCTGTCGGCCTTGTGGCAGCTGCAATACTCAGCGTGCCTTTTTTCCCAACTTCATTTCTACCGCCATTTAATGAGGGGAGCTTGGTGCTATCCATGCGTCTTAACCCGGGGACGACATTGGCAGAAACCTCACAAATTGGCACTGCTGCTGAAAACCTCATTAAGCAAGTTCCAGAAGTAAGCCATGTGGGACGACGCAGTGGTCGCGCGGAAATGGATGAGCATGCTGAGGGAGTGTATTCAAGTGAAATTGATGTTGGCCTGATTCCGATCTCAGAGTGGCGGCGCAGTTTAGAAGAAATAACCCAAGATATTCGTCAAAAATTAGCTGTATTGCCTGTCTCATTGGCGGTTGGCCAGCCCATCTCGCACCGCATTGATCATATGCTTTCAGGTGTCCGAACCCAAATTGCCATTCGGATTGTGGGTGAGAATCTCGATGTATTAAGAGCGGAAGCAGAAAAATTACGGGAAAAGCTGAGTTCTGTTCGTGGCATCGCAGATTTGGAAATCGAAAAGCAAGTCTTAGCGCCTCAAATTCAGATTGCAGTTCAGTATGACCGCGCATCGCAATATGGCCTCTCTCCGGCACAGGTAAACCGAACCTTGCAAAATCTGATTGATGGAGAGCGCGTATCGCAAGTGATTGAGGGAAATAAACGCTTTGCTTTAGTTATTCGGCTACCGGAGGCGGATCGTAGCCTAGAGAGTCTGCAGCGCATGCTGATTAGTACGCCAATGGGATCCATTCCCCTGAGCCAAATAGCGACGATTGAAGAAGCGGATGGCCCAAATCAAATTAGCCGTGATGCCGGTAAACGACGGATACTCATTTCAACTAATACGGCCAATCGCGCACTGTCCGACGTGGTTGCGGACATCCGTCAAGAGATTGCTAGCTTAGACCTTCCCCCAGGTTATTTTGTTACGCTGGGTGGGCAATTCACGGCGCAAGAAGAGGCTAGTCAATTGATTGGCTTACTGTCCCTTGCTTCACTGGCACTGATCTTTGGCATTCTGTATAGCCGCTACCGCTCAATCAGTATTTGTGCGATTGTGATGACTAATATTCCATTGGCGATGGTGGGCGGTGTATTTGGATTGTGGTTATCCGGACAGCCTTTATCGATTGCTTCTTTGGTGGGATTTGTAGCGCTTGCGGGGATCTCCATCCGAAACGACATTCTGAAGGTAAGCCACTATTTGAATTTAATGCTTTTTGAAGGGGAACAATTTTCCAAGGAGATGATTATTCGAGGTTCTTTAGAGCGCCTATCGCCGGTTCTTATGACAGCCTCTGTTACTGCCTTTGCATTACTTCCCCTATTATTTGAAGCTTCTCAACCCGGTACAGAAATTTTGCATCCGGTTGCGGTTGTTATTTTCTTTGGGCTAGTTAGCTCAACCTTACTCGATGCCTTTTTGACACCAATCTTGTTTTATCGCTTTGGCAAGAAAGAATCTGAATTATTGGTACAAAATACAAATCGTGAGTTCAACTTTTAATAAAGAAATGGAAGCTATATGAAGATCAATCGCCTAATTTCAACATTCATTATTACTGCTGGATTTACTACATCAGCATTGGCTGGTCCAAATCATGACCTAACACCCAAGCATGGGGGAATGGTTGCCGAATCGCGTGATGTCACTTTAGAGTTAGTTGTTCGTGGAGATCAAGTGAATTTATACATTAGCGATCATGGCAAAGTACCTAATATGAAAGAGCTCAAAGGAAAATTAACTATCCTGAGCGGCTCCGTTAAGACCGAGCATAATTTTGCACCAGCAGATCAATTCCTTGTGGCAACGGGTATAGCTAATTTATCGAAAGGCAGTATTTTGGTGGCCACTATTACAGGCTATCAAGGCAAAACACTGAATGCACGTTTTGCTTATAAGTGATTGGGTAGGGCGTCTTCATTAGGACTCACAGTTGAAATTCAGCCGCAATAAATAAAATGAAAATGACTTGAACATGATTCGATTTTTTGGATTCCTTGCCTTACTCTTTATTGCCAATATTAGCTTGGCACAGCAGTCTACCGCACCAGGCTATACCTCTGCCCCAGTAAGCGCTGATGGCATCGGTAAGCGCTACATGGATCGTGAAATTTCTGGGGTCATGGGCTGGCAAGGCGCTGCCTGGCTTGAGCGAGATAAACGGGAGCGCGAAGAGCGTACGGATTTACTACTAGACGCTCTGGCATTGCAACCCGGAATGGTCGTTGCTGATATTGGCGCCGGTACTGGCTATCTATCCCGTCGCATGGCCCCGCTGGTTGTGCCAGGCGGCAAAATCATAGCCCTTGATTTACAACCTGAAATGGTCAATATGCTTCAAACCGCAGTCAATCGATCTGGACTTAAACAAATCGAAGTCAAACAGAGTTCAGTTGACAATATCAAATTACCAAAAAACTCAATTGATATGGCCATCATGGTAGATGTTTACCATGAGCTCGCCTATCCATATGAAGTAATGGTCAGCATTCTTCAGGCCCTAAAACCCCGTGGTCGGCTTGTCTTCGTAGAGTACAAAGCCGAAGATGTACGGGTACCCATTAAGCCACTTCATAAGATGAGCGAAGCACAAATTAAGCGGGAGGCAAGCGTTTTTCCACTGGATTGGGAGCGCACAGTGAGCACACTGCCATGGCAGCATGTCGTGGTATTTCGTAAACGGGAGTAAATTTGCTGCAATAGCTATAAGAACGCCATAGATAATGCATCTTTTGTATTTCTTGAGATTTTGGTCTGCCCAGCATGATTCGAACGTACGACCTATGCCTGAGAAGGACACAACCTTGTTTCTTGCAAGCGGCTGTTATTGGCCGATAACGGTCATTCGGCACTTCAGGGCATCGGATCAAGCAGGCGATATCGCTTAGTCCCAAAAGAATAATGCCCGCTACGTGCGGGCATTGTTTTGATCGAAACATACTGAGTGCTTAGTTGAAAAGACCCTAGGCGATTGCTGGTGGTCGCTGACGGCGATTGCGAATGATTTGGGAGAGTAGGACCAGACCAAAGCCGATAAAGCCGCCTATGTCAGCCTCATTCGTTGGGTAGGCCAGCGCTACACCAGATGCAATCATGACAATACGCTCTACGCGATTGGTCTTTTCAATGAACCAGCCTTGTAAACCGCCAGCAAGGCAAATAATTCCGGCAATGGCAGTAAAGGTAATCCAGGCAATCTCACTCCAATTCGCTTGCTCAAGCGCAGCGGTAGAGCCCATGAGCAACAAACTAACGCCCGACTTATCCAGCACAAACATAAAGGGCACCAAAATCGCCGGTGCAACGTACTTCCACGACTGCAGCGTCGTTTTGTACGGATCACCCTTACAGATCGCTGCAGCGGCAAACGGCGATAGGGCAGTCGGTGGCGATACTTCGGAGAGGACGGCGTAATAAAAAATGAACATGTGCGCCGCAAATGCCGGCACGCCTAAGTTAATCAGGGCAGGAGCTGCAATCACCGCGCAAATAATGTACGAGGCCGTAACCGGCACGGCCAGGCCGACAACCCATACTACTAAGGCAGTAAAGATAGCGGTCAGGAGTAAAGAGCCGTCCGCATACTGAATCACAATCGAACTAAACTTGAGCCCAAGGCCTGTGAGGGTAACGGTGCCTACGATAAGACCGGCACCGGCGCAGGTCGCAGCAATCGAAATAACACCAGTAGAGCCTGAAGCCAAGGATTTAGTTAAGTTGGAGTTGTATAGGCCCGACAGGATTGGCATCTTGCCTTTAAACCAAGCATACGGAATGATGGCCGTATCTTCACGCAACATGCTAGTAAGGGCAGAGACCACAGTTGCAGCAAACACGGACATGACGGGAGAGAAGCCCATTAGCATGAACACCACAATTGAAATCAGCGAAAAGAAATGAAACCAATACTTCTTAGTGAGCTGCCACGCAGATTCCGCAGATTCAAAATGAATGCTCTTCATCTTGTATTTGCGCACATCGATCTCAACCATGACAAACAGGCCGAGGTAAAACAAGATGGTTGGAATGCACGCCATTAAGAGCACATCCAAATAGGAAATTTTCAAAAAGTCAGCAATTAAGAAAGCGGCAGCGCCGAGTACCGGAGGAGAAATAATCGCACCTAAGCCACCCGCTGCCAGTAAGCCGCCTGCTGCATTTTTTTCGTAACCGACTTTATCTAACATGGGCGCGGCAACCGATCCAACGGTAACGGTTGTTGCAACACCAGAGCCAGACGGGCCGCCAAGCAAGAAAGACGAGAGCACAATCGTGCGACCGACGCCAGAGGATTTGCCGCCCATGGCAGCAAAGGAAAAGTCGATAAAGAACTTGCCAGCGCCGGTGAATTGCAAAAAGGCACCAAAGATCGTAAACAAAATAATCAGGGTTGCAGACACATCAATTGCAGTGCCATAGATGCCCTCTAGGGTCATGTACATAAAGCCAACGAGGCGATCTAATTCATACCCTTTATGTGTCCATGGCGCCGGCAAATGGTTGCCAAAAAGGGCATACAGCAAGAAACAAACGGTGACACCAACTAGGATCATGCCGTTGGTGCGGCGGACGCCCTCCAAAATAAGGAGAATTAAAGCAATACCTAAATAAACATCCTTGGGGTCGGGGGCGGTGTTGCGATCGGTAAAGTCATCGCCACCACTTAAGACGTAGTACGAAATATAGATTGCAAGGAGACTAAAAATAATGTCCCACCACATCAATCGATTTTTAAAGCGATTGGAAATTGGAAAACTCAGAAACAATAAAAAAAGCACTAAGGCAACGTGCACAACCCGTAATTGGTGGGTTGGCACGATGTAATAAGCGGCATACAAATGAAACAAGGACATGCCCACAGCAACCAAGACTATAAATTTGGCTAATAAGCCTTTGTAGTTATTGGAGTCGCCCTCTTCCTGCTTAATGAAGGCGTCTAACTTTTCTTGTGTTGCTGTATCAATTGCTGCTTGGGTCATGTCCCTGCCTAATTTTCTAACTTAAATTCAAACTAGATTGGCATTCAGGTAATTAATTTACCTTGATGCCTTTTTCTTTAAAGTACTTTAAGGCGCCTGGATGATACGCAACTGGTGTTGAGCCTGCCTTTTGATTCTCAAGCTTCACATTGCGATACTCTGCGTGCGAACGAACCAACTCCAATTGATTATCAAATATAGCCTTGACGATTTTGTAGGCTTCGGCATCCGACATGGCTGAACTGACAACCAAAACATTGGCAACAGCTGCAACGTTGTTGTCTTTTGCCATGCCACTATAGGTTTGCTTTGAGATGATCGATGGGAAATACAAGTTACCGTATTTCTTGTTCATTGCAGGCACTTCTGCAGAGGTGTCTACCATCACAATTTTCATACCAGGGCTGTTGGCTAAATCGGTAACCGCCGCAGTTGGCAAACCACCAACCCAAAAGAACGCATCAATTTTGCGATCTTTTACAGCATTGACAGACTCAGCAACGCTCAAACGCTCGCGCTTCACATCTTTGTTTGGATCTAAGCCAGCTGCCTCTAAGAGACGGAAGGCCATCACTTCGGTAGCGCTACCGGGCGAGCCAGTGCTAACGCGCTTGCCTTTGAGGTCTTGCATGGTTTTAATGCCAGTGGATTCCACTGTAGCAACGTGCATTTGGTTTGGGTACAGAATCAATAAGGTGCGTAGATCAATTGGCTTACCCTTAAATTTGTCTTCACCCGAAATAGCGTCTTTTGCAGCATCGGCCATCGAGAAGCCAACATAGGGTTTACCTGTACCAATGAGTTTCAGGTTGTCAACCGATCCACCGGTTACTTCGGCAGTAGCGGACATACCAGAAACGTGCTTTGACAATACTGCAGCCAAGCCGCCGCCCATGGGGTAGTAAACACCGCCTGTACCGCCTGTTGCAATTGAAATATTTTGCGCTTGAACGCTGATGCAGCCTAGGCTGAGCGTCAGTGCAAGGATCTTAAACAGTTTCATTTTTTGTTATCTCCTAGTACGTTTTATTAAAGGGTGTAGCAAGTAAACATTATATTTAGCAAAAATCCAATCAATTCCTTAAAGACCTGGCATGGAGAAGTGAATTTGCTCCAATTCGGTGATTAATTTCTTTTGCTGATCGGCACCCAGGGGCATTAAAGGCGGACGGATCCGCAGCCAGTCGGCATCTTTACTGAAGTGCGCTACTGCGGTCTTAAGGGCTGCAATCATCTGATACTTTTGGAAGACAGCGCGTACTTGATCCAGTTCTGCTTGATGCTGGTCTGCGCCAGCATCTTGCCAGTTGGCTGCTAAAGTGGCGATGGCCTTCGGATTTACGTTCGCCGTTGCTGAGATACAGCCGACACCGCCGGCGCGCATCGTGCGCATTAAAAATACTTCACTGCCAGCATAGACTCGGAAACCTTCCGGAGCCAATACCTTAATGACCGACTCGGTATAAGCCCAATCGCCTGAGCTATCTTTCATGCCAATAACGGTATTAGGATAGGTCTTAACGAGGCGCTCGAGCAGCGCCAGGCTTAATGAAATCTTAGTTACCGGTGGAATGTTGTAGATGTAAATTTGTAATTTTGGATCGCCAACCTTTTCAATCACCTCTGCAAAATAGGCAAACAGGCCATCATCGCAAATGTCCTTGTAATAGAAGGGCGGTAGCATCAAGACGCCGCCGCATTTGGCGTCCACGGCCGCCTTGGTCATTTGCACTGCCGCATCAATCGAGCAAGCGCCGGTACCGGGCATCATGTGCGCGGGATCTAGTCCACCTCGAATGAGCTCATCGAGTGCATGCAGCTTTTGTAAAGTCGAGATTGAGTTTGCCTCAGAGTTGGTACCAAAGACGGCATGGCCAACGCCATTTGCCTCAAGCCATTTGCATTGCTTCAGTAGCTTTGGAATATTCGGACTGCCATCGGCATTAAATGGCGTGATGACAGGTGAAAGCACTGCGGACAATGAGGAAGGCTTGGGGGTCAACATGGGATCTCCGGTTTCTAGTGGATCGGTGTTAATAAAGGACGGTGGTTAAAAAATGCTTCTAAGTTATCAATTGCCAAACGGGTCATGGCTTGGCGTGTTTCACGCGTAGCACTGCCAATGTGGGGGCTCAGCACCACATTATGGAGTGAGTTGAAGGCGGAATTCAACTGGGGTTCGTTTTCAAACACGTCGAGTGCCGCCCCGGCGATGCGATTTTGCTGCAATGCAGAAATTAGCGCCGATTCATCCACGACGCTACCGCGCGCAATATTGATTAAATAGCCATTCGGTCCAAGGGCATTTAAGACCGCTGCATCGATCATGCCTTCGGTATCAAGGCCGCCCGGGCAAGTCAATATGATCACATCGGCTGCCTCGGCCAGGGCAACTGCGCTGCTGAAGAAGGTGTAAGCACAATTTTTAGCGCTAGGCCCTGTATAGGCAATGGTTACTCCAAATACCTCGAGTCGCCTTGCAAGGTCCTGGCCAATTCGCCCTAAGCCCACAATACCAACCGTTTTGCCCGCTAGGGTGCTTGTAATGGGGAAGGCTTGCTCTTGCCATTCACCAGAACGGACAAATAGATCGGCCGCAGGAAGGCGACGCAGCAAAGCGAAGAGGAGGCCGATGCCCAGCTCACACACTGCATCATTGAGAACCCCCGGGGTAGTGCTTGCCTGTATGCCGTTGGCTTTGAGGTAATCTAAAGGCAGATTGTCGTAGCCAACTCCGCAGCATGCAATTACTTTCAGGTTCGGAATTTGGCGGAGTAGGCTTTCTGGAATTGGGGTGTTGGAGCGCGTCAGGATCGCCTCATAGGAACCAGCAGGAACGGGTTCATGGGGATTGGTTAAATGCACTGTTTTCAGATTTCGGTTGATTTCCGCTTGCATAATTTCTGGAAACAAACCGACTTGCAACACCGAATTGACGGGGATCATGTCTCACAACTATTTTTATTGAAATAATGCGCTATTGTAAGTGGATTTGACAAATTCACTACTTTCTCGGACCTACATCAACAGGAAAACCCCCTTGAGCAATTCAGCGAACTCCAATGACAATCGAAGCGGCATGCGTAAGGGTTTAACCCGTTACGGCGATGCTGATTTCTCATTATTTATGCGAAAAGCATTCATTAAAGCCATGGGTTTTAGTGATAGCGCTTTGGATCGGCCGGTTATTGGTATTACCAATACCTTTAGCGATTTCAATCCATGCCATGGCAACGTGCCGCAAATGATTGAAGCCGCCAAGCGCGGGGTGATGCAAGCCGGCGGCATGCCCATGGTTTTTCCAACCATATCGGTGCACGAGTCCTTTGCTTTTCCAACCAGCATGTATTTACGTAATTTGATGGCGCTCGATACCGAAGAAATGTTGCGCGCTCAACCCGTTGATGCAGTCATCTTGATTGGCGGTTGCGATAAGACTATTCCAGCGCAACTGATGGGTGCAGCCAGTGTTGATGTGCCCGTTATCTCGATTCCAAACGGACCGATGCTGACCACAACCTATCAAGGCGATCGCTTGGGCGCCTGCACCGACTGCCGCCGCTATTGGGCCAAGTTCCGTGCCAATGAAATCGATCAAACGGAGATCGATGCGGTAAATGAAAAACTGGCGCCTACTACCGGCACCTGCATGGTGATGGGCACTGCCAGTACCATCGCTTGCATGGTGGAGGCAGCGGGCATGAGCCTACCTGGAACGGCAGCAGTACCGGCCGTGATGGCTGAACGCTTTCGCTTGGCTGAGTTAACAGGGCGTAGGGCAGTTGAACTGGCGAAGTTGCCATCCGAGCAGGCCTTAACACCAGCACGCATTTTGACTTTGGAGTCGCTGACGAACGCCTTGACAGTACTGCATGCAATTGGCGGATCAACCAATGCCTTGATTCATTTCACGGCAATTGCTGCTCGCTTGGGCGTCAAAATTGACCTTGAGGCATTTGATCGTTTGGGTCGTAATGTGCCGGTACTGGTCGATTTAAAACCCAGTGGTATGCATTACATGGAGCACCTCAATGAGGATGGTGGACTCATGGCGGTATTGGGCGAACTCAAGCCCTTGCTCTATTTAGATTGCATGACAGTCAGCGGTAGAACCTTGGGCGAAGAGATCGAGGCTGCTCCCGTGACACGCAATCGTAAAGTCATTCGGATTGCGCAAGAACCCATTTTTCCGGTTGGGGGTTTGGCTATATTAAAAGGCAATCTAGCGCCCCGTGGTGCGGTGATTAAACATTCTGCAGCCTCGCCTTCACTACTCAAGCACCGCGGCCGCGCAGTGGTGTTTAGTTCATTAGAAGATTTAGCGCTGCGCATTGATCGAGATGATTTAGACGTCACTGCAGATGATGTCTTGGTCTTGCAAAACGCCGGCCCAAAGGGTGCCCCCGGCATGCCAGAGGCAGGCTATTTGCCGATCCCTAAAAAGCTTGCACAGGCAGGAGTGAAAGACATGGTGCGGATCTCGGATGCGCGCATGAGTGGAACTGCTTTTGGCACCATCGTGCTGCACATTACTCCTGAGTCGGCAGAAAATGGCCCGCTAGCGATTGTGCGTAATGGCGATGTGATTGAATTGAATGTGGATGAACGCCGCATTGCGTTGTTAGTCGATGATGCAGAAATTGCCCGCCGTCTTGCTGAACTAGCTCCGCCCGCAGTCCGTTTGAATATTCCCACTACAGGTTACCGCCGCCTTTATCAAACTACGGTGACGCAGGCAGATGTGGGTTGCGATTTTGATTTTATGGTGCCAGCAGCAACGCGTTCTGCACCATTACTTAAAGGAGAATGACATGTTATTCACCCCAGCCGAAACTAAGGTTGTCATTATCGGTGGCGGCACCATGGGCGCCGATGTTGCGGCCGTGTGCGCGCGTGGCGGCTGCGCCACGCAAGTCGTTGAGTTGACCACCGAGCGCCGTGCGCACCTCCCCAATTATTTTGCTAATTCCATGACTGAATTGGGTTATGAAAACCGCATTCATTTATTGACTGTGGCCGGCTCGCTAGACGAAGTCGATTGGGCCGATGTGGATTTAGTCATAGAGTGCATACCCGAGCGCCTTGACTTAAAGCAATCGCTCTTTGCTGAACTGGAAAAGCGGTCCAAGCCCGAAACGGTATTGGCTAGCAATAGCTCAAGCTTTCCCATTAGCGAAATTGCAGCTGGCCTCAAAACGTCAGCCCGCATGATTGGTTTGCATTTTTTTATGCCCGCGCACATCGTGCCATGCGTTGAAGTTGTTTGTGGCGAGAAGACCGCCAAGATGGTGGCCGAGAGTTTGTCGTGCCTCATGACTGCATGCGGTATGGTGCCGGTGATGGTGAAAAAAGATTTGCATGGATTTTTGGCAAACCGCTTGCAGCATGCACTTTCACGCGAGGCGTTTTATCTGATCGACGAAGGCATTGCTACACCAGAGGACATCGATAAGGCCGTCCGCTTTGGTTTTGGTTTCCGTTACCTTGCAGCTGGCCCCGTGATGCAGCGGGATCATGCAGGCTTAGAGATTCATGCTGCAGCAGGGGCGAGTATTTATCCCTCACTGAATAACTCACCCAACATCGCTAACAGTTTGGGCGATCGCGTGAAAAGCGGCAAGCTGGGTATGAAGACCGGTGAAGGTTTTTTTGAATGGAATCCAGAAACCATACGTGCTGAACGCAATCGCTATGACTCTATCTTGCGCGAAGGTTTAAAGATCATTCAAAAAGAGTTACCTAAGATCGATTAAGGCATCGCATCATCAATCCCATGGCTAGCATTGGCCGTGGGATTGCTTTATTCTTTTCATTATGAAAAGAACCCTGCGCATTTGGGATTTACCAACCAGGCTGTTTCATTGGCTTCTGGTGGTCTGCATTGTGGGCGCGGTGATCTGCGTCAATATTGGCGGGAACCTAATGCAGTGGCATGCCTATTTTGGCTATGCTGCATTGAGCTTGGTTTTATTTCGGGTGCTATGGGGATTTATTGGCGCAATGCATTCGCGTTTTACTACCTTTGTTCCAGGCCCGCAGCGCCTCATTGCTTTTCTGAGAGGTAAGGAGGGTAGTGGCCTGGGCCACAACCCTCTGGGCAGCCTATCGGTTATTGCTTTATTGCTGGTGGTTGGTATTCAAGCCAGTACCGGTTTGTTTACGGACGATGACATTGCATTTCAAGGCCCGCTTGCCAAGCATGTCTCGAATGCTACCGTCAGTTTACTCAGCAGCATTCATGCGCTCAACTCCAATATTCTGTTTGGATTAATTGGCTTGCATCTCGTGGCTATTGCCTACTACCAATGGGTCAAGCGCGAGTCAATCCTAATGCCCATGATTCAGGGTGATAAAGAAGTAGACGTGGAGCGCGATGGCAATGGCCTACCTGCTTCAGCACTCACCGCCTCCAAAGATGGCGCATCGCAGCGACTCATTGGATTGGTAATGCTGTGTGCAATTGCCTTACTACTGCTCTATGCTTTAGGAATTATTTCTTTCTAAAGTCATCGTGGCAGGCCTTGCAGGTTTGTCCTGCAGCACTAAATGCCTTTTTGATGTTGTCAAGATTGCCTGACTGAGCCGCTTGATTGAGTTCAGTGATCGCGGTCTGCATTTTCTCTGATCCTGCTTTAAATTTAGCTGCCTCAGTCCAAATTGCAGGTTGCGCCTTACCACCTTCTGTGCCAGCACCAAAGGCTTGCCATGGCAGGGTAGAAAGCGTTGCAATGATGGCTGCATTTTTAGCAACATCATCTTTGTTGTAAGGCACTTCTCCTTTAACAACCGCACCAATCCGCCCGAAGTGGGTTCCCATCACACTGAATGCGCTTTGACGGTATTTAATGGCATCTTCTGCTTTTTGAAACTGCGCAAAAGCGGGGCTAGCTGTAATCAAGATAATGGATGCTGCCAACATGCGCAGGCCAGTAGAGGTGCGAATTGGATTTGTGGACATGAGAGCTCCTTATGAGTGGAAAAAGGTATGTGCGGTATCAGCATAACTCAGTTCGCTACCTTGTAAACGGCCCAAGCCACTTTTTTATAGCAAGTGCTGCAGGGGCCACATTAAGAAACGAATGATGGATAAAAAGAAGCCGCTTAAAGGCCGCATCCACCAATCGCTTACCAATCCGCTGATGGCTAGGCCCAAGACGATAAAAAAGCCCCAAGGCTCAATTCGGCTAAAAGACACCGCTTGGCGGTAAGGCAGGAGACCAGTTAGGACTCGCCCGCCATCCATTGGCGGAATCGGTAGCAGATTAAATACCAGTAGGCTGATGTTCCACATCACTCCTGCTTTAGCTAATGCCCCCAAATAGGGCTCATCGATGCCCAGGAGTTGTGGCATAAACCAGAGAATGGCCCATGCAATCGCCTGAATGAAGTTGGATCCAGGCCCTGCTAAGGCAACCCAAATCATATCCATTTTGGGGTTTTTTAGTTGATCAAAGCGAACCGGTACGGGCTTGGCATAGCCGATTAAAAAGCCTGAATTCAGCAGAATTAAGACCAATGGAATAAGTAAAGTACCTACTAAATCAATGTGTTTAAAGGGGTTTAACGTGACCCTCCCGAGTAGGAAGGCGGTATTGTCCCCCAGCCGTTTAGCAACATATCCGTGGGCCGCCTCATGAATGGTGATGGCCAAAATCAGGGGAATCGCATTGACGGCTATTGCTTCTATCGAAAAGGCACTTATCATGACAATATGATATCCACAGGAGCCCAACGTGACTGAAGAAAAAAAACCCGCTACCAAGACCCCAGCCCGCCCAATTGCAGCTAAACCGCCTGTTCGTCCTCCTGCCGGAAAAGGTCCTCAGGGTGCCGGTGGCAAGCCACCCAGTGGCTTTGGTGGCGGTAAAGGCATGATGCGCAAAGCCGGTCGCGGCCGTTAAATAGCCCAGCAATACGGCTAGTCGATAGCCGGATGGTGGATAATTGCGCAATTGCAATTTGCACTTAAATACGCACGTTTGAAGGATGAGTTATGAATGAGTGGCATAAAGAAAGTAAAGACGAGATCAATAAAAAGATCATCACCTTGATTGTGATGTTAGCGGTCGCGACAAGCTTGGCAATCTTGTTTGCGTTGGTTGCTGCCCACATCGGTTACGTATTTGCTTAATTGCCACAGTGCAGTTTATTACCCGTGCCTTTAGTTTTCGGTTGAAGCCTGCTTCCCGCCGAAAATGAGCAAACACCGCCAGCCCGCAGTTTTTATTGGGCATGGCAGCCCGATGTATGTTTTAGAGCCCAACCGCCATACGGCAGCATGGGCTTCCCTCGGTAAGCGTCTTCATAAACCCGATGCAATCCTCCTGATCTCAGCCCATTGGCTGACGCGTGGCATTTGGCTTACCGCGATGCAGCAGCCTAAAACCATTCATGATTTCGGCGGCTTCCCAGAAGCCCTATTTCAAATTCAATATCCCGCACCGGGCAGCCCGGCCCTCGCGCAGCGCATCCAGTCTTTGCTAACGCAAGCAGTGGTTTTGGAGGAGCATGAATGGGGAATCGATCATGGTGCATGGTCGGTGTTGCGATATCTGTATCCGAATGCCGATGTGCCAGTAGTGCAACTGAGCTTAGATGGATCGCTTAGCGCCAAGGAGCACTACATACTAGCCAAACAATTGGCGCCCTTGCGTGATGAAAACATTCTTATTCTGGGTAGCGGAAACATTGTTCATAACTTGCGCTTAATCGATTGGGACGCGGGTGCAGCACCGCTGCCATGGGCAACCGAGTTCAATCAATTCTTTACGAGTCAGATTTTGGCTAATCAGCATCCTGTTTTACTTGACTGGCAGGCGGCAGGTGATGCGGCTCGGCTGTCGATTCCAACCCCAGAGCACTATTGGCCCGCTTTATATCCCCTGGCACTACAAGGCAGTGGCGAGGAGGTGGAAATTATCACCAATGGCATTGAGATGGGCTCCATTAGCATGTTGTCCTTCCTCATCCATTAACTACAATCAAGGCTATGGGGACATCACTGGTAGCGATTTTTTGTGGGGCAGGCTTCGGCGCGCTATTGCGTTCTGGCTTTAATCTCTTGGGCGCTGGGATGGTGTCGGGCTTTCCGATGGGTACCTTGTTGGCTAATTTGTTTGGCGGTTATTGTGTTGGCATTGCCGTTGCCTTTTTTGGTAACAATGTTGCCATCGGGCCTGAGTGGCGACTATTTATCATCACTGGGTTTTTAGGTGGACTGACCACATTCTCAAGTTTCTCTGCTGAAGTAGTTGAGATGATGCAGCGTGGTGAATACACCTGGGCCGTGGGCACTGCTTTGCTGCACGTGATCGGCTCCCTTGTATTGACGTTTCTGGGGATCATGACCTACCAAGCCCTCAAGTAAGCTTAGATCAAGCCCAGCAATCCCAAAACGGCACCAATCAGAATGAGGTACATCGGATGCCAGCGGGTTGCGGTAGCAATGATAGCTGTGCTGAATGTCAAAGCATAAGCAACCCAACTGGTATTAATCTGCATAGCGATCTGCCAAGCCGAGGCAAGAATGAGCCCCACTGCAAGCGCCGCTGCCGCAAATTGAATGGTTTGCTTAGCCCGCTCATGCCGCATGGTGCTAATCAAGCGCTGTAGCCAAAATATCATAATAGAAGATGGCCAGCAAATGGCCAGCGTTGCGATCAGCGCGCCTACTACGCCACTCACATGCCATCCGATCAGTGTGACTGTCATTAAATTCGGCCCTGGCGCTGCTTGGGCAATCGCAAAATAATGCGCAAAGGTCTCGGCATCAATCCACTGTTTTTGTTCGACTGCGATTGCAAAGAGCGTTGGCAATAAGGCATTGACTCCGCCAAAGGCAATCAATGAGAATGCGGATAAGGTGATAAATAAACTCAGCAGGATCATGCGACCCCCTTGGTTTTATGCCAAGCAATGAATAGGGCGAGCGGCGAAGCAATTAAAACCACCCACCCTAGTGGCAGGGCAAGCCAAGTAGCAATGAATAGGGTCACCACTACAACCAAGAGCATCCGCGGATAGCGTAATTCTTCACGCAGCATCTTTAGGCCAGTGGCTGCAATTAAACCAACGCCTACTGCGGATACGCCACGGAGCATGCCCTGAACTGCCTCAAGATAACTAAAGTGGTCGTAGAGCATGGCCAATAGCAACACCACACCAATCGGTGCCAACATCAAGCCCAAGACTGCTGCGAGTGCGCCTTTTGCCCCGCCAAAACGGGAGCCAATGCACACTGCAAGATTGACAATATTAGGCCCAGGAACCAGCTGGCAGATGCCCAAAATAGCATTGAATTCAGCTGCAGTGATCCACTGCTTTTGTTCCACAATTGTGCGCCTTGCCCAAGGCAATACGCCGCCAAAACCCGACAGGCCAATCTTGGTAAACCCAATAAATAGCTCACTCGTACTGAGTTTGATTGGGGCTGGATCGATTGGATTGGGGGCTTGCAATGGAGTATTTACGGAGTTGTATAGAGGCAGTGGATTACTATACTGTGCTTAGAGGCATCAACATAGGAGGAAACACCATGATTTTAGAGCACGTCGATATTCAAATTGATCCAAGCAAGCAAGCAGAATTTAATGAGGCCATTATTCGCGGCTTAGAGACGGTAGTTTCAAAATCAAAAGGCTTTCGTGGATACAAGGTAAATCACTGCGTGGAGTCGCCTGCACGTTACCTACTCATGATTTACTGGGATACGCTTGAAAATCATATGGTTGATTTCAGGGAGTCTTCGCTCTTTACCGATTGGCGCGCGATTGTCGGCCCGTACTTTACGAAGCCCCCCTTCATGGAGCATTTTGAGTTGGTTGGCAAATCGACCTAGCTACACCTATTTTTTACGAATGGATTGCTCTACCCCAATCGATTCGAGGGTGGGCTCAAGGGCTTCACGTTCATCGAAGACAAAGCAGCTGCCCTGATAGTGCGCTGAGCCCACATCCTCAAAGTACTTGAGGATGCCGCCCTCGAGTTGGTAGCTGTGCTCTATGCCGATCTCGCGCATGTAAAGCCCGGATTTTTCACAGCGGATGCCGCCAGTACAAAAACTAATCAGGGTTTTATCTGCTAACTCAGCTTGATGCGCCCTAATCGCTTCTGGAAATTCGCTGAATTTTTTGATGTTGAAATGCACGGCATTTTCAAAGCTGCCGTATTCCACCTCAAACTGGTTGCGGGTATCAATCATCACAACCGGTCTCCCTAGGTCGTCAGTGCCACGATCAAGCCACTCCGCCAGTTTTGCGGGCGCAATGAAGTGGGCCCTGCCCGTTTCTGGTTGAATGGCGGGGTGATTCATGCGAATGATTTCATTCTTGACTTTGACGAGCGCTTTCTTAAAAGGCTGGTTGTCCGACCAGCTTTCCTTGACTTCAATGGGCGCAAAACGCTGATCCATCCGCAGCCACACTAAAAAGTCCCGCAGCTGTAGTTCCGCGCCCGCCAAAAATACGTTGATGCCTTCTCCGGCCAGCAAAACAGTTCCTTTGAGCTGGCGTGAATTAAGGGCATCGAGCATTAGTACGCGCAGGTCCTCAAGGGCTTCAAGGCGAACAAATTGGTATGCGGCAATATTGAGTATCGGCTTCATTGGCGGGAGGGAATCAATAACATCCTCTATTATCAAACACACTGCCATTGGGTGGTAGTCTTTGCCCTTATTAATCCTCTTTCTATGCGAAATGCTCACCATGTCTGAAACTCCTCAAAATCGACCAATTCCCTATATTCCGATTGATTTGGCTGAGCCTGCGGACTTGGTGGCTGCGATCCGTAAGCGCCGCGGCGGAGACTTCATCAATTTAGATCGCATGCTCTTGCATAGCATTCCGATTGCAGAGGGCTGGAATCACTTTGTAGGTGAGATTCGGAACAACTTGGCCTTAGATCCTAAGTTGCGGGAGTTGGCGATGTGCGGGGTTGCGGTTTTAAATGGCGCCGAGTATGAATTTTTTCACCATGCACCCCCCTTTAGAAAAGCTGGCGGTACCGAAGAACAGGTTGAAGCTTTGCGTTTGCTAGGCACGCCGCAGTTTCCTAAAGCCTGCTTTAGCCCAGTAGAGCGCGATGCTGCTGAGCTCACGCTGCAAATGACGCGTAATATTCAAGTGGATGACCAGCTCATGGTGCGTTTACGCGATGCCTTGGGTAATACGTGTGCAGTCGAGTTGGTAACCGTTGTCGCAGCGTACAACATGGTTTCACGTTTTCTGATCGCACTCCAGGTGGGTCCAGAAGACCATCCGCCTGCGTAATCCAATCGAGATAGAAAAGCGATGAATACAGTTAAGATTGATTTTGTATCGGACATTGCATGCCCTTGGTGCGCAGTTGCTTTGGGCGCCTTAGAGCAAGCCCTATCCGAGCTAGGTGATCAGGTAGAGGTTGAGCTGCACTTTCAACCATTTGAGTTAAATCCGCAAATGCCACTGGGCGGCCAGGATGTGATTGAGCATTTGGTTGAAAAGTATGGCGTTGGCCCAAAGCAGGTTCGCGAGAACCAAGCGCAAATTCGCAAGCGTGCAGCAGAGGTGGGTTTTGCTTTTCATCCCGAAGGGCGCAAGTGGGTCTACAACACCTTTGACTGCCATCGCCTATTGCATTGGGCGGGACTTGAGTTTGGTAGTGCTGCGCAGCACCGTCTAAAAAGGGAGTTACTAGGGACGTATTTCACGCTCGCCGTTAATTTAGATGATCCCGCAAATGTGCTTGATGCAGTTGACCGAGCAGGCTTAGATCGACTGCGTGCACAAGAGATGCTTGAGAGCGATGAGTTTAAAGAAGCGGTACGTGAGCAGGAGAAATTCTATTTGGATGCCGGAATTCATTCTGTGCCAGCTGTGATTCTGAATAACCGCCTTCTCATTCAGGGGGCCCAACCGGTAGAGCAATTCAAGGCAGCCATCCTTCAGGCTAGCAATGATTGACAGCGGTAATCGCATGCGCTGGACAGAAGCAGATGCTGTTCATGAGTTGCGATGGCAGTCAGAAAAAGGACTGCCCCCACCAAAAAAAGTGCTGATTGCAGATGACACGCTAACGGCCGATACGGCATATCGCCTTGCGTCCGAGGGCAGTGCTTTTTTATGGCGCGGTGATTACCAAAATGCAAAACAATTGTTGCAGGCCTTAGCTCGCCGGGCTGAGCGACCCGTGAAGCGCAATCGAAAAAAAATGGCTAGCCAGGCCAAGCTGAATCCAGAGGCGGTGAATGCGATAGAGCCGAGAGCCGTTTTTAATCAACACCGTCAATCTCAGGCGCAACGGGCCAGAATCCTCGATGCAATTTTGATTCCGGTATTGGCTGACCACGCCATACCGCTGCGACGGGCGCCCGATGTGACGAAGGCTTGCCTCGACGTGTTTGGGAATGGGGCGGATGATTACGTGCTTTCGCTGCGCGAATTACTCGGTGTCATCAGCGCCCACGAGTGGCGCAAAAAAGGAGTGGTGATTCCATCCCTAAAGGAAGGTGCGCAACGCTTATTTCCCCATTACGGCGTCTTCTCACCCTTACGCGGCGAATACGTTGAGCTGGTAGCAATGGCGCCGCTCCCGACCGCATTAAAAGTCAAATCCTTAGCCTTTGATATTGGCATAGGAACGGGCGTGTTGGCTGCAGTACTCGCGCAGCGGGGCATCCAGAAGATCGTCGGCACTGATCAAGATCCTAGAGCGCTGGAATGCGCTAAGGCGAACATCCATCAATTGGGACTGGAGCAGCAAGTTGAGATTCTGAATGCAGATCTATTTCCCCCAGAAAAGGCAGCTTTGATTGTCTGTAATCCGCCTTGGCTGCCCGCTAGGCCCAGCTCTCCAATTGAGCGAGCCATATACGACCCAGAGAGCATGATGCTGAAAGGTTTTTTATCCCAACTAAGAGAGCACCTGCTACCAGAAGCTGAGGGCTGGCTGATTCTGTCTGACCTAGCAGAGCATTTGCAATTGCGCTCACGCGACGAATTGCTGTCTTGGATTGCGGAGGCTGGACTAACTGTGATCGAGAAAAGGGATGCCAGGCCTACCCACCCGAAGGTAAGCGATGCAAGCGACCCCTTGCATCAAGCCAGAAAGGCAGAAGTTACGTCGCTTTGGCGTCTGGCTGAGGTACAGCTGGATTCGGCAGGGCAATCCCCAGAGCGCTAAAGAACGCCGTTCCTAATGGCGATACCGGCGTGTGGATTGTGCCAATCTGGCCGGTAATGCGACGAACTTGATCGAGCAATAAAGCGCCATAGCCTTGACGGCGATACATGGAGTTAACGTAGATGTATTCCACATCCCCCGCATTCGTAAAGCGGCTGTAACCAATCGTGGTGTTTTGATTTTTGATGACAACAATCCCGTCTGCGATTTCGATTTGGTAGTCGGCGGGATTAGACATGGGCTTTTTAGAGGAAGGTAATGCGCTTCGTTAAGTCCTGCAACGATACTTCTGGGGCTTGAATGCTTTTAGCTTCATCGCGGCTATTGGCAATCACACCAATGCCAGCCACCGGCGCCAAGTTATCGACTTTGAAGCGACCTACACCGTCTTGTTGGCGGATAAAGCACTCCTCATCAAAAAAGAGTCGATCACCGTTGTTATCAATTTCGTCTGAATCAATCGATGCAAAACCAATAAGCCCTCGAACATCATCCAGCGAGCCCGAAATATCGATGGCTGACACTGTTTTTAGGGTCGGATCAATCACGTAAATTTGCATAAATACCCTTGGTGCAATTAAGTAAGAGAGCCATTATCGTCGCAATGGCTGGTTTTGAATGTGCGATGCATTTTTATAGACCGATTGAATCCATCGCATTTGCGAAAAGCCCGTTGAATACAGGGTCTTGCTTAATCTTATTGATAATCATTCTTATTATGATATAGTGGAACCCTGTACCAAAAACCTTTTCCGCTGGAATGAATGATGAGAAATAGACTAATCGCATTGCAATTGACCTTACTGCTTGGATTTCAAGTGTCTGCAAACGCACAATCCAGCAATGAGAAAGTGCTCAATTTGTATTCTGCGCGTCACTATCAAACGGATGAGGCGCTATATTCAAACTTTACAAAAGCGACTGGGATCAAGATTAATCGCATTGAGGCGGATGACAACGCCCTGATCGAGCGCTTGAATAGCGAGGGCAGTAAAAGCCCGGCTGACGTCATTCTCTTGGTTGATGCTGCTCGATTATGGCGAGCCCAAGCCAATGGATTTTTTAAGCCCATCCAATCCAAATACCTGAATGATCGCATCCCATTAAATCTTCGCGCTAAAGCCGATGCCGATGGAACAACGTGGTTTGGAATTTCAACCCGCGCACGGATTGTGGTCTACAACAAAAACACAGTTAAGCCGGGTGATGTCAATACCTATGAAAAGCTGGCAGGGCCGATCAATAAGGGTAAGGTATGTACACGCTCAGGGTCCCATCCATACATGCTCTCCTTGCTCGGCGCGCTAATAGAGCGTAATGGTGAAAAGGCAACTGAGGCTTGGGCAAGCGGTATGGTAGCGAATATGGCGCGAAGCCCAAAAGGGGGTGATACGGATCAGATTCGCGGGGTAGCATCGGGTGAGTGCGGCGTTGCGCTTACGAATTCGTATTACTTGGCTCGATTAATGCGCTCCTCGAAGCCCGAAGACATTGCAGTAATGTCTAAGATTGGTTTTGTTTGGCCCAATCAGAATGCGGGCGGAGTACATATCAACATCTCTGGCGGTGGTATAGCAAAAAACGCCCCTCACCCTACAGCAGCGCTGCAATTTCTTGAGTATTTGGCCAGCGATGCTGCGCAAACCTATCTTGCGGATGGGAATAATGAATGGCCAGTTGTTGTTTCCGTTCGTGTAGATAATCCTGCTCTGAAAGAGCTTGGGCCTTATCAGGCAGAGAAGATATCGGTTGCATCGATCGGCATAAATCAAATAGCTGCCCAGAAAATACTGGATCGCGTTGGCTACAAATAAGGAATAAGGAAAACAGTGTGCTGAAGGTTGGGCAATTCAAATTAGCACTTTGTGTATTTCTAGCCCACCTTCTCCTGCTCGTATCAGGGTTAATGTATACAGAAGGTGGAGCGAGGATTCACGATCAACCCAGTGTAATGAAAGTCGAAATAATTATTAGTACACCTAGATTGACAATCAAAAGACGTACGAGTGAAAAACAATCAGATGACAAGCCTCTTGTAAGTGGCGATGTGCCCCCAAAATTAAGTTCTGAAAATACGAATGCAATTACTGATATTGATTGGACAAATAAAACCTCGCAAGCCGAGCAACACTTTCATCTTAGTCAAGGCGATATCATATTTGATCGTCAGCCTAAACCACGCTATCCAATGGTAAGTAGGAAATTAGGGGAGGAGGGCACAGTTTTATTAAAGGGATGCATCGAAGAGAGTGGCAGCATAAAAAATATAGAAATTATTAATGGCTCTGGGCATGCGCGTTTAGATGCCGAAGCAATTGAAACAGTAAGGCGGTGGACGTTCTCAGGGAGTAATCAAAAAATCAAAAAAATAATAAGCTGCTATAGGATACCAATTCAATTTGTATTAGAAGGATAGCTTTTTAAGCCCTTTTTGAGGTTTTAGAAATGTAAAAAATTATTAATTAAGTACAGTAAAAATAGTGCAAATGAATTGTGAAATCACCAAAAAAGCAGCTGAGGAAACTAATCGTTTTTCTCAGGAGGGCTGCTATGTAGAGTTAAGGCAATGTATTGGTAGATTGGGCGCAGTGCCAAGTTTGGTTTTATTGGGTGATAGAAGATCGATCACCATAATGCATTAGGGTGAAAATTACCTTTTAAGATTAACAAAATTTGGAAAATTAGTCTTGACTAAATAGTTTTAAAAAAGAATAGCCAGCAACAGCATCTGATGCATATAGCCAGCGAATAGTTGTTTACTTCACTGGAGGATGTATGGCTTATCTTAGTTTGCGTAAAAGCAAAATACCGTTTGCAATTTCAACATTGGTAGCTAGTGGTATGTGCTCACCACTATCTGCCCAAATTCAGGAAATTGAGTTACCCCGTATTGATATTGTGGAACAAAGGGGCGGTTCTATCTCAAAAATTCCTGGAACAATTGATGTTCTTACAAAAAAAGAACTTGAAATTCTGCAGCCCCTGTCATTGCAGGACGCCCTTAAAACAGTTCCAGGTGTTTTTGTCCGCGGAGGTGAGGGTGGCAATGGCGCAATACCTAATATAGGTTTACGAGGCTTAAATCCAAATCGCAGCCAAAAAGTATTGTTGTTGGAAGATGGAGCCCCAATTCAACCGAGTTTATTTATTGCAAATCAATCGTATTACAGTCCACCCGTAGAGCGAATGAGTGGAATTGAGGTATTAAAGGGTGCGTCAGGCCTTAAATACGGCCCATCCAATATTGGGGGTGTTATTAATTATCTTACGAAAACACCTCAGGAAGGATTTAAAGTAACTGGAAAAATAGGAAATTACGGTTACCGAATCGCAGAAATTGAGGCGGGCGCAAGCTCCGACTCCGGTAAAGCAATTGGCGGTTTTAATGTCATCACCAATGAAGGTGATGGCTTTCAAAGTAATGGCTTTAAGATGGTCGACATCTTACTTAAAGCTGGGGCAGAACTTAGTACGGATCAATGGTTGGGTTTTAAATATTCCCATTACGAAAATAATATTAATTCATCTTATGTTGGCCTATCTGCAGATCAATATGCGAATACATTTTCAGGAAATCTTGCTCCGAATGATTACTTTATACCCAAGCGAGATGCGGTTGATATAAATCACGCATGGCAAATTAGTAAGGACACTAAAATTAGCACACTCTTATATTGGAGTAATTTAGAGCGCAATTATTGGCGTCAACCCAATAAAAAAACGACAACTGAACGCACATTTACGCAGTGCAATGGCGTGAGTATATGTCTTAATGGAAATAATCGTGAATTTGAGATGTTGGGTCTCGATACCAGATTGGCAACTCAGTTCCAGACTTTTGGTATTCAGAATGAAGCTGAATTTGGTGTGCGTTTACATACTGAATCACAAAGTAATCAACGTGTAGTGTCAAAAACAGGCTCTCAATCTGGCGATACAAGTCTCCATGAAGAAAATAAAGCAAACTCAATTGCTTTGTACGCTCAAAATCGTTTTTCAATAACAGACAACTTTGCAGTTATTCCTGGTATTCGTATTGAAAGTTATAAGCAGACCCGTAAAAACGTGCTGACTACAGCAAGCGGTAGTACTAAAAATACAGAGGCAGTGCCCCAAATTGGCGCAACATGGCAGTTAGTGCCAGAAGCACAGTTATATGCGAGTGTATATAAAGGCTTTGCGCCTGCACAACTTGCTGCTGCAATTGATACCAACGGCGTCGACCAGCAGCTTGATCCGGAACGATCAACTAATATAGAAATGGGTATTCGTGGAAAAAATGGACCATTTACATTTGATTCTGCTATTTTCAGCATGAATTTTAGTAATCAAATTGTGAATCAAGCGGCATCTGCCGGTATTAGTAAAGCAAATAGCGGTCAAAGCTTGCATCAGGGTGGCGAGCTTGCTTTGGGGTATTTAATTGGATCGGGCTGGAGCTTTAATGCTAACGCGACCTATATTCCAGTGGCTAAATTTGTAGGCACAAATTCATTAGGTCAGGACGGAAAGCGCATTCCGTACTCACCAAAACTCACTTCAAATTTAGGAATTAATTTTCAAAAAGGGGGCTTCAACACTCTAGTCAGTATGTACTACTTATCAAGCCAATTTGCAGATGCGGCTAACACGGTCGAGCAAAATAAGCTTGCTAACTTAGGCGAGTTACCCGCCTTCAATACCTTTAATTGGAGTGCAAACTACGCGATTAATAAGATGACTAAAGTATTTGGTGTCGTTAACAATATTTTTAACAAGCGCTACATTACCAGCCGAAGTCCAGATGGAATCTTTGCTGGTGCGCCCCTTAATTTTCAATTAGGCTTGAGTTATCAATTTTATTAACCTTGAATCCCTGCCACTTCTTAAGACACTTTCCAGCATAATATTTAGTCTATTTGAAGGTGTTTAATGAGTGCCAAAAGATGTAAGGAAGAGTTTGATTTTGAGGCAGCCAAGCAGGGAGGCCTGCATTCAGGCCTTTGGCTGCTATTGAGCTTAATACCCTATTTAAAACAAACAAATATAAGCCCAGCAAAAATGGGGATTTCCTGATAGCGTATTGGCTACTGCATTATTTTTGCTTGAAGGAGTCAATATGAAACGTATCTTTTTATTTTTACTTACCAACATTGCCATCATGTTGGTAATTTCGATCGTCATTAGCGTATTTGGACTGGGCCAAATCCTGGATCAGAATGGCGTGGACATTGACCTGATGTCATTGCTGATGCTTTCTGCGGTGGTTGGCATGACCGGCTCATTCATTTCTCTTGCCATGTCCAAGTCGATGGCGAAGCACTCCACGGGCGCCTATGTCATACAAGAGCCACAGAATGACCAGGAGCGCTGGCTGCTCAGTACGGTCGAACGTCAAGCCAATGCGGCAGGTATCGGGATGCCCGAAGTGGCCATCTATGATGCCCCTGATATCAATGCCTTTGCGACTGGGATGTTTCGAAATGATTCCCTCGTTGCTGTTAGTACGGGTTTGCTCTACGGCATGACCCGCGATGAGGCGGAGGCAGTCTTGGCACACGAAGTTAGTCACGTTGCGAACGGCGATATGGTTACCTTGGCTTTGATACAGGGCGTTGTGAACACCTTCGTGTTTTTCTTGTCCCGAGTGATTGGTCACATCATTGATCGCACTGTATTTAAGACGGAACGGGGTCATGGCCCTGCATATTGGGTAACGACAATCATCGCGCAACTCGTCCTTGGTATTTTGGCCAGCGCGATCGTAATGTGGTTTAGTCGCCACCGCGAGTACCGTGCCGATGCAGGAGCCGCCTACTTAGAGGGCAAGCATAAGATGATTGCTGCTTTAGAGCGCCTGCAAAAGTCAGTCAATCAACCCCATTTGCCAGAGCAGTTGGAGGCCTTTGGGATCTCGGGCGGCATGGCCGATGGGCTGAAGCGTTTGTTTATGAGCCATCCTCCACTTGATGAGCGCATTGCAGCCTTACGCAATAGTTAATCGCTGCTGCAGCACTAAAGTAAAACGCCACCGAAGGGGTGGCGTTTTACGTCTTACTGATTGGTGGAGTCGGCGGGAATCGAACCCGCGTCCGCAAATCCTCTACAAAAAGTTCTACATACTTAGTCATATCATTTAATTTAGCCGGCTAGTCACGGATTGACACGTTCCACGCTGGCGATTCACTGAATTTTCGAGTTGTTCCTCGTGACACGAAACAGCCTTATCTCTTGTAAATGACCCTGATGTAGCTTGCGCTACCTGACCCAAGAGAGAATCAGTTCAGGGGCAACCGCATTTAAGCGGCTAGTGCGTAACGTTCGTCGTTAGCAGTTATTACATTCCCATTGATTTACGAGATAACGGGTCCT
>CAMEXM010000021.1 GCA_945947155.1 Polynucleobacter meluiroseus | reverse complement strand
ACATCGTGCATCTAAATTCCTTCGCTTACATCGGTGTGCTTTGTTACTTCTCAGGCTCGTTCCAGAAAAAGCAGGTAAATTTTACCTACATTCCCTTAAGAGGAGCGGGTGGGTGCAGCGCTCCTGAGCTCGTCGGCCTGAGCCGGTTTAATCGCCTCATCGTCTTCTGGCTTAGCAGAAGGGGGCTCCTCGCTCTCAGGCTCTCCTGCTGGTGGCGGCTCTGCTTTTTGCATCACCACCTTAACAAAGGTGTCCGTAGTTCCAAAGTTATCGACCAAACGAAAACATTCTAAAAATTGCTCTATGGGCATAAAACGAAGATTGGAGTCGCTTAAATTCTTGTACTCAACCAAACGAACACCAAGGGCATTGGGCGGGTAAGTTTGCTTTACAGCAATCTTCACTCCATTTGCATCTTCAAAAATATCATTTCTTATGGGGTCGATCATAGCGGTAGTAGCTTATTAATTTGAGTTAAATGACAAGCGTTACTTCAATCGGCGCAAGAATGCCGGAATAAAACGGCGCTCTCGTGGGGCAGCAGGATCGGCGTCGAAAGAGGATGGCTGCCGTCTTTCTAAGGATGGCTTTGCAGCGTATCCGCCATACATCCCTAGCTCCTTGGCGCGCTCTCGGTAGTCATCCAATACGCTTACCTTTTTTACAATCTCGCGATTCAGTGAGGTTCCGGTTAAGGAGAGCGACTTTCTAATAATCATTCTCTCTTCCACTTTTTTAGTTAGAAATTTTCCGAAATTACAAAAGTTTTCAGCCAGCGCTTGATTAGCACCAACGCACAGGAAATCTTCATACACATAACTATCCAGATCGGCCGCGCGATGAATCGGTGGCGTGATGTGGCAATTCATTAAAAAATCCAAATTAGTAAAGGCGCCATGCAACGCATAATTGGACTCTACCCTGCTGGGAACAACCAAAATAAATTGCTTATTTACTGCTAGTCGAGCCATCCGCCGTTGCGCATACTCCAGAATAAAAATTTCTGTACTGGCCATCTCGAACTTAGAGCCTGAACTCGGCACCAAAACGATATCAAAGTCGAGCATAAAATCATCGGACAATGTGGGATGCCACGTCAGATCCGAAATGCTGATTTGCGCCCCTAAGGAATATTTACGTACCGCTGCCCGAGCGCTCAATAGAGCAATGCCGGAGTTTTCATAATTGATTTCTGCGCAATGTACGCGGACACCAATGTCTGGTGCTTTTTTAGTCCAGCGGGATGAAGATCCTTGCTTATCAAAATCAATCAGAGAAACACCTATGTTCTCCTGAAGCGCAAAATAGGCAGCCAAGTTGGCCGCAATCGTGCTCTTCCCCACCCCACCCTTTTGATTGGTGATTAGTATCTTAATAGGCTCATTTAATTGCGTATTCATTTTTGGGCGCTATGCAGTGGTTAAGGTGCTTCTGAATCGGTACTGGTGGAGGAATCTTTTTCGCTTATTTTGGAAAGTTTGCCGCTCAGGCGCGCGCCGTGCTCTATGCCAATCTGGGCGTACACAATATCCCCATGGACATCCGCGCCGCTATGCAATTCAACACGCTCAGATGCGCGCACATTACCCTCAACGCGCCCCGCAACCAATACACGCACACCCGAAATATTTCCCTGAACTAAACCTGTCTTACCCAGCGCAATGCACACATCAGCACCATATTTTGTTTCCACATCGCCAATGATTGTGCCGTCAATACGCAAGCTTTTCGTGGCAACAATTCTTCCAAAAATTTCTAAATCGGGCCCGATGATCGATCCAAACGTTTCCCTTGAAGGATCCAGCAACCGGATTGCATGACTTTGCTTGAGCGCCATGTCAGACTAGCATCACTAGTTCTTAATAAACTTTCCAGATACCTTGCTGCCGCGCTGTATGTGGATGTATTTGTAACTGATGCTTCCATCAACACGCGCAAGAGGGCCGATATTGAGGTCATCGCAATTTACTTCACCATTAAGCTGGCCTTTAATTACCAACTGCTCCGAATTCAACTCACCATCCACTTGACCGCTGGCGTCAATCAGCACCGACTTGGCAGTAATTTTTCCACGCACCGTACCGGCGATATTCAGAATGCCATCGGACGTAATCGTGCCTTCAAACGTAAAGCCTTCACTAATGATGGATGGCTTTGCAATTCCAGGGCGGCTTACAAGCTCATTGCGAACCACTTGCTCATAGGGCGCTGACTGTTCGGTGGAGACGGATGCCGATTCAGCATTGTCATCAGCCTGTTCGTTTGCGATTTTGTCCTCACCATTATCTGGCGGTGAATTTTTTGAAAAGATAGACATCGTTATTTAACTCAACTAGATTAAGAATGTGGATTTATATTGTGCAAGTCACCGTGCAAGTGGCCACCTTTTTCAATCTCAATTTCTGAGTAATGAATTGAGCCGGTCACTTTTCCAGTAGAGCGAATAATCAAACTGCGCGTTGAAGATACAGATTCATTTGCCTCACCACGTATATCGATGGACTCACCAGAAAGTTTGCCGTGCACGACTCCAGTAGCCTCAATGAGAATTTGTTTGGCCGTTAATTCGCCTTCAATCACTCCTGAAATAGAGGCAATATCGGGAACTTGAAAGTTGCCCTTAAGGACCACGCCTTCACCAACAAATAAACAACCCAGTTGATTTACTTCAGCCATACTTAGCACTCCTTAGCGCAAAATGTCAATCATTTATATCCGCACAATTCTACCAGTTGATCTGCAGATTTGGGCTTTAAAATGCATTTTTTGATAATAATTTCACCATTTTTAATGCGAGCGTAACTATGTCAGCCACCCTCAAAAGATCCCTTGCTTTAGGCTTAACGGTTTTTTTGATCTGTCCATTTAATTCAGCGCTTGCAGGATGGGTTTTCATTTCAAAGGACAACGTTGGAAACGCCTATTACTACGAAGACAGCAAGACGGTAAGAGATAGCGCCAACAGCGAAGTGAGTACATGGCAAATGATTAGCTATTCGGAGGCCTTAACAGCCCCCAACGGAGCGCCCACCCAGTCTGTTATTCAGGATATATCCTATTTTTGTAGGGCCGGCTACGAAAGCTACAAGCAGTTCTACATTGGCTATTACTCTGGGCCAGGGGGCTCGGGGGTTAGCGTTGAGCAGATCGATACCTCTAGCTCCGCATGGGAAAGGGTTATCCCGGACACCATGAGCTACCTACTTTATGAGTTTTTTTGTAAACCACCGACCACCCTAAAGTAGGCGGTCTAGCGATCCTGCAGCCTACTGCCTAACGCCTGAGCCCTGCTCGGGTTGGCCGGAACTCCCTGCTGCTGGCTTTTTAAAGAAGCTCATCGGAAAGGTGGATTCGGCGCCATAAGGGCCCTTAATCCAGACCTGGTCATTGTGGAGCACGTAACAACTGCGCGTAACGGATCCCAAGGAATTGACCGAATACGAGAAAAACCAGTTTGGCTCTACTCGGCCATTTTCAGCGGTGCACGGTTCGGTGGTAATGTACAAAACATCCCCATGAACGGGCATTTGACCCAAAATAGCAGCACTGCTGGGGAATACCGCAAAGAACAGCGCAAAGCACGCAAAAAACGGCATTCCTAGGGTTTGTTTGAAGGGGCGCTTGAAGGTAATCACGGACCAATATTTAGGGTTAGAATCGGGTTTGAAAATTGAATTATATGCCTTAAAATTCAGGGAATTATGAATTTAGTCCAAATAAAATCAATTACTTAGACTTGGTACATGCAACTATTTTGGGTATCTGGCTCTACTGGGGCCATTAAGCAAATCAACATCACCAAAGAACGGCTTGTTCGCTTGGGGATCTTGGTTTGCGGCTCATTTTTGTTGCTGGGAATTTTGATCTTTTCTACTGGCATCCACATTGCTTTGGAAGTAAACCCCGAGTTTGCCAGGGAAGTGAGTGGGGTGGTAACGGTTAAAGAGCGCATGGCACTGGATCAACGGTACGCAAAGCAACTCAAACAAACCCAAGATCAACTGGCCAAAGCATCGCTGCAATTCAACGAGTTAAAGTCGATCAAAGACCGCTACCTCGCCATCTCAACGCCCTACACGGTCAAAAATAAATTCACGGAGTACTCCAATTTAGGCGGCCCGCTTAAGCCGCTCAGCTTTAAATACGACCACACGAAGACCCTTGCTGAGAACCTCGATGAATCGGTCAGTAAAGCCTCGGAGATGATTGAGGTATTTACGAAGCTAGAGCCCGAATGGCTCAAGCAGTATCAATGGCTTCGAACACTGCCGATTGGGCCCCCGATCGACGCCCGATTAGGCATGACCAGTAATTTTGGAGTGCGAATTGATCCGTTTACAAAACAATTGGCGCAACATTCTGGGATCGACTTTATAACTCCGACCGGGACGCCCATCATCGCCGCAGGGGATGGCGAGGTAGTGAAAGCGGGGGTTGACCCTGCTTACGGTAAGTTTGTTGAGATCGCCCATGGCGAAGGCTTTGTTTCAAAATATGCGCACAACAGCAAACTCTTAGTCAAGCCAGGCCAAGCGGTTGTCCGCGGCCAAGTCATCGCAGAGTCCGGTTCAACTGGCCGATCCACTGGCCCCCATCTGCATTATGAAATTCACCAAAATAAAAACTACCTGAATCCCGCCAAAATCTTAGTCTATGCACCGCCAAGCGCGTACTGGTAAATCAGGCAGCGTCTCAAAACGCTTCGCGCGAATGATTCAAGATCGAGTATAGTAATTCCATGGTGGTTGTTTAATCTTCGTTTTATCGAGAGAGTTCATGTTCGCGCGCTTCCCTTCCGTCAAAATACTTACACTGTGCGCCCTCGCAACCCTACTGTGCGCCTGCGGAAAGAACGAGGAGCAAGCGAAAACGGAGGTTTGGTTACCCGATACCAAGGTTGTAAAGCTGCCAATGGAAGATTACGCGACGATTCCATTCAATACCACGCGAGAAGACGCTAAAGATAAGTTTGGCTGCACTGCATATGAACTCTCCTTTAGTTGCAAAATCAAAACGGATGGTAAAGAAGAGTCAATCTGGCTAATCTACAACGAAGCTGGCCGTCTGGTGCTAATGAAGAAAGAATTAGGCTACTACAACAAAGAGGTGGCCGATACCATCATTGAGCGCTTCACCATCAAATACGGCCTTGACTACACCCCCTCCGATGGACAAGAAAGTGCTTTTGCTGCAGGCATACGTAAATCCAAAACCTATATTTTTGCGGGCGGTCAAGTCGCCTTTCAAATTGGCCGCAGCCTCAATAACCGCAACGAACTGATGTTGATTTATTACTTCCCTGAAGATGTAGGAAGTACGTTTGCCAAAAGCGTCATGAATTAAAGCATGGCTTTGCCGGGCTTTAGTTGCTCCGGAATAAAGCTGACTTCAGGTATCTCGCCCTGAGCCCCTCCCGATTCCTTGACCTCGTAAGCCCAGGCCAATATTTTCGCAATCGCTTCGAACAAGGACATCGGTATTGCCTCGCCAATTTCGAGCTGGCTATAAAGGTAGCGCGCCAGTGGTGGAATCTGTGCAATCGGCACATCATTCTCCCGTGCTAACTCCTGAATGCGCAAGGCAATTTGATCTGCTCCTTTTGCAATGACGATGGGGGCGGTCATGGTTTCGATGTCGAAACGCAGCGCAACCGAATAGTGTTCTGGGTTAGCTAAAACCACGTCTGCCCTCTCGACCGCTGCCATCATTCGCGATGACGCCATTTGCCGTTGCCGTTGCCGCAAACGTTGCTTCACTTCAGGAGAGCCTTCTGACTCTTTCATTTCCTGCTTCATTTCTTCCGGACTCATCCGGATTTCTTTGCGGAAATTAAACCACTGATACCACCCATCTCCAACGGCTATGAGCAGTAACGGTGCCATCAGCAGCAAAAAACCACCCAGGATTAAATAGGTGGTGTGCATTAGGGCCGAGTCAAAGTCCTGACTTACTATCGAACGAATATAAACAAAAAGTCCAGCTAAATAAGCGATACCGATTCCAAGTACGAGGGCTGTCTTGACGATATTTTTAACCAACTCCGCCAGGGCATTGAGGGATACCATTCGCCCAAATCCAGCAATAAAATCAAGTCGCTCTAACTTAAACATCGGCGCGTAATAGGCTTGAAAATTAACCAAGAACAGGGGTGCCAATAAGCCGACTAGCCACACCGGCAAAAAAATCAAGGCCAGCAAAATTAGTACCACGACTAAAGGACCGCCGAACCACACTTGAATATGATCAATCAACTTTGCTGGCTCAGCAAATATAAAACTGGATTTGGTCATTAATACCAACTGCTGGAGCAGTAGAGGTCCTGCAGCGATTAAAAAGATAATAAAAACCGTTAGCAGGGCAAAGGTTGCGATATCCCTTGATTGCGGAAGCTGACCCTGCTCACGAGCACGTATGATTCGCTGCTCACTCGGTTCTAGCTCTCTTTCTTGGGAATTATCACCAGATTCCGCCAACGCGCACCCCGTATCGGTATTAGTTCAAACTTGAGAATAAACGATTTAACTGGCGGGCATCCAGAAGCTTAAGGCAGGGTCTTTTTTAATTCTTCAATCATCTGGTTGGCGCTGGCTAGCTCATCCGGGCTGAGCCTTGCCTTGAGCGCCTTCACTTCAGGCGCTGCAGTGGGATTTCCGCTTTTATTGGACAAGCTCATCCAAACATACGCTTTTACTAAATCGACCGGGGTTTGTTTTCCAGATTCATAGAGGCGAGCCAGATTGTATTGCCCAACCGGGCTACCGGCCATGGCGGCTTTTTGAAACCATAAAAAGGCCATCTCTTCGCCGTTTTCTAGGCTGCTGCTCGCTTGATAGCGCACGCCTAACTCCAGCATCGCCTGAATGTTGCCTTTATCGGCAGCGCGGTTCATCCACATCCAACCCTGCTCAATGCTCTTAGGAGTTCCAATGCCTTGGAAATACATCTGAGATAAGTCGTATTGCGCTTGGCTATTTCCTGCCTCTGAAAGCTGCACGAAAATTTGCAGTGCCTTGGTATATTCCCCTGCCTCGTAGGCAGAACGGGCACGCTGATAATCAGAACAGGCTAGTAAAGCAAGGCAGGCCAGAAATACCAATTGCAAACGAAGCACAGAATGCCAATTGGTATTTCCCATTGCTACTAACACGATCTACTTTTTAGCGGGAGGTAAATTATCTTTAGTGGGGCCCGATTTTTGCTCTTCTGCCTCATCGAGATCTTCTTCGCCGCCCTCATTCGCCTTTTTTAAATTGAGCGCAGGCAGCTGTGGCTCCACCCGATAGCTTGCGCCAAGATCCCCGCCAATCATTCGCGCATAGGAGCCAAGATAACGGCGCGTCAAGTCGGGGTAATACGGTGCATTTACCAAATACCCTTTGCTACGTATGCATGCAGGATTATTGACACTGCCTTCGCAGCTAGCAATAGCAGATAAGCGACCAACCTCAAACTGCTCGCCCAAGCCAAAAAGGGAAATGAGCAGAATCAACGGGAATATCAACCAGAACAAGAGTTTTTTTAGATATCTCGTTAGCAGCTCAATTTTTGCATTCATGATCGCAGGTCTCCGTTAACTACTAATTTAGTGTTTCTTGTGATTTTTTGGAGGGAATCTTTTGCACAATATCGTTAGGCAATTTTCTCCAGCTCGCAATAGGCTCTTCGTTGTGCAATTTAGCATAGACTTTGACGATCCGAGAATCCGCAGGGTTTGCATTCTCCTTCATGGCCGTATACATCTTCGCGCCTTCTATTTTATTGCCTTGATCAATAAATCCGATCGCTGCCGCATAGTAATAGTTTGTCGCCTTATCTTTGCGGGGCTGCCCCAAAATGGTCGAGCTGTAAATATCGCCCATATAACGGCACGCAAAAGGATTATTTAATTTAGCAGGCACACTAAAGTATTTTTCGGCCAGTAAAAACTGTTCTCTGGCATAACGCCGAAACACAGTCGCGCTCAAAATGAAATCGGGATGCGTGATCACGGATGCCTGGGCTTCGTAGAACCGTCCGCGCTCAAATGCAATTAAACCCCGATAGTAGTTTGCTTGAACATCACCTTCTGCCGCTAACGCATCTAGCTTTTGCAAGATTTGCAGGGCTTCTTTACTGTGACGCAGTACTGTATCCTCAGGCTCGATGCATTTTGGATCGCGCACACAGGCAATTGCCACCACTGTTTTGTCGTAAGCCCGCTTATACCGTCGATACTGTTTTTTTGCCTCGCTAGCAGGACCAACAAAAGGCTCTAGGCTCGCATTCACTGAGGCTGACTGTTGGGTTTTTGCAGACGCGTTTGAGGTCTGTGGCTTACTCTCTGATGCGTATGCCGAACTGCAAATCGACGCTCCGACGAGAAGGGCTAAGCCATACACTCTTAACAAGGCGCTACCTCGCTGACTTGTCGGGAGAAGGGAGTGCCTTAGGCGGAATCTCCATGGCTGGCGATTTTGGCGCATTGTCTTTTGATAAGAATTGAGCCGGGGCACGTAGATTGACCGGTATCTCTTGGGCTCCTTTTGGCACACCCTCTGGTAACTTCTCTACTGGCCTTGTAAGCGGCTTGCTTTCTTGCTTTGGTTTTTTATTCAGTACTGTTATAGAGATGCGCCGATTAAGGGGATCATTTAAATCCTCGGGATTGAGCGGTACTGTGTTCGCAAAACCAATTACCTGAACCACGCGAGATGGGTCCAAGCCACCTGAAATTAACTCGCGACGTGCTACGTTTGCCCGCTCGGTTGACAGCTCCCAGTTGGTATAGCCCGCTTCACCATTTCCGTACTTTGTGCCGTCGGTGTGGCCTTCGATTCGAATTGAGTTGGGAGTGGCTTGCAGGGATTTGCCAATAATTCGCAACAGCCTACGTGCAGAAACGCTGGGAACCGAACCCCCGCTACTGAATAAGGGCTTGCCTTTTTCATCCACTACCTGAATGCGCAAACCTTCGGCATTAATATCCATGAACACTTGGCCTTTGGAATTTTTTAATTCCGGGTCCGCTTCAATCTTCTTCTCGATATCTTCTTTTACTAACTCGTTTTTAGTTTTATCTTTGCGGGCATTTTCAACATCCGTTACAGAAGAATCGCTGATCCGGCGCTGCTCTGTATCCGCATCGGCGCGCGACTCCTCACCAACCGTTTTAGTGATGTTGTCACCGCCGCCCTTAATAATGCGGGTTGCATCCCCCGAGCCTTGACCGCCAGACAATGAAACACGGAGTGGGTTTTGGAAATAGGAAGAGATACCAGCCAAATCGCCTGCCGTTGTAGAGCCTAGCACCCACATCAACAGGAAGAAGGCCATCATGGCCGTTACGAAGTCGGCGTAGGCGATCTTCCAAGCGCCACCGTGATGCCCGTGCCCGCCCTTCTTAACGCGCTTAATGACAATAATCGGCGCGTCGCTCTTAGCCATCCCGCTTACTTTCCTTTAACTGCTTTGGTACCCTCATCAAGCTCAGCAAATGAAGGACGCTGGTAGCTAAAGAGTACTTTACGACCAAACTCCACAGCTGCTGCGGGAGGGAAATTATTTAAACTTGCAATCAGAATTGCTTTTATCGCCATGTAGAAGCGGCTTTCTGCATCTGCTTTTTGCTCAAGTACTTTTGCTACCGGGGAAACGAACGCGTATGCCAGCAAAATACCCAAGAAGGTTCCTACCAGCGCAGCGCCAATCAGTTTTCCTAATTCGGCAGGCGGCAAACCAATCGAGCCCATGGTATGGACCACGCCCATCACCGCAGCCACAATACCGAATGCCGGTAAGCCATCGCCGACGTTGGTCACTGCGTTGACTGGGATATGGGCTTCGGTATGGTGCACGTCCAGCTCTTGCTCCATCAAACTTTCGATCTGGATCACGTCTAGGGATCCACCCAGCATCATGCGCAAATAGTCGGTAATAAAATCGACCAAATGATGGTCTTTTAATATCTCTGGATATTTCTCAAAGAGCGGGCTTGATTCGGGCTCCTCGATATCCCCTTCTAGAGACATCAATCCATCCCGCTTGATCTTTTGCAAAATTTCAAACATCAGGCACAAAAGATCTAAGGACTTTTGCTTTACATTTCCTGCTCCCTTAAAGGCGCCCCCCAACCCTGCAAACATTTTCTTCAGATTAGTTGGGGTGTTGGCGGCAATCATGGTTCCTACAGCGGCGCCAACAATGGTTAGAACCTCCGTTGGTTGCCACAGAACCATAATATTTCCGCCATGGAGGGCATAACCCCCCAGGGCACAGGCCATCGCAATAATCCACCCAATTGGGATATTCATACTTCTATCTATTCAGTTTTAGAGTTTTGAAAATAAGTTACTTTGCTGCAGTCTAGCAAACATTGCCTGGGCAGCGTTAAGCAAGGTTTGGGCTCTAGTATAAGATGCCGTTGCCGCCGCCATGTCTGTATCCAATAGTACCGACTGAGTATCCGCCAATTGGACCCCAAATGCCGACATTGCAGTTTTAGCATTATCCACCTGGTTAGCCACCCCGCCACTCCGTTGCAGTGTCATGGTGAGCTGGTCAAATGAAGCGTTTAAGCCTGCCGATACCTGATCCACAGTTTGAGTCGTTAGGCCTGTATTTTGGCCTTTTTCATTCAAATAAGTCACAAATTTTTGAATATTGAGGTACATCTGGGTATTTTCAGGAGTCCTAAGGGTCCCGCCAGTACCAAAGGCATCATTAAATTTCACACCCGAGTCCACCATCACATTGGGCTCAATCTGAACCTGATTTACGGCATCCCCAAAAATCGGGTTGCCGGTTCCGTCCTTGGCAGTCATTTGCTGTTTCATGGCAATCAAGATTTGCTCGGCTTGTACTTTTAATGCCTTGAAATTACTTGGATTTAAGGCGCCGCTTTGCGACTGAACCAAGAGCTGCTTGAGGCTGTTCATTTCATTGACCAGGCTATCCATCTGCGTCTGCGAATTGGCATGGGAACTGGCTACAAAATTTTGATTTGCCTTGAACATATCTAGGCGGGAGATATCAAAATCCAAACGGACGCCCCGTGATACTGCGTAGGCATTGTCTGAGGCCCGATCGTACTGCTTTCCAGAAGTAATCTTCTGGTTCCAAGACATGGCTTCGGAAAGGGCATTCTCCATTCCCTGAACCCCAGACTCCAATACTTGATTTGAACTAAATCGAACGGTCATTGCTATCTCCTTAGTTCATGATCGACAAAAGGGTTGAAAACATTTGATTACCAGCCTGAAGCACCTTAGTAGAGGCCGTATAGAGCTGCTGGTATTTCAATAAATTGGCCGCTTCTTCATCTAAATTGACCCCAGAAACCGAATCTCTTTGGGCTTTTAGATTAGCGAGTACAACGGAATCCGCTTTTTGGCCATTTTTCCATATAGCAACTTGAACGCCTACTTCATTGACTAAATTCGAGATTGAAGTCCCAAACACAGCACTCATTTGTTGAGTAGCGTTTGCTTTAGCGGAATCAATGAGCGGGGTATCTCCGTTGTAGTAGCTCGCAAAATTGGTTGGGGCTAAAGTAATAAAATTAGCCGCCGTAAATCCATAATTCACCAACGGATTAGACATACCGCTCACGTTAATTACCCGGCTGTGAAGAGCGTCAGCAATGTTCTCTGTAGTGTCCTCGGCCCTTACTAAGGTAATCGCACGAGTATTTAAATAGCCTGCAATGGTTGCTGCGGTGTCAGCTGCGCTACCCGCTACAGAAAACCGGATACCCATTTGATTAAAATCAAGGGTTTGACCTGCAACCGCACCAGCGGCAACCGTAAGCGTTTGAGTGCCGCCATTACTGCTAGTCAGGGTTACCTGGTTACCAGCAGCAGTGAACGTGTATGTTCCGGATTGCACATTGTTTTCTAAAACCAAACCCGAAATCGTTTGCGTAGCAGCGCCGCCAATAGGTAGAGTAACTGTATTTCTAATTACGCTAGTGCCGCTGACCGCACTTAGCGCTGGGCTGAAATTCTTCAGCTGCATAGTAATGCCCAGTTGATTAAAGTCAACTGTCTGAAGGCCGCCAGAAACACTGGTAGTTAATGAAACGGTTTGATTCTTTCCGGAACTATCTGCAATATTGATCTGGGTTGGACTTACTTTAGTTAAAGTGTAATTACCAGCTAAGGTAGTTGGGCTAGCCGTTAAGGAGCTGATGTTCGTATAGGTGCCGGCGCTGGTACCAACCTTCACTGCGCTATTGGATGAGATTGCATTGCCCAAGCTGCTGTAGAGATCGAGTAAATCATTTTCACTCGCAATTGTCGGCAGCTGTCCGCTCAAATCATTTGTGGCTAAGCTGGAATAGGTTTTCTCATTCACTTTGAATCCGAATAATGCCAAGTTTGTCGCTGCGCCTGTGCTCGTTTGAGCGGCGGTATTTGCCACTTTGACAAGTCCCATGGCTATCGTGTCTAGGCGCTTTTGAACCGCTGGTACGAAATTATTAGTCAGCTCCAATAAAGCGCCTGCTTGCCCACCATCTAAACTTTGAACCGTAGTCAGAAAGCCTCTATCAGGCCCATTTTGCAAATTGAAAGTCAAGGCAACGCTTTTTTGATCCGCATTGATCGTAACTTTATTGCCAATCGACCGTTCTACGAGGGGCATACCAGCGACCAACTGAGTGGCAGTGCCGTCTGAATTGATTAAACTTTGCCCGCCAACCAATTTTTGCAGTTGACTTAATAATCGGTCGCGCTCATCCAGCAAGTCTGCCGACGGAGCACTAACACCTGGACTATTGCCGTCGATGATTTTTTGATTAATATTTGCCAAGGCTGGCAATACTGTATTTATTTGTGCGACTGAGTCCGTCAATGCACTGCGTGCATCGCTTTGAATCTGTGTTACGAGCGTACTCATGCCAGTCATGCGCTGAGCCACCTCTTTTGCGCTGCCAGTGATGGCTCCAGCCATTGCTTTATTCGTTGGGTCAGCAGCATACGCACCCATCGTATTAAAGAACTTACTAATCGCTGTATTAAGGCCAGTTGATTTATCCGCAACTAGACTATCAATCGTATTCGTATATTGAACTAGGGTATCGGAATAACTTGATTTTGATTGCTGTGTTAGTAGTTGCGAACCAATTAAAGACGAATAATGGCGCGTGAATCCCCCAACCGCAAAACTAGAGCCATTGAGCATCAAGGAGTTGGGCGCCAATGAATCCATAATGGCATTGGCGTTTCGACGTGAATACCCTTCAACAGATGTGCCCGCAACGTTTTGTGAGGTTGTCAATATCCCCGCTTGAGCAATATTCAAGCCAGCCATTGCTGATTCGGTTATGGAATAGATTCCCATATTGGGCCTTTACTTATTTAGTTGCGCCAAGGAAGCCATCGGGCCTCTGCAATGACTTTAATGTTTCGGCTGATACCGCAGTTTCATTTGGCGCATTCAATGCTTTAACGGCTATTTCGTTATTTCCGATTAGTTTTCCTGCATTTGCCTGCTGTATCAGCTGATCCGCCATTTTTGTGCCAAAACCCATCCCCTTGCCTCTCGACAGCATATCGGCCATATGGTCATCCATGATTTCAAGGTAGGACTTGGAGGCGCTACTTTGCTCTTCGGTCCCACGGAGATTGGTATTCCGAACGGTACTTAGCATTTGGCGTATTAAGGTACGCTCAAACCCTTGTGCCGCTTTCTTTAACTTATCTTCATTGGATGTCTGCGCCGGCGCTGAATTGGTATTTGCAATCATCCGCGCACTGGTTTGATCAATCGAAGGTGTGATGGCGTTTAATGCACTCATTAAATGACCTCGAGTTCGGCCCTGAGGGCGCCGGCCGATTTAAGTGATTGCAATATCGTAATCAAATCCTGCGGTGTAGCACCCAGCATGTTAAGGGCTTTTACAACCTGGTCCAAAGATGCGCCTGGCGGGACCGAGATCAAACTATTCTCTTTACCACTGTCACTGATCGTCGCGGTATCTTGCGAGGCAATGGCCGTTTGACCACGGCTAAACGGCAAGGGCTGACTGACCGTAGGGCTTTGCTGTATTTTGACGGTAAGGTTACCGTGTGCTACAGCGGAAGGTGATAACTGCACGGCTTGATTCATCACGACCGATCCAGAACGCGAATTCAAAATAACCTTTGCTGGCCCTGCGACCATTTGCACATCCAAGTCTTGCAATGCAGCCATGAACGCTGTCCTTTGTAGCGGCTCAACCGGTACCCGGACATTAAGGGATCTGGCATCGATTGGGAGTGCGGTACCCAGGCCAAAGCGTCTGCCAATTGCCTCTGCTGTTTTTTGCATCAGTGCAAAATCAGCTCGGCGCAAATCAATTTGAATAAATTCATCTGCTAATAATGAGGGCACTGCCTTTTCAATCAATCCACCCGCTGGAATTCGGCCAGCATTCAAATGGTTTACCGATGTTGCTGCACCGCCCGTTGCCGCCCTCGAACCGCCGATCACGACACTGCCTTGCCCTTGTGCATACACTTGTCCGTCTGCTGCCTTTAAGGGCGTCATGACTAAGGTACCGCCTTTGAGGCTGGTTGCATTACCAAGGGATGAAACCGTCACGTCAATCTGCTGACCTGGGCGTGCCAAGGCAGGAAAATCGGCGGTAACCATCACTGCAGCCGTATTACGCAACTGGGTCTGACCACCACCTTGCGGAATCGTTACACCTAAAACACCAATCATCTGCAATACGCTTTGCAATGTAAATGGAGTCTGTGTTGTTTGGTCGCCTGTGCCATCCAAACCTACAACAAGGCCGTAGCCGACCAATTGGTTCGAGCGTTGCCCTGCAATATCTGCAAAATCTTTAATGCGATCTGCAAAACATTGCGTTGTTATCGCACTCATGCAAAGCATAACCAGTGCTTGTTTTTTGAGTGCGGAGAGAATATTCATCGTGGTCGCCATTAGAATGGTGCGATCTTCAACATCAATCGTGTGAACCAACCGGCGCCTTGAGTATCGTCTGTTGCGCCGCGACCGCGGTATTCGATGCGGGCATCTGCAACTTGCTGTGAGGATACTTGGTTAAACACGAGTGTGTTTGGATTAACTACGCCGCCAAAGCGAATAATTTCTTCTTCGTTGCTAACGGCTACTTGCTTTTCACCCGCAACCACTAAATTGCCGTTGGACAGAATTTCAACCACCGTAACGGTAATGGTTCCAGCAAAGGTATTGCTTGCAGCGCTAGCGCCAGTTCCTTCTGTTTTTACATCACCAGATCCACCGAAGTTGGCGACGTTTGCAATACTGGTGTAGGGACCAAAAGGAGTAGTGCCTGTATTACCAAATTGGGAACTGGCATTGGCCTTGCGCGCGGCAGACATTCCAGAATTTTTAGCGGCACTGGTTGTTTCGTTTAACAGAACGGTCAGCGTATCCCCCACATTGCGTGCACGTCGATCTTCAAATAAAGGCCGATGGCTTACCGCGTTGACATAAGGCCCACCCGAATTGGCTGGATAAAGACTGCCCATATTCGCAGACGTCTCCTGAATGGGGCGTGGCCGCGCCGTTGACGGTGTAGTCAACAAGGATGGGCGATCAGCACTAGCGCAACCGCCCAACACAATGGCGCACATTGCCAGAATGGATATCTTTGGATAGGCTCTAAACAAGGTCATCATCACTGCCCCATATTGCTGACGCGTTGCAAGATTTGATCGGTTGCCGTGACTGCGCGTGTGTTAATTTCGTACGCCCGTTGCGACGCAATCAGGTTGACGAGTTCTTCCGCTACGTTCACGTTCGACTGCTCGATGTAATACTGGTTGGTTGTGCCCATACCATTTGATCCGGCAATGTTATTCTGCGCGGTTCCAGAAGCGGGAGTCGGTATAAAGTTACCGCCGCCTAGCGCCTGTAAACCCGCTGGGTTGATGAAATTAGCCATCGTAATTTGACCGGCCTGAATCGCATTGGTATTGCCTTGCAATGTGTATTGCACTAAACCAGCCTGATTAATGGTGATCGACGTTGCGGTCGCCGGAATAACTCCAGCACCGGCAACGACGTTACCGGACTGGGTCACAATCTGACCCGTCGCACTTTTACTAAATTGCCCATTTCGGGTATAGGCCAATGTTCCATCTGCCAATTGGATCTGAAAGAAGCCATTTCCCTGAATGGCTAGGTCGAGTTGGTTGCCCGTCTGAACCAATCCACCTTGAATGTTATTTCGTTCTGTTGAGGTAACTGCAGCACCAGAACCAATTTGCAAACCCGTTGGTAGCAAATTTTGTGCATTGGCGGCCGAGCCAGCAGAGCGGACGGTCGTATAAAGTAAGTCTTGAAACATTGGCTGCACGCGCTTAAACGCGGTAGTCGATGAGTTGGATAAGTTATTTGTGATGACATCCAGGTTGAACTGCTGGGCGTCCATACCTGTTTTTGCTATCCATAAGGAACGTAACATTGTTTATTTTCTCGTGTTATGAATGTAAATTAGAATCGTGTGAGGGATAGCAGGCTGGTTGCTGTTCTTGCGTTTTGGTCTGCAAATGTAATTGACCGGCTGTTTAAATCAAACATCCGACTCTGATCAATCATTTGCACCATGGCTAACGTCGGATTGTTGTTGCTCATCTCAAATGCGCCCTGCACAATCCGCACGGCAGGATCAGCTGCAGCCTGTTGCCCCGGTAGATCAAAGAGGCCATCTGCGCCCCTGACTAAATCATTGCTATTGGGGTTAACTAACTTCAATTTCCCGGCCTGATTTAAAAACTGGTTTCCTGGTAATTGTGTAAATACAGCGCCGTCTTCTGCGATTTGAACAATGGCGCCAATCGGAATCGTAATCGTTCCGCCAGAACCCACTACCGGTATGTCTTTGCCAATCATCAACATACCTTGCTCATTCACCATAAACTTACCTGCCCTGGTATACGCCTCTTGACCATCTGGACGACGTACCGTAAACATACCTTCGCCCTTAATCGCCACATCTAAAGCATTCCCGGTGGTTTGCAACATACCTTGGGTGAAATTACTCCCAGGTGTGGTTTCGACTGAGAACACCCGAGTATCTGCACCGTTACCGGTAAATGGCACCCCATCGCCCTTCAGCGGTACCGCACGGTATGCGCTGATTACCTCGCGAAAACCCGGCGTTAATGAATTCGCCAGATTATTCGAGGTGACCGCCAGCTGCTGAGTTGCAGCGGTGGCCCCCGTCATGGAGGTGTACGCGAAACGATTAATCATTTTTTAGTCATTTACTCTGGGTTAGCGACCAATATTGATAGCTTCATCAATTAAGGTTGATGCCATTACTTTGGTTGCTTGTGAGACTGCGGAGTATTGGCGCTGAAGTACCATCAGCTTGACCAGTTCATTGGTTAGATCTACGTTGGATTGCTCTAACGATTTGGAGCGTATTGCGCCTAACATTCCATCGCCAGGAAAGCTCAGTAGCGCCTCACCTGATTCCGAAGAGGCTTCAAACGTGTTGTTTCCATTGGGGATTAATCCCTCAAAATTATTGAAGTAGGCCAATATCACTTGCCCCTTCACAACCGTAGTGCCATTGTCGTATTGCGCCAATAATCGTCCACTTGAATCTACGTTAAAGCTTGCTAATTGTGCGGTAGCAAAACCATCCTGCGTATTTTTATAGGTTTGGGCTGCCGATGAATACCCAGTCATTTCAGTCATATTCAAGGTAAATTGGACAATACCGCCATTTGCAGTTGTGCCATACAGGGATCCACCCACTACGGCCTTACCCATACTGGCATCTACCTTTAATTGTGTCGTAAATTGTGGCTTTCCAAAACCGTCTTTCGATAAGGTGTCGATATTTTTTCCAGAAACAAATGCGACTGTTCCAAGGGAATGCTGCTCAATAAGGCCTGATGGCGCAAGTGTGATGTTGGTGTTCATAACCCTTGCATCGCTACTGACTGGAACGCCGTCTAGGGTTGCATACACCTGAAAACGGTCGGCAGACATTGTATAGGCACCACCTTTGTATATAACCGCAATATTGGTTCCGTCTGTAAGGCGAAGGTTAAAGGTATTGCCGTTCGTTGCTGGGGTTGCAAAGTTTCCGGTTAACTGGGTCAGCCTGACGCCGGACAAGGTTTGGACAGGCTCTCCGCCAGTGACTGGGCCCAGAGCTGCGGTCGTTGCAACGCGATGCGCTGTTCGAGCCGCCGCACTCAGATCACCTTGCTCGTTGGCAGGCGCAGCACCTGCGATTGGCTGCCTCGGATTGAATGTGATCGTACTAGCATCAACCACAGTAAGCGTTACATCTTGACTACTTACTTTTTTATAATACGTTGTCAAGGTCTTAGCCATACCCTTGTCATCGAATACCGTTTGGGATGTAGCCTGACTGTAACTGGTGGGCAAATCTGGTTTGAACGCGGTGCCTGCTAAGGAATTGACGCGGTTATCTACGTTTATTTCGATTGTGGAGTTTTTTGTGGCTTGTTGCCCCAAGGGAGTTGGATCCAAAATAAGAACGGATTTGCTGGTTGATAAAATTTGCCCTGCAGAATCTGCTGGATAACCTACCAAATACAATCCGTTTTGACTGACGACCCGGTTTTTATTGTCTACTCCAAATTGCCCGTTTCGTGTGTACTGAAACTTAGTTGGGTTTTCTGTTGGTACGCTGCCATCAACCGTCTTCGCCAACATAAACATCCCTGGTCCAGTTATTGCCATATCCAAGGGATTTTGGGAGCCCACCACCGTGCCGTAATTGGAATTTCTTCTGATGGCCATTCGGTAGGCGCCCATACCAGCCCTGTCTACCGACTGGGGATCTTGCGCTCTAAAAAATTGGTCGGCAAAAACATATTCACCCGATTTGTAACCAATGGTTTGAGCATTTGCAATATTGTTACTGGTGACGTCAATTGCCTCTGACGCTGACATGAGCCCTGATAATCCGATTCCATATGCCATTTTTCGTTCCTTTTTTTGCTTTATTTGTCTTATTTAATAATTTTTTACTGATTTATTTTTTTATTCGCGTTACTAACTGATCCATTGCTGCACTTCTGAAGACGCAATAGTTCTACCGTCTAATAAATTTAATATGGCATCGCCATTAGCACCCTTGGTAACCGAGGCGACCGGAGATGCGACGTATGCGCTTGGGTTTTCACTGGCATTTTCTGCATTGGTTCCAACCAAGCTGAGGTAATACATTCCAGCCGGTACCGCACTACCATCCGCTGCCTGACCATTCCAAATGAAATTCGTCATGCCCGTGTTTACATTACCCAAGTCAACACTATTGACGGTGTTACCACTAGCATCGGTAATGGTTGCCACAACCGATTTCAGTGGGTTAGCTGCATTCGCGCCCAACATGACTTGGTTTTCCCCATCAAATGCGATGCCATTACCTGCAACCGCTGGACTGTGGCCAATTAGGGCAGCCTGATTCATGAAATTCACGCTTTGCATTTGTGACAGCATGGCAGTCATGGACGTATTCATGTTGGCCATGCTGCTCACCATATTGAGTTGCGACATTTGTGCAGTCATGGTGGAGGCATCCATTGGTGCCATTGGATCTTGATTCTTGATCTGTGCAATCAGTAATTTCAAAAAATCCTGCGTTTGCTCTGTAGCAGTCTTTGGTGCTGTAGATGCCTCAGCCGGTTTATTGGCCGCTGCCGGATCGTAGGTCCGTATGCCGTTTAATGGATTATTAATTGCCATGATTTCCTCTTATGCTTTTTGCGCACTCTTAATTAATTACTTACCCATATCGAGGGTTTTTAACATCAACACTCGCGATACATTCATTGCTTCCACATTCATTTGATACGAACGCGATGCCGAAATCATGTTCACCATTTCTTCAACTGGATTGACATTGGGCATCTCGACATAGCCAGCGTTATTTGCCTTGGGGTGTCCTGGTCGATATTCCATGCGTAATGGGGCATCGCTCTCTAAGACCTTGCTGACCTCTACTCCGGATCCTGCTGATCCAGGCTGTCTAACAGCCATAAACTCAACTTGCCGTGCTCGATAGGGTCGTCCATCGGGGCCCGACATGCTTTCCGCGTTTGCGATATTGGAGGCGGTAACGTTCAAGCGCATGGCTTGTGCAGTCATGCCCGTTGAGCCAATATTAAATGTGGCTAGTAAGCTCATGAGGGCTGCCCAGTAATGGCTGACATGCGTGACTTGATCGTGCTTCCTACCCGATTGATTGCAAATTCAGTCAATACCGAGTTTTTAGTAAATTCAGCGAGCTCAACATCGGCATCCACCGTATTGCCGTCCATCGATGGCTGGCTTGGTATGCGATAGAGCAAGCGAGGGTCGTCTTGGACTGTCTTGCCAGGAATATGTGCCTTGTGGGTTGTCGCCATGCTGACTGAATTCGTGGTGGCTTTGCCGTCTAATTGGGCCTTGAGTACATCGGCAAATTGAATATCCCTCGCCTTAAAACCGGGAGTATCGGAGTTTGCCAAATTGTTCCCAAGCACTTGCTGACGATAGGTACGCAGTTTGAGCGTATTCTCAGCAAAGGCCAAAGAGTCGTATTGCGGCACAGCGTTCATTTCTTCTCCACCCGTTATGGGACTACATATCCTGAGGAGAAAATCCTCAAATAGAACAATGCAAGTACTGTGCCAGTTTTGGATTTGAATTTAAATTAGTGAGTGCTAACTTTTCAATTTAACGAACGCTTGCCTACCTAGCCTCTAAAGGCAGGGCTTAAAAGCAGAAAACCCCATTTAAAGGGGGTTTTAACAGAGGCGGCAAATATTGCCGCTTATTTCAATCAAGGCGCTTGGGTTTGGCACCTTTTTCCAAACCCAGCCTACTTAGTTGCCGGTCGATTCCTTTACCAAACGATCGCCTTTGGGCTGCAAAGGACGGGCATTCATCGGATAGATCCGATCGAAGTTTTTGACCTGCTCTTCAGTGACGTAGATCGGTGTTTTCATGACGTAACGGAGCACATTCTCGGTGCATGGGGGTGTTGAAAGCGATCCCATGTAGGTGAAATACCCCCGATTGGCCGGCAATAGTTGGTTCACGTCAATCATGACACCCGGGGTTTCAACCTTACCTTTCACTAGCGGGACATGATTCCAAAGGGTTTGAATCAGGCTATTTCCCTTCACCTCATCGTTACCCCATAAATATCGTCGAGTTGTAGCGGGGGGTTTTGTAGTCATCAATACGCTCACTTCTAGGAGGTCGCCCTCATGGTGCTGGTGCACTAAATGCACCACCATATCGGTGCGATCGCCATTAATGGCCTCTTCGCTGGGCTTGTGGAAGTGAAACTGCACCAAACGGTACTGACGACCCTCGGCAATCAGATTGCTACCCTCGCCGTAGTTCACCATCACGGTGTAACCGTTATCAACGATCGATAGTGGGGATGGCCGATAGAGAAACTCCAACGGGGTCATATCCGCTTTTACAGCCCGATCGACATTGATGTTGATGGGGGATTGGCTTTTGCCTTTCAGGCAGGCGAGGTTTTCTTTGCTGATAGTGCCCCAATTTTCAGGTCCGCCAGGGCCATCCATATAAGACCACTGAACCACCTCTAAGGGCTCTTTTTCTACTGGCTTAGCCGGCGGTGGTGCACTTGCCACCCTCGGCTTGGCTTCAGGCTTTGCCTGAGCAGGAGGGTTGCCAGCCGGAGGATTGCCTGCCGGAAGGTCGCCCGTGCGGATCACAATATCCCCAGAGCCTTTATTGATCTTGTTCAGCAATGCTTTACTGAGATCATCGTCGCTCGGCCCCGAGGCAGCCGCTGCCTTGGGCTTCGCACTGGCCGCCGCAGGCGCATCGTTAGCAATGGCATTCGTTACCATCATGCAAGACAGCAGGATGGCCAGTAAGGAGAAGGCTGATTTAATCTGTATGTTCATGGTGTAAGTAACGGCTATTTTAGAAATGCTGTTTATATTGCTTTACAAATCAATGCGTTGCCGACCCTGCACCGCTACTTATGGCACCGCCCGCTTTGGGGCAGCATTTTTTGCTGGGGATCGGGTAGATGAATCCGCTGCACCAGTGCCACCACTTCCGGGGAGAACATCGATCACCGGTTTCTTGCTGCGCGAAAACATCCAATCGCACTTCATTAAGCCGGCTGAATCCTGATGGTTCTCAAGCGGGGTGGACTGCCTCAAGGCGACTTCCAGAGCAGCATCCGTTGGGGGCGGAGTCAAGTCATTGCTCGTTGCCCATCGTAAAAAACGCTGGTAAGGACCAAGCTTAGGTAACTTTCCAGGGTCAGCATAAAAATTGGCGCTGCAGATTTGCAAACGGCGCTCAATTTCACTGGCGGGTAAGTAGTAGCCTTCGACCAATAAAGTAGCTACCTTTAAATTACAGCGGGCCCATGCCGCCATCTCGATCTTGGAGCCAACAGTGCTTTTACCATCGGGCTTTTCTGCCAACAGGGAATCCACTTCGCACTGCATGCGTTGGCCACGAATCTTTAACTTCGCGCAAATTTCCTGCCCATTTTCAGCGTAGGGATCGCGCACTAGGGTAGGCGGAAAAGGGAACTTAGTCTCGCAATCCACCGGGCCTACTGGCGCCTGCCCAAGGGAATTTTGCTCAATCCGTGCAGCCTCTTCCGCGGTCTTTGTTTCAGTTCTGTCGGCCTCAGACCCAGTTGCATAAGTAGGCAATGCTTGAGCAAAGCCGGCAGGACTGATGGCGAATAGGCAGAAAGCCGCTGATAGAGTAATAACACTATTATTTTGCATTGGGAACCTCTACGCCTTGGCGCATCAATTGCAGTGGATTTTCCAGAGAGCGCTCCAGCACAATTTTTAAATCCGGCAAAATCATAAATATAACCAAGAAAGCCAAGGGAATGCTCACCGCAAAACCCACCGAAAATAAATTCATTTGCGGGCTGGTTCTGCTCAAAAAAGCCTGCGTTAAATTAAACATCATATAGACCAAGAGTACCGGCATAGCCAATATTAATCCCAGGCGAAACGAAGCGGTCACCAAATCTAAGACTCCTTTGGACGACCACGCGTCAGGCCAGACCCCAACCGGAATTGTTTTGAAGCTATTCATCAAAATTTCCAGCACGACGAGGTGAACATTCATGGAAAAGGCCAAGGCAATGACAGTAAGGCCTAAAAATTGACTGACTAAACCCGAATCAAGGGCCGGATCCCGAAATGCCGTGGATGCAAAGCTAAAGCCAGCCTGAAAAGAAAGTATCTCTGCTGCAACGTCAATCACCATAAAACCAACGCGGATGATAAAGCCCATAAAGGCGCCGATGCACAACTCAATCACCGCAGCAAAAAACGTAATGCTGCCAGGATTAGGAACTAACCCAGATGCAATGACAGGCATCATGTATACCGCAAACGAAATTGCCACCATCAATCGAAACTGCATTGGCAGGGCCCGAAAGGCAAATAGGGGCATGGTTAAGAAAAGGCCAAGCACCCGCATGGAGGCAAACATGAAAATCGCCATGTACTGCTCAATTTGAAGACCGGTGATGGTCAACATAAATTAGCTTACCAAACCCGGTATGCGAGCAAAGAGCTCTTTAATGTAGTCGGTGAACAAAACCAAAGTCACCGGGCCAATCAGCACGATCACTAAGCCAAATACAATCAACTTCGGCACAAACGCAACGGTTGATTCATTCACAGAGGTTGCGGCCTGCAAAATACCAATCACCAAACCAACAATCAACAAGGCCATCAAAATGGGACCGGCCAGTACCGCAGCCATTCTCAAGGCTTGATAAATCAATTCGATAATGACTCCGCTTTCCATTGCAGCTAATTTATATAACTTTGTACAAGCGAGGTGGCTAAAAGCGCCCAGCCATCCGCCAATGCAAACACAATTAGTTTTAGGGGCAAGGAGAACATCATCGGCGAGACCATCACCATACCCAGGGAAGTCAAGATACTGGCAACCGCAAAGTCAATTACCAAAAAAGGAAGGTAGATAACAAAGCCAATCAGGAAGCCCGTTTTGATTTCTGAAATAGCAAAAGCGGGTATTAACACCGTGAACGGCACATCTTCACGCGTATCAATATTTTGACCATACATTTTGGCAAACAGATTGAGGTCATCTCTCCGCGTCTGCTTGAGCATAAATTCTTTTAGGGGCTTGGCACCAACCTCTACCGCTTCCGGGAAACCCATCTTACCGGCAGAGTACGGTTGGTATGCATTCTTATAAATGGAATCAAAGACGGGGTTCATGATGAACAGAGTCAGGAAAAATGAAAGTCCAATCAAGACAATATTCGGGGGCATCGTCGTCAAACCCAAGGCCTGACGCAACAAGGAAAAAACAATCAAAATTCGCGTGAAACTGGTCATCAAGACCAAGGCGGCAGGCAAAAAACTCAGTGAGGTCAGCGCAATGATGGTTTCGACTGGAACGGCATACGACGTGCCGGCAGCACCTGACTTCGCAGTGACTAGCGGTAAGGTCTGACTCCACACCGCTAATGGAAACAGCCCAACCAGGGCTGTCAGACCAACGGAGTACCAAAATATCCTTCGCTTCATCCCAATTTTCGTTTCACAAACTGGCGCAAATTATTTGCAAAATCAAGGCTTGCTGCTTGGGGTTTCAAATTGGCTACGTCTTCCGGATCCAGTTCGGTGATCAGGGTAATTTGACTGGGAGTGTGCCCCACCACCAAAATACGATTTAAGACATTGAGAACAATGACGCGCTCACGGGGACCCAATGCCTGCTGAGCCAAAATCATCACATGGGGATTGCTTGTGCGGATAGCAGCATCGCGTTTAACTAGGTAGGCGACAACCCAAATGAGTGCCGCTGCCAGTGCGAGCCAGATGAATGAGAAGAGCAACATACCTCCAACCGTGGAGTCCATGTCAATTAACGATTAATTTTTCGTAGACGCTCTGCTGGAGTCACGATGTCAGTCAAGCGAATACCATAACGGTCATTCACAATCACAACCTCGCCCTGCGCAACTAAACATCCATTAACCACAACCTCAAGGGGCTCGCCCGCCAAAATATCCAATTCAATCACTGAGCCATACGTTAGATTGAGTAAGTTGCGGATTTGCATTTTGGCACGGCCTAGCTCGACCGTAACCTGAACGGGCACATCCATGACGAGATCAATTTCATTGAAATCGGGATTGGCTCTGGTGCCCTCCTCTAAATTATTAAAGGTGGCTTTACGCAAGGAACCGGATACATCGGCACTCGTCATTGATTTTGCTAAATCGTTGTCATTTTCAGCCATGGTGATTCCTTATTCTGTGCTTTCTCGGTGCTTCATTGCCCATCGGGCACTAAGCCATCTGCCGCTGCGCTTATTGTATCGCCTGGGCTGGCAGTTGCGGGTACCTGAACCTGACTTTGGGCGGCTTCTGGAAGCTGTTCATAAAGCTCGCCTTTTTCAGCACTGCGCATCATGCTAGGGCCAAGGCGGGCGCTTTCAAGGGGGCTCTTGAGAAACTCTGTGGGATGCTGAATCGTGCCAACCTTGACGGAGTAACGGCCATCCTTGATGCCATATTGGCCCTTAATCACCCCAAAACCATCCACATAGACCGTAACCGGGTCATTAATCTCAATCGGGATGATGTCTCCGACAGAGAGGGAGGTAATTTCCCGGAGCAACATCTGTTTGCGGGCCAATACGGCTACCGCAGTAACCGGTGCCTCGTGAACCTGATCATTTAACAAGTCAGTCCAGTGCTGATCGGGTTCGGTCGCAAAACCCTGCATATTGTTGTACAAAATGCTTTTTACTGGCTCCAGTACCCAAAACGGAATGCACAGATCAATATCACCCGGCCGACCATTAATCTCAATCGTGAACTTGGAATGCAACACCATCTCACCTGGGGAGGTAATTTTGGCAAAACCGAAGTTGGTTTCTTGCCGCATGAAATCAAACTTAATTTCGTAAACCGATTTCCATGCCTTTTCGTATTCGCTTAAAAATGCATCGACTAAGCGACGAATAATGCGCAATTCGGTAGCGGTATATTCACGTAAATTGAGTCGCGGAGCCAAACGCCCCTCGCCACCAAACATATTGTCAATGGCGATGTAGACGACGCCCGGATCCACAATCCAGCAGCCCACACCCCGCAAGGGACGAATACCAACGATGTTAATGTTGGTGCGTTCAGGAAACTCATCAACGAATTTTTGATAACTCTTGACCACCGGAAGGTGCATCTGCACCTCAATGGGTGCGCGAATCATATTAAAGAGAGTGAGTCGAACTGCACGACTAAAACGCTCGTGAATCAACTCCAGAGTCGGCATGCGGCGCCGAGCAATAATCTTCGATTTATCAAACATCGCACGCTGATCTTCAGCGTCAATGTTCATCTCGACATTGATTTCCTCTGCCGCCATGTTTTCCTAGGTGGACTTTCTTAAGTGGTCGATTACTGCATCACAAACGAACTGAATAATACGGCCTGTACCGGCAAATCCATTTCGGTGACATTCCAAAATTCAGCTGCAGCGCGGGCTGCTTCATTTGTAATTTTTTGGCCAGAAGATGTCTCTTTCGGAACCGCTCCAATACGCTCTAAATTTTGCATATCCGCTGTACCGGGTTGCTGCTGCAAAATATAAATTGCGGTTAATTGCGGCGCAATAATGGAGTTAATGACCAATGCAATTTCGCGCGCCATCATGACTTTACCTTCAACCGTGGCCAACTCTTGCATTTGCCGCGAAGACAGTACCGTGATAATTTTGTCGCGAATCACCGGCATGAAATTCTTGATCTTCCCCTCGGTAGCCGAGTCGTTCGTTCTCAGAACAATTTTTGCCTGCAAATAATGCTCACCGCCGCGCCCAGGCAGATTGACAATCATCTCTTCCAGCGGAATATAGATTGGCGGAGCATTTTCTTTGCGCTCCATCAACTGTTTCTTCAGAATATTTTCGGGGCGCTTCGCCTCGGCTTCTTGAATTTTTTTAGCTTCGGCAGTGCTTTGCATGTACATGTAACCGCCTACGGCTCCTGCTATCAGAACCACCACACCAATAATGATGAAAAGCATTTTTTTGCTTTTTGGTTTTTCTGGCTCCTGGGATTTTTCACCATTTGCCGGGGTGGCTGGACCGGCAGCCGGTGCCGCAGCATTTGGATCTAAAGTCGGTTCAATACGCTCTTCATCAGCCATCGCTGTATTCCTCTTTACTCAATAATATCAAGCATACAGGTGAACTGCATTGCTGTTATCCCTATTATCACCTGATCGGACTGAACCGATAGGCAATGTTGTTTCTGAGCGTTGAGAAAGTGGGGATGGGCTGTTGTAAAAACCTGGCCGAGCATTGCCAAAGCCTTGCTCGCGTGCCTGCTGAAATTGACTATCCTGCCTCAAATCCAGGGATAAATTGAGTCCCATTTGGGCAAATTCATTTTTCAAGTTCTGGCCACCCTGATCCAGTCGGGACTTAGTGGCATC
>CAMEXM010000020.1 GCA_945947155.1 Polynucleobacter meluiroseus | reverse complement strand
GTGGTGATTGCTGGTGCGAATTCCGCAGTGACGAAAGCCTGTGAGTTGTTAAAAGAGGCGGGCGCTAAGCGCGCTTTACCTTTGCCAGTGTCAGCGCCATTTCATTCATCGCTGTTGCAACCAGCCTCAGAAAAACTGAAAACCTATTTTGAACACTTAGTAATCGTTAGCCCTGAAATTCCGGTGATTAACAATGTGGATGTCACCACCCTCAGTACGCCAGCCGAGATTAAAGAGTCTCTGGTGCGTCAGGCTGCTAACCCTGTGCGCTGGCAAGAAATTATTCATGCCATGGCAGGGCAGGGCATTACCCAGGTATTTGAATGTGGTCCAGGTAAGGTGCTGGCAGGCTTGACGAAGCGCATTCATGAGGGCGTTATAGGCCTACCGATTTTTGATGCAGTGAGCTTGAATGAAGCCTTAGAGGCAGTCAAGCAACAATAAGTACAAGGAATAAAGATGAATCTGGATTTAACAGGACAAATCGCGCTGGTGACTGGCGCCTCCCGCGGCATTGGGCAAGCCATTGCAGATGCTTTGATGCAAGCGGGCGCCAAGGTCATTGGCACCGCAACGACTGCGGAAGGTGCTGTTGCAATTGACGCGCGCTTAAAGACCAATGGCGGCCGTGGAGTCGCGCTGAATGTGACGGATCCAAAGGCATGTGAAGGCATTATTGATTTAATTGTGAAGGACTTTGGGGGCATTCAGATTTTGGTCAACAATGCCGGCATCACTCGCGATCAACTCGCAATGCGCATGAAATCAGAAGAATGGACCGATGTAATCGATACCAATTTAAGCGCCGTGTTTCGTTTGTCACAGGCGGTATTGCGCCCAATGATGAAAGCACGCTCTGGCCGCATCATTAATATCACGTCGATTGTTGGGCATATGGGAAATCCAGGTCAAGCGAACTATGCGGCCGCAAAGGCTGGGGTATCTGGAATGACCCGGGCTTTGGCTCGCGAGATTGGCAGTCGCAACATTACCGTCAATTGCGTTGCCCCCGGTTTTATTGACACCGATATGACCCGCGCCTTAAGTGAGGAGCAGCAAAATGCGCTCAAGGCCAATATCCCATTGGCCCGCTTGGGTACCCCCGAAGATGTGGCTCAGGCGGTCGCTTTTTTAGCCTCCCCCGCAGCGGCTTATATCACTGGAAATACCCTCCACGTCAATGGTGGCCTGTACTTAGCCTAATTTTACCTACCTGGAAATAGGCAGTTCTGCCCTCGATTGCGCCAAACTGCTAAAATCCTTTAATCATTTTTTACAACCCCTGGGGGACTTAATGGATAACATCGAACAACGCGTTAAGAAGATCGTCGCTGAGCAATTAGGCGTAGCTGAGGGAGACATCAAGAATGAGTCATCCTTCGTTAATGACTTAGGCGCTGATTCACTTGACACAGTTGAATTGGTTATGGCTTTGGAAGATGAGTTTGGTATTGAAATTCCAGACGAAGAAGCCGAAAAAATTACGACCGTTCAACTCGCAATCGATTTTGCTAAATCAAAAGCCCAGGGTTAATTCCTGAGCTAGGCCCAAGGCTGTGTCTGCAATGAAAAACCAGCGCCGCGTGGTTGTCACCGGCCTGGGGATTATTTCCCCGGTAGGCAATTCAGTTGACACTGCATGGGCTAGTGTCATGAGTGGCAAAAGCGGTATTGCCACCATTACCAAGTTTGATCACACCCCGCTGAGCGTTCATTTTGCGGGTGAAGTGAAAGACTTCAATGTAGAAGAGTACGTCTCAGCTAAAGAAGCACGCCACATGGATACCTTTATCCATTACGGCATTGCTGCTGGCACACAGGCGATTCGAGACAGTGGCCTTGAAATCACCGAAGAAAATGCCGAGCGTATTGGCGTTATGGTGGGTTCTGGCATTGGCGGTTTGCCGATGATTGAAGATACGGGCGCTGAATTGCTTGCCCGTGGCCCACGCCGAATTTCCCCTTTCTTTGTTCCTGGCTCGATCATTAATATGATTTCGGGGCACTTGAGTATTCTGTTTAATCTCAAAGGCCCTAACGTCGCTGCAGTAACTGCCTGCACAACTGGCTTGCACAGCATTGGCTTGGCTGCGCGCTTAATACAGTATGGCGATGCCGACGCGATGGTCGCTGGTGGTGCGGAGTCTACTATTTCTGCGCTGGGTGTGGGCGGCTTCGCTGCTGCCCGAGCGCTATCAACCCGCAATGATGATCCAGCCACCGCTTCCCGTCCTTGGGACAAAGACCGCGATGGCTTTGTATTGGGCGAAGGCGCTGGCGTTGTGGTGCTCGAAGAGTACGAGCATGCGCGTGCGCGTGGCGCAACCATTTACTGCGAATTGCTCGGTTTTGGTATGAGCGGAGACGCGTATCACATGACCGCCCCGAATATGGATGGCCCCAAGCGTTGCATGCAAAACGCGATGCGTGATGCAGGCCTCAATTCAGATCAAATCCAGTACGTGAATGCGCATGGCACCTCAACGCCACTTGGCGATAAGAACGAGACCGAGGCAATTAAAGCGGCATTGGGTGACCACGCTAAAAAAGTGGTGGTCAACTCAACCAAGTCTATGACAGGTCATTTATTGGGCGGGGCTGGCGGCCTTGAATCTGTGTTTACCATTCTGGCCCTGCATCACCAAAAATCACCGCCGACGATTAATATTTTTAACCAAGATCCCGAGTGCGACTTGGATTACTGCGCAAATACAGCACGTGACCTCAAAATCGACCATGCCGTCAAAAACAACTTTGGCTTTGGGGGTACTAACGGTACCTTGATTTTCGGTAAGTTGACCTAATATCTAGGCATCTATCTCTAATTAGGCTCGCAGGGGCTGCACACAACATGAAAAAGACTTTTTTAGCGGTATTAACGACCTTGAGTTTGGGTCAGCTTGCGTTTATGCCTGCTTCTGTAGCGCAGTCGACAAGGGTATTGACGCCTGATTTTGCCGATTTAGTCGAAAAGGCCAGTCCTGCCGTGGTTAATATTCGTACAACGGAGCAGCGGGCTGCAGCACAACAAGCGCAAGGCGGACTTCCCCCTGGTGCTTCGGAAGAACAGGCAGAGTTTTTTCGGCGCTTCTTTGGTGTGCCGATGCCAGGCACCCCTAAATCTGGACCATCTACACCCGGTCAACCGCGCGAAGCGGAGCGGGGTGTTGGTTCAGGTTTCATCATTGATTCCACTGGCTTAATCCTGACCAATGCCCATGTGGTCGAGGGCGCCGATAAGATATACGTTACCTTAACTGATAAGCGGGAATTTACGGCTAAGCTGCTTGGCGCAGACAAGCGAACCGACATTGCCGTGCTGAAGATTGAGGCTACCGGTTTACCAAAACTCCCATTGGGCGACTCCTCTAAGTTGCGGGTCGGTGAGTGGGTCTTGGCCATTGGATCCCCATTTGGTTTAGAGAACACCGTTACCGCTGGAATTGTGTCGGCCAAAAGCCGCGACACCGGCGACTATTTACCCTTTATCCAAACCGATGTGGCTGTTAACCCAGGCAATTCGGGCGGTCCATTGATTAATACTTCCGGCCAGGTCATTGGTATTAATTCTCAAATCTTCAGTCGCTCTGGGGGTTATATGGGAATTTCGTTTGCTATTCCGATTGATGAGGCGATGCGGGTTGCGGATCAATTGCGCTCCACAGGTAAGTTGGTGCGTGGCCGGATTGGTGTTGCCTTGGGTGACCTAAGCAAAGAGATGGCTGAGACCTTGGGCCTTGGGCGTCCCCGCGGCGCATACGTGCGCAATGTTGATCCAAGTGGTCCGGCAGCGACTGGTGGAATCGAGGCTGGCGATGTCATTTTGGCGTTCAATGGGCGCGACATCAGCAAATCAAGTGATCTCCCGCGCATCGTTGGCGAAACCAAGCCGGGCATGAAGGCAACGGTTCAGGTCTGGCGTAAAGGGTCGGCGCGTGACCTTTCTGTCGTGGTAGCCGATGCCGAGGCCAGTACAAAAACCGCTGCGGCTAAAAAGCCAGATAGCCCGGCACCCGCAGCAACCAGCAACAACCCATTTGGACTTGGTGTAACCGAATTATCCGATGCCAAAAAACGAGAACTAAACCTGAAGTCTGGGGTTGAAATTACCAGCCTAGGAGATGGGGCCGCTGCCCGGTCTGGAATCCGCGTGGGCGACGTGATTGTGCGGGTTGGCGATAGCGATGTGACGGGCGTAAAGCAATTTGAGGGGCTAACCAAAGGCTTGGATGCAAATCGGGCAGTTGCACTGTTTGTGCGACGCGCAGACAGCACCCTGATTGTCCCCTTGCGACCAAAAGCCCCGTAAAAGGCGCAAATACCCCTAGGAGGGGCAAAACAAATGGGTTTTAGCCTCAACCAGTACAATTGAGGCTAGACAACTTATTGCAGTGCATCATCCTGTGTGCTGCGACAAGGTGTTTTTGCTAATTTAGATAAAACACCATGGATTTAATCCGCAACTTTTCTATCATCGCCCACATTGACCATGGCAAGTCGACCCTTGCGGATCGAATTATTCAGCTGTGTGGCGGCTTATCTGATCGTGAGATGGAAGCCCAGGTCCTGGATTCAATGGACATTGAGCGTGAGCGCGGAATCACCATTAAAGCCCAAACCGCAGCCCTGAGCTACAAAGCGAAGGATGGCAAAACATACAATCTAAATCTAATTGATACCCCCGGGCACGTTGACTTTTCCTATGAGGTGAGTCGTTCACTCTCAGCATGTGAGGGCGCATTGCTGGTGGTCGATGCCAGCCAAGGCGTTGAAGCGCAAACCGTCGCGAATTGCTACACCGCCATCGAACTGGGTGTCGAGGTTGTACCCGTTTTAAATAAAATTGATTTGCCAAGTGCCGATCCGGAGCGTGCCAAACAAGAGATTGAAGATGTGATTGGCATCGATGCAACCGATGCATTGACCTGCTCTGCCAAAACAGGCCTTGGTGTTGCAGACGTGCTGGAAGAAATGATCCGGCGCGTGCCTCCGCCAAAGGGAAGTGTTACAGAACCCTTACAGGCTTTAATTATTGATTCTTGGTTTGACAACTACGTTGGTGTAGTCATGCTGGTGCGGGTTGTAAACGGCATTCTGAAGCCCAAAGATAAGATTACATTGATGGCAAATGGCTCAACCCATTTGGTGGAGCATGTGGGCGTCTTTAGTCCGAAGTCAATTGATCGCCCCGATTTAGGTGCCGGGCAAGTGGGTTTTATTATTGCCGGTATTAAGGAGCTGAAGGCGGCTAAAGTTGGCGATACCGTAACGCATGCAACAGGTCAGCAGGGTCGTACTCCGGCTAGTGCGCCGTTACCCGGATTTAAAGAAGTGAAGTCCCAAGTATTTGCAGGCCTTTATCCCGTAGAGGCCAATGAGTACGACCAGCTGCGTGAGTCGCTTGAAAAACTCAAGTTAAATGATGCATCGTTGCTCTATGAGCCCGAAGTATCCCAAGCATTGGGATTTGGATTCCGCTGTGGATTCTTGGGTTTGTTGCACATGGAAATTGTGCAAGAGCGCCTAGAGCGTCAGTACGATATGAACTTGATTACTACCGCGCCTACGGTGGTATATCAAGTGCAGCAGCGCGATGGAACATTATTGGTAGTTGATAACCCATCGAAGATGCCAGATCCCTCAAAGATCGAGGCCATCCTGGAGCCGATCGTTACCGTCAATTTATACATGCCCCAAGAGTATGTTGGCACAGTCATTACGCTGTGTACCGGTAAGCGCGGCGTGCAAACCAATATGAATTACTTGGGTAGGCAGGTGCAATTGACCTATGAAATTCCGATGGCAGAAATCGTACTGGATTTCTTTGACCGGCTGAAGTCGGTCTCACGTGGCTATGCCTCCATGGACTATGAGTTTAAAGAATACCGCGTAGCCGATGTAGTCAAGGTTGATATTTTGATTAATAGTGAAAAAGTCGACGCACTGTCGATCATCGTGCATCGCAGTAATAGCCAATCACGCGGCCGGGATGTCGTTACTAAGATGCGCGGACTCATTCCGCGGCAGATGTTTGATGTGGCGATACAGGCGGCAATCGGCAGCGGGATTGTCGCGCGTGAAAACGTCAAAGCCTTACGTAAAAATGTATTGGCTAAATGCTATGGTGGCGATATCTCGCGCAAACGCAAGTTACTTGAAAAGCAAAAAGAGGGCAAGAAGCGCATGAAGCAAGTGGGCAACGTTGAAATCCCACAAGAAGCATTCCTGGCGATTTTACAGGTGGACAATTAATGAACTTCGCACTCATCCTATTCATCCTTGTTGTAGTTACTGGCGTCGCTTGGGTAGCAGATAAGTTCATATTTGCGCCGCAACGAAAAGCAGCTGGCATTGCCCGCATGCCATTGTGGCTTGAATATTCGGCCAGTTTTTTCCCAGTCATTTGCGCGGTATTTTTTCTGCGCTCATTTTTGATCGAGCCATTTAAGATTCCATCGGGATCGATGATCCCAACCTTGCAGATTGGTGATTTTATTTTGGTGAATAAATTTACCTACGGTATTCGTTTGCCGGTGGTCAATAAAAAAGTGATTGATCTTGGATCGCCCCAGCGCGGTGATGTGGTTGTATTTCGCTATCCACTGGATCAGTCGGTCGACTACATCAAGCGCGTAGTCGCAGTTCCCGGCGATACGATTACCTACCAAGACAAGCGCATTACGGTGAATGGCCAGCTTTTGCAATACACCGGTGGGGAGAACTATTTAGATCAAGAGAGCATGCGCTACGCTAAGCTCTATACCGAAACCTTTCCGACTGATTTGGGCGGTAACCGCCATGGCATTTTGAATGACCCTGATCGCCCATCCGGTATGTTAATGCTGGAGCGTTTTCCAGGGATTGAGAATTGCCAGTTCTTGCCGAACAGCATGACGTGCAGGGTTCCTGCTGGACACTACTTCACCATGGGTGATAACCGGGACAACAGTGCTGATTCGCGATTTTGGGGTTTTGTGCCCGATCAAAATATTGTGGGCCGGGCTTTCTTCGTTTGGCTCAATCTTGGATCTCTGAGTCGCATTGGTGGTTTTCAATAAGCATGAATGCGCGCGCTGCGATTGACTTAGGACCGCTACAAGAGCGCCTGGGTTATGTGTTTAAAAAGCCAGAGCTCCTGCAGCAAGCATTGACGCATCGCAGTCATAGCAAGAAAAACAATGAGCGCCTGGAGTTTTTGGGTGACTCCATTTTAAATTGCGTCGTCGCTGAATTGCTTTACGAGCGCTACGCTGACTTAGATGAGGGCGATTTATCCCGTGTTCGCGCCAATTTGGTAAAGCAACAAGCCTTATATGAGATAGCGCAGCTTTTGTCTTTATCGGATTACTTGCGCCTAGGTGAGGGTGAGCTTAAAAGTGGCGGCTTTCGGCGGCCATCCATATTGGCCGATACATTAGAGGCAGTTGTCGGAGCGGTTTTCCTGGATGGCGGTTTTGATGCGGCTAAATCCAGTTTACGCAAACTCTATTCCGTGATTTTGGCGCAAGTGGATCCCAAGACCTTGGGTAAAGACGATAAGACCTTACTGCAAGAGTACTTGCAAGGTTTTCAGATGCCTTTGCCCGGCTATACCGTAACCGCTACAACTGGCGCAGCGCACAATCAGCAGTTCGAGGTCGAATGCGTGATCCAGAGTTTAAAAATCAAGGTAAAGGGATTTGGGGCTTCGCGCCGGGCAGCTGAACAGGGTGCGGCCAAGTTGGCGTTGTTAGCCATTACCAAGGCCTTGCCACAAGAGACACGTAAGCCCAAAAAGACCCGTTCTGCGAAGAAAAAAGCAGCAAAGTCCGATACCGCAGATGAACAATTGAATTTAAAGCTAAAGGCATAAGCGTGGAAACAGGTACGCCGTATCGGTGTGGCACGATTGCCATTGTAGGCAGGCCCAATATGGGTAAATCGACCTTGCTCAATGCCTTAGTTGGGCAAAAAATTAGCATCACTTCGCGTAAGGCGCAGACAACCCGTCACCGTATTTTAGGAATTCAGACGCGCGAACACGCGCAGTTTATTTTTAGTGATACGCCGGGATTTCAGACGCGCAAAATGAATACCCTGAACCAGGCCCTTAATCGCTCAGTGACTGGGGCCTTGCAGGATGTTGATGTGGCCTGTTTTATTGTTGAGGCAGGGTATTTCGGTGAGGACGATGCCAAAGTACTCCGTCTTCTGCCCAAGGATCTGCCTGTTATTTTGGTCTTAAATAAATTGGATTTATTTGCCAGCCGTTTTGAATTGCCAGCCGATCGCGATGTGGCTTTATTGGATTTCATGAAAAAAATGGGCCAGGCATGGAGTGAGATCGGTGGAAGACCCGATCAGTCCGAGCAGCACTTTGCCGAAATCATTCCCATGAGCGGCAAAAATCCTACCGATGTGCAACGGTTGCTTGATGTGCTTGAAGAGTATTTACCAGAAGGTGAAGCACGCTACGATGCGGACACCTTGACGGATCGCAGCGAACGTTTTCTCGCAGCAGAAATTTTGCGCGAGAAGGTCTTTCGCTTTACCGGTGAAGAATTGCCCTATGCAAGCTCGGTGGTGATTGATCAGTTCAAGATGGATGGCACTATGCGACGCATTGCGGCGACCATTTTGGTGGATCGGGATAATCACAAGGCGATGATCATCGGCGATAAGGGCGAGCGCCTCAAAAAGATTTCCACTGAAGCACGTCTGGATATGGAGAAGCTGTTTGACGGTAAAGTCTTTTTAGAGACCTGGGTCAAAGTCAAACGTGGCTGGGCAGATGATCGCGCTGAATTGCGGGCGCAAGGCTTGGAATAAATGGCATCGATTCGCGTAGCCGATGAGCCTGCTTTTGTTTTGCACAGCATTCCATATAAAGAAACTAGCTTGATATTGGATGTGTTCACTCGGCAGTACGGGCGGATGGCGCTCATTGCCAAGGGTGCTAAGCGCCCCCATTCCGTATTAAGACCCGTTTTGCAGCGCTTTCAGCCACTCCTGGTTTCATGGAGCGGCAAGTCTGAGTTGCGCACCTTAACTAAGTCCGAGTGGGTTGGTGGCACTCCTGCGCTGGTCGGTGATGCACTGCTCTGCGGCTTTTATCTCAATGAATTGCTGGTCAAATTCTTGGCTCGCGAAGATGAATACGAGACCCTTTACGACCATTACATGGCCACTATTTCTGCTTTGGCGGAGATGGATGCAGAAAGTGGTCGATTGGAGCAAATTCTCAGACCATTTGAATTGGCCTTGCTGCAGGAGACAGGCTATGCGGCCGCCCTAGATTATTGCGTTGAAAGCAATGCCTCGCCAATCGAGGCAGAGAAATACGTCTATCAGCCAGAGCGGGGTATTCGTCCATGGCAATCCGACGACCCTAGGCATTGGCCAATTTTAAGTGGCCGCGCCTTATTGGAAATGGCCTCAGGCAACTTTACGGCAACCGATACCCTCATGGAGAGCAAGCAGTTAATGCGCTTTTTGCTTAGTCTGCATTTGCAAGATCAGGTTTTGACAACCCGTCAAATCCTCATCGATCTCAAGAAAATCTAGTACCCTATACCAATGAATACCCTTGAGCTCGGCATCAACATTGATCACGTCGCAACCTTGCGCAATGCCCGCGGTACAGCCTATCCTGACCCCATTCGAGCCGCGCATCTAGCGGAAGAGGCGGGGGCCGACTTAATTACATTGCATTTGCGCGAGGATCGACGTCACATTAAAGATGCGGATTTAATTGCACTGCGGCCTTTAATTCATACCCGCATGAACCTCGAGTGTGCTGTTACCCCGGAAATGATTGCGATTGCATGCCAGATCAAGCCACATGATGTTTGCCTCGTGCCAGAGAAGCGCGAAGAGGTAACTACCGAGGGAGGTCTCGACGTTGTGGGTCATTTTGAGGCAATCAAACAGGCCACCACGCAGCTCATCAACGCAGGCATTCGGGTGTCCCTATTTATTGATCCTGAAGAAAAGCAAATCATGGCCGCCAGCAATGCGGGTGCCACCGTGATTGAATTGCACACTGGACGCTATGCTGACTTGGCTGGCGAGGCGCAGATACGCGAGTTAGAGCGCATTCGTGCTGCCGCGCAATACGGAAAACAGCTTGGCTTACGCGTCAATGCGGGTCATGGTTTAAATGAGGCTAATGTGAGTCCTATTGCCGCCATTGCCGAGTTATCCGAACTCAATATTGGGCATGCGATTGTGGCCGAGGCACTATTTAAGGGTTGGCAAAAAGCCATTCTTGATATGAAGGCCTTAATGTTGCAGGCCCGGAATTCTTCGATTTAGGTATACGTCATGATCGTTGGCATTGGTACGGATATTTTGCAAATGGAGCGCTTGATTGCTGCTTATGAGCGGACGCAGGGTCGATTGGCTGAGCGTATTTTGGGCAAAGAAGAATTAGTAGTATTTCATCAGCGTTTAGCGCGTAATCAGAAGCTGGGCATGGCCTATTTAGCTACGCGCTTTGCTGCCAAAGAAGCGTTCTCAAAGGCGATTGGCTTAGGTATGCGTATGCCGATGGCATGGCGTCTACTACAAACCTTAAATGAGCCGAGTGGTAAGCCGGTCACCCATTATTCCGGGCCTCTTGCTAACTTTATGCTCGAGCGAAACTGGCATGCTGAAGTGACTGTGAGTGACGAGCAAGATATGGCAATTGCGTTTGTGGTGGTGAGTCATGGCACACCCATCATCACCAGTCACGATCCTAGTAATTACATTGGGTAGTCAATACAGTCAAACTAGCACATATCCCATTTAGAAAAACGGCATTCATTCCCCTTATACCTAAAGGAAATTATCGGTGGCATCCATTTATCAACCTGGTCCCATTACCTTAGATGTCGTTGGCTTAGAGCTCACTTCAGACGATTGCCGCCGTATTGAGCATCCCTCCACTGGGGGTGTCATTTTGTTTGGCAGAAATTTTGCTAATCGAAAACAACTCACCTTACTAACGCGCAGTATTAAGGCTATACGGCCGGATGTCTTGATATCCATTGATCATGAGGGTGGTCGTGTGCAGCGCTGCAGGGCAGATGGATTTACGCATTTACCCGCGATGCGCAAATTAGGCCAGCTGTGGATGCGTGCCCACAAGAAAAGCAAGACTACCTATGCCTCGGAGTCTGCGATTGCGGCAATGGCTGCAGCGACTGCCTGCGGCTATATTCTGGCGGCAGAGCTGCGCGCCTGCGGTGTTGATTTTAGTTTTACCCCGGTGCTTGATCTCGACTTTGGTCGAAGCGGGGTGATTGGCGATCGTTCATTTAGTTCGGATCCGCAGATTGTGTATGCCCTTGCCAAGGCGCTGAACTCGGGACTACAACTGGCTGGAATGGCCAACTGCGGTAAGCACTTTCCTGGGCATGGTTGGGCAGAAGCGGATTCGCATGTAGCCATTCCAGTAGACGAGCGCCCATTAAATGCAATCCTGCAATGCGATGCAAAGCCGTACGAGTGGCTTGACTTAAGCCTCGCTGCCGTGATGCCGGCTCATGTGATTTACCCCAAAGTAGATAGCCTTCCTGCAGGATTTTCTACGGTTTGGTTGCAAACCATCTTGCGCCAGCAACTGAAGTTTGAGGGCGTGATCTTCAGTGATGATTTATCGATGGAGGGCGCTAGTGTGGCCGGTGATGTTGTGAAGGGCGCAGAGTTAGCCTTATCGGCGGGCTGCGATGCAGTATTGATTTGCAATCGCCCGGACTTAGCCGACCGCTTGCTCTCTGAGCTATTGGTATCGAAAGCAAAAAAAGCAGAGTCGGCGCAGCGCCAAAAAAAGCTAATGCCATCCGCTCCGTTTATGGATTGGTCTGAACTGCAAGCCCATGCGGAATATCGGCATGCCCAAGAAGTGCTCTTAAAGCACGGGCTAGTGAGTTAGGCTTAGGAATGCTATTGCTGCAAATAACCCAACATGTTGGGTTATAATGTGATGTGCCTAGTATTCGTTATCAGCAACTCAGGTTGGTCATTTATCCCAATGATCACCCGCCGCCCCATACCCACATCATTGGGCCTGGATGGGAAATGCGCATAAGATTGACAAAGCCACCCTCTTTGATTTCAATCTATGGAGACCCAAAGCAAAATGAAATCAGCAAGGCACTGAGTGCAACAAATGAAAATTTGCATACGCTAAATCAGTATTGGAGCAATCTGTATGGGTAAGGGTAATAAAGCAGAACAAACACAAGAAGATTGGTTGATCGCAGCTTTAAAAAAGACCGATAGAGCAAAAATGCGCGGGAAGATTGAGCGCGTAACAAAACTCTACGCAGTGAACGCACAATTTGATTCAAAAAAGAAAGTAATAACGATTGAGCTGGCTAACGGCTTGTCATTTTCGTTCCCGCCCAAACTTGTCGAAGGTTTGTCGAGGCGGTCTGCAGATTCTTTATCGAGTATTGAAATTTCTCCGATGGGTACGGGATTACATTGGCCAAAACTCGATGTGGACTTGACGGTTGAGGGCTTACTATCCGGGATGTTTGGTAGCGAGAAATGGATGCTACGTCAGCATTTGGCAAAGGCAGGTAGTGTAAAGAGTGCCATCAAATCAAAAGCGTCTAGAGAAAATGGAGCAAAAGGCGGTAGACCTAAAAAAGAAGAGCGAGCGCCTTCAAATTAAAAAAGCCAGGATCCTAAAAAGGCCATGGCTTTTATCTAAAGCAATTCCAGTTTAGTTGGCGCGACTGCGGTACTCGCCGGTGCGGGTATCAATTTCAATCTTGTCGCCCGTATTGCAAAAGAGGGGAACTTGCAATTCATAGCCGGTAGCCAACTTGGCGGTCTTTAATACTTTGCCAGAGCTGGTATCGCCCTTAACAGCAGGCTCGGTGTAGATAATTTCACGCACCAATGAGGTTGGCATTGCAACGGAAAGCGCCTTGCCTTCGTAGAATACAACTTCAACAGGCATTGCCTCTTCGAGGTAGTTGAGGGCATCGCCCATAAACTCCGCTTCTACTTCATATTGGTTGTAATCGCCGTCCATAAAGCAATACATCGGGTCAGCAAAATACGAATAGGTACATTCTTTTTTGTCCAAAATGACAATATCAAATTTGTCGTCGGCTTTATAAACGCCCTCATTCGGAGCGCCGGTTAACAGATTCTTAAATTTCATTTTGACGACCGATGAGTTACGGCCAGAGCGGCTGTATTCGGCCTTGAGTACGACCATGGCATCGGCGCCAATCATCACTACGTTGCCTACGCGGAGTTCTTGTGCTGTTTTCATCTGTGGTATTCCTGCATGCAGAACTGAATTCTGCTGTATTTAATAAAGGTGACATTGTAACCGCCCCAGCGGGAGACCCTCTAAGGCGAGTTAAGTTACAAAACGCAGCATTCTGGCTGGAAGTCCTCCGTCTTGATTGGCTTCCAGTATCGTTTTGCGCCACTTGCGGGCATGGGCCTGCCACTCCGTTCGCTGACTCCACCAGCGCGACGGCATCTGCCAATCCATGGCCAGTCGGCATGATTCTTGGGTCGATGGGCTGGCTTTTTCAAGGTACAGATCTAAAAAGGCCTGTAATTTCACCGTATGGGCCATATCGTCTTGCGGGTAAATATGCCAAATAAATGGCTTTTCAGCGAGTTGCGCTCGTACAAACGAATCTTCACCCCGGACAATATTGAAGTCGCATTGCGATAAGAGCCAGTCGTAGTCATCTTGAGGAACAAAGGGCAGGGAAATCAGCTGAATTGATGGCGGTAGGTCTAAGGGCCTGCCAATACTATGCCCAATCATTTCGGCGTGGCCAAAGGTAAGGAGTACATCAATGTTGGCCTCTATATTGCCGAGATCCTCAAGCCATTGTCGTAGTGGCGCTCCCGGATAACAAAAGAGGCTGATGCGCTCTGCATTGGGGCGAAGCAGGGCCCAGCTCGGCGCAAGACTGGTGGGTATATCGGTACTAGACTGACTGCCTTGCGCTGGAATAGGATCGAGCGATAGCCCACCCGTATTGGGCCCAAATCCAGGAAAGAAAAAATACTTCAGTAAGCCGCTGGACTGAGGAGAGGCCTTAGCATGGCACTCATCAATCCAAGGTTCTGCGCTAAGGTACTCTAAATTGAGGATGATGGGTTTGTGGGCAGCAACCAATAGAGCGGTTTGATACCGCTCTGGAAGGTCGCAGCCAAAGGCCTCAATTACTACATCTGGTGAATCAATCGGGTGACGCGCATTTGCAAAACTAGCCTCCCACGGCAGAATCTCGACCTGCGGCGTGCGAGGGGAGTCGGATGCGAGTAAATTAAGGGTCGGTAGATCATCGCAAAACAGGCGAACCTGTTGCTGATGGCGCGAGGCTAGGCTGCGGGCAAGGCGCCAACAGACACCGGCATCACCGAAGTTATCAACGATTTGGCAGAATATATCCCAACGCATGCGTAATTCGCTTTTTGAAACCCTCAAGCAAGACATTAAACGGCTTCCCGGATTGCCGGGGGTATATCGCTTTTTTGACGAAGCGGATCAGATACTTTACGTGGGTAAAGCCCGCGACCTAAAAAAGCGAGTATCCAGCTATTTTCAACGAACTGCATTATCGCCGCGCATTGAACGCATGGTCAGCAGAATTGCGCGCTATGAAACCACAGTCACGCGGACTGAATCCGAGGCGTTGATTCTAGAGAACAACCTAATCAAGGAGTTGACGCCACCCTTCAATATTCTATTTCGCGACGATAAGTCTTACCCCTATGTGATGCTGACGGGACACGCGTTTCCGCGCTTATCATCCTATCGCGGCAAAGTGGATCGGCGTAACCGCTATTTTGGACCCTTCCCGAATTCATCAGCAGTGCGCAACAGTGTACAGATCTTGCAGAAAGTATTTCGCTTGCGTACCTGTGAAGACACTGTCTTTAAAAACCGTACACGACCCTGCCTACTTCACCAAATTCACCGTTGCAGTGCGCCATGCGTTGGCATGCTGACTGCCGGACAATATGCCGGTGATGTGAATCAAGCAACCCGATTCCTAGAGGGGGATCACGGTCAAGTTTTATCTGAACTCGAACGTGAAATGCTGCTCCACAGCGATGCATTGGATTTTGAGATGGCTGCGGTGATACGTGATCGGATTGCCGATTTATCCAGTGTGTTGCAGCAGCAATCCATGGATACCGTTGCCGATGGCGAGGGCGACGTTGACATCTTGGCAGCAGCTGAACTTGAAGGCATGATTTGCGTCAACTTGGCAATGGTACGCGGTGGTCGGCATTTAGGCGATCGCACCTACTTTCCTAAGAATTTGCGTTCGGCAGCAGGCGAACTACCCAGCCCTGTTGAAATCTTGGAAGCGTTTATTCAGCAGCATTATTTAGATGGTGAGGCGAGTGATGCCAAGCTCATACCCAGCGTCATTGTTTTGAGCCATGCCATTTCGTCTAGCGAAGAGCAATCGCTTTTGCAAGATAGCTTGAATGCACAAGCAGGAAAAAAGATCGCCTTTTTGCATCAGCCACAAGGCCAACGCCGGCATTGGCTTGGTATGGCAGAGGGTAATGCCAAGATAGCTTTGGCTAAGCGCTTGGTGGAGACCGGCGGGCAACTTGCTAAGGCGCGTGCATTACTGGATGTCCTTGGTTTAGATGTGGAGGGCATAGAACAATTGCGCGTGGAGTGTTTTGATATCAGCCACACCTCGGGCGAAGCAACGCAAGCCTCGTGCGTGGTGTACGCAAAAAATGAAATGCAATCGAGTGAGTACCGCCGCTTCAACATCAACGGCATTACGCCGGGCGATGATTACGCAGCGATGCGGCAGGTATTGCAACGCCGCTATGCCAATTACCAAGAAATTCCGCCCGATAAAATGCCGCAGCTCATCCTTATTGATGGCGGTAAAGGTCAAGTAGAAATGGCCCGTCAAGTATTTGCTGAGCTCGGTATGGATCTGGGATTAATTGTGGGTGTTGCCAAAGGAGAGGCCCGGAAGGTTGGCCTTGAATCCCTGATCTTTGCCGATGGCCGTCCATCACTTGAGCTTGGGCGCGAGAGTGCGGCACTGATGCTGATTGCGCAAATACGGGATGAGGCACATCGCTTCGCCATTACCGGTATGCGAGCAAAGCGGGCAAAGGCACGCACCGTTTCACGCTTAGAAGAAATTGAAGGCATTGGTGCAAAAAGACGCCAAGCTTTGCTCGCCCGTTTTGGAGGCCTGCGTGGCGTTTCGAATGCCAGCATGGAGGAGCTGGCCACGGTAGACGGCATTTCCTTGACCTTGGCGGAGCAGATTTATCAGCAATTACATTAAGCAATACCAGTGCCTTCGGTTATCCTTACATCATGCCATTTAATCTTCCAATCGCCTTAACGTGGTTGCGTGTTGCAGCGATACCGCTCTTGGTCACTATTTTTTATCTGCCTGCTAGCTGGCTCAGCATGCCGGAAAAAAATGCATTGGCGACCGGCCTTTTTATCTTTGCTGCCCTGACCGATTGGCTAGATGGATACTTAGCTCGCCGCATGAAACAAGAATCGGCTTTCGGACAATTTTTAGATCCGGTCGCCGATAAATTGATAGTGGCTGCGGCCTTACTCGTACTTTTAAATATGGACCGAGTGCAGGTTTGGGTGGCCTTGGTCATTATTGGTCGTGAAATTACGATCTCTGCATTGCGCGAGTGGATGGCACAAGTGGGTGCCAGTAAAAGTGTGGCAGTACACATGGTGGGTAAATTAAAAACCACCGCGCAGCTCGTAGCAATCCCATTCCTGTTATTTGATGGCACGCTGTTTGGTTGGTTGAATGCTGCGTTAATTGGTACGTGGCTCATTTGGGTAGCTGCATTTTTAACCCTATGGTCCATGTTCTATTACCTGCAAAAAGCACTGCCCCAATTGCTCGGTAAATCCGACTAGGGCCTTGATTGCATAGGACACAAGGGGTGTTCGTTCCCGAATGGACAATAAATACCGCGAAGAGTTCAATAGTTTGCTAAACTGTTGCCCTGTTATGCGGGAATAGCTCAGCTGGTAGAGCGATACCTTGCCAAGGTATAGGTCGGGAGTTCGAACCTCCTTTCCCGCTCCAAGTTCGATGGGAAGCCCTGAAAAGCTTCCCATTTTGTTTCAAAGTATGTGGCGCGTTGGCCGAGTGGTTAGGCAGGAGCCTGCAAAGCTTCGTACGGGGGTTCGATTCCCTCACGCGCCTCCAACGGCTGTGCTGAGGCTTTGACTCTATTGACCTCTACGTTGCTTATCCTACAATGTGATTATTGCTGATTCCCAACGGACGGACACGCTCATGATGACCCCAAAAACCAAGCCAATTAGTAAGGTTGCCTCAGCTCTTGCGGTAAGCATTGTCTTATTGCTAAGTGGTTGTGCTTCTTCAGGTGATTCTCCAAGCGGCACGCCGGATGAGGTAAATCAAATACAGGCTCAGCTCTTGGGTGACATGCCACTTCCGGCAGGTGCTCGCATTATGGGTACTGATTCTTTAATTATTGGCCGTGGCGACAATTGGGTTGGTCGGGTTGTCCTCAACGGTCTTCAAAGCCCAACCGATATTTATGCTTTTTTCCAGTCTGAGTATCCAAAGTCTGGGTGGACTACGGTCACAGCGGTTAAATCGAAGACCAGTATTTTGGTGTTTACCAAAGGCGAACGTACCTCGACGGTTGAGATCAATGAAGGTTCTTTAACAGGGCCGAAGTCGATCATCATCATTACGGCCTCACCTAAAAATGCCAATGTCCTTGCGCCAAGCAAGCGCTAGACTATAGAACTTTTTTAAAGGCCGTTTGCCCGAATCAGTCCAACCGCTTGGCCTTCAATCGCGAAATTGGGCTGTCTTGCATCTACAGTGATGTTTTTGAAGTCTGGATTCTCGGCCTGTAATTCAATCACAAGGCCATTGCTGCCTTTTTTCTGAAGCCAGCGCTTTACGGTAACTTCATCATCAATGCGAGCCACCACAATGTCGCCGTTACGCACTTCGGTTGTTTTGTGAACAGCCAAATAGTCACCGTCCAAAATACCAGCGTCGCGCATGCTCATCCCTTTTACTTTAAGCAGGTAATCCGCTCCTTTGCTAAATAAGCTGGGGTCAATTGGGACATGTTTTTCAATGTGCTCTACCGCCATGATGGGTGAGCCTGCCGCAACCCGACCAATCAATGGAAGCGTGAGTTGCTGAAGCGCTCCTGAGGGCAGAGACATTTGCTGTGAACGGCCAAAGTGAAAAAGCGGACTGTGCTGCTGTGCAATGCGGATACCGCGCGATGTACCTGGCGTTAGTTCGATGTAGCCTTTGCGAGCCAGGGCGCGCAAATGTTCCTCTGCCGCATTGGCCGATGCGAAGCCAAGGCAAGTGGCGATTTCGGCGCGGGTGGGCGGCAAACCGCTTTCCTGTATGGCCGATGTGATTAAGGCCAAGATTTCTGCCTGGCGGGGCGTTAATTTGGGTAAATCGAGCAATTCAGCTGTGTTTATGTCCATGCTGTGATTGTATACAGTATTTTTGTTATTTCAAGAAATTTTGTTAAATGGATAATGGGCGCATGAAATCCCCTAATCAGCACGTTTTAATTATTGGCATGGGCGGCACGATTGCGGGCCTCGCTCAGGATCCAGCCAATCCATCTGCCTACCGTGCAGGCCAGGTACCCCTTGAAAGCCTTATTGCGACCGTGCAGTCCAGCACTGTAGTTACGCATGGTGAAATTCGTACAGAGCAGCTCGCCAACATCAACAGTCGGGATTTGAGTGAGGGCCTACTAACCCAGCTAGGCCATACGGTGCGGGCAGCGCTGGACAATCCCTTGGTTCTTGGGGTGCTAGTTACCCACGGTACTGACACGATCGAAGAGACGGGGGTCTTTTTGGATGCCGTTTGCAGTAAGCAGGCTGAGCGCCTAGGCAAGCGGGTGATTTTAACCGGAGCAATGCTGCCATCGAACCACCCTCAAGCAGATGGCCCACTCAATCTGCAAGCTGCCTTGCATTGGGCTGAAATGGATCTTGAAACTTGCCCAGCCGGCATCTTTTCCATTTTTGCTGGCCGGGTTTGCCTGGCTCGCGACCTTGCGAAGCGCCACACCACCGACCTTAATGCGCCGCTGCGCGATTCACCCAGTAGCCCGGTTCACTTGATTAACCCCTCGTGGTTATCGCGTATTCGGCGAATGCAAGCAGATTCGGGTCCAGATATCGCCATTCCGCCAGAAGATGCTTGGCCTTGGGTTGAGGTAGTTTGCAGTCATGCTGGCGCAAGGCCTGAAACGATTTCACATTGGCTGAATCAGCCAATTCAGGGCTTGGTGATTGCAGGCACTGGCATGGGTGGTGTGCATACCGCTTGGCTTAAGCCCTTGAATGCCCTAGCTGAAAAGGGGGTGGCGATTGCCAAGGCTTCTCGGGTAGGCGCAGGGCACGTTCACCTCCATTTGCCAGAAACGGACCCTGCCAATTGGGCGGCTGCAGGCAGTCTATCGGCCCCAAAAGCCAGAATTGCCTTGCAATTGGCCATATATGCGGCCGCAGAACCCAAGCAGGGCGGTAAATCCATGACTTGGCAGGATTTTTTTGCTAGAATCGCAGTCTTGTCTGAATAAAGCAAGATTATGTAATTCCTGTTTTTACAATTTGTTTTCACCCTTGCTGCACTGGCTTCCAATTCAACACCATCTGATTTGGATGACGCCCAGGTAGCTTTACCCTTAAGGAGTGTTTGATGCGTCATTATGAAATCGTTTTTATCGTCCATCCGGACCAAAGCGAGCAAGTGCCCGCGATGATTGATCGTTACAAAGCCGTATTGGCTACCAGTGGCGGTAAAGTGCATCGCATTGAAGATTGGGGTCGTCGTCAGATGGCTTACATGATCGACAAGTTGGCCAAAGCCCACTACGTTTGCATGAATATCGAGTGTGACCAGAAGACTCTGGAAGAGCTTGAGCATGCGTTCAAATTTAATGATGCTGTTTTGCGTCACTTGATCATCAAGATGAAGAAGGCGGAGTCTGAGCCATCGATCATGATGAAAGAAGTACAGCGCGAAGAAGCCCGCAAGCAAGCCCAAACCGAAGCACCTGTTGCAACGGCCTAAGCATTTTTGAAGAGAGACTCGGAGGCGATAGAGCGTAAATCAGTGGCGGAACGGCGTTGAATCAATTCACCCTAACTGCTGCCTTGGTATCTAAAGACGCGATTCGATTTACCCCAGCCGGTTTACCCGTTATTTATTGCCAGCTTGATTATGTTGGCGAAGTGATGGAAGTAGAACGGCCTAGGAAAATCCAAATGAGCGTCGAAGCCATTGCGATTGGCCCTGTTCACCAGGTTCTGTTGCAAATGGATTTAGGAGCCCAGGCAGTGTTTACCGGATTCATGGCCCCCAAAACGATACGCAATCAGCGCCTTGTCTTTCATATAAACCACATTCAATTACAAAGTTAAAAGAGGAAATCACCATGGCGTTTGGAAAAAAACCCGATTTCAAAAAGAAGCCCGCGCAAAACCCATTGTTTAAGCGCAAGCGCTATTGCCGTTTCACCGTTGGCGGAGTGGAGCAGATTGACTACAAAGACGTCGATACATTAAAAGACTTTATTGGCGAGAATGCCAAGATCACGCCTGCGCGTTTAACGGGTACAAAAGCGAAATTTCAGCGTCAGCTGGATACTGCAATTAAGCGTGCACGTTATTTGGCTTTATTGCCATTCTCCGATCAACATAAGAAATAATTAGGAGCCCTCAATGCAAATTATCCTTTTAGAAAAAGTTATCAATCTGGGCAATCTAGGCGATGTTGTTCGCGTCAAAGACGGTTACGCTCGCAACTTCTTAATCCCACAACGCAAAGCCCGTCGTGCCACCGAAGCAGCGATTGCCGACTTTGCTACACGCCGCGCTGAGCTAGAAAAAGTAGCCGCTGAAAAATTAGCTGCTGCCCAAGCAATTGGTCAAAAGCTCGCTGGCCTGGTATTGGAGATTGGCCAAAAGGCCGGTGTCGATGGCCGCTTGTTTGGCTCAGTAACCAACCATGACATTGCCGATGCCATGAAAGCCAAGGGCTTTGTGATTGAAAAAGCCTCTGTACGTATGCCAACTGGCCCATTGAAAATGGTCGGCGATCATCCTGTTGCAGTGGCAGTGCACACCGACGTCGTAGTCGATATCAACATTCGTGTTGTTGGTGAGCAGGCCTAAGCTTTAATCGAGTCGCCTCATGGCTGATCAACGTCCCCGTTCCGTTACGCTAAATCCTGGCATGGCGGGATCTGGGGATGCAGCTGTGCAGGCCCTCAAAGTTCCTCCCCATTCAGTAGAAGCCGAGCAGTCACTGCTTGGCGGTTTGCTGCTTGATAATACCGCCTGGGATCGCCTGGGCGCGGCGCTGTCGGACAAAGATTTTTATCGTCCTGAGCACGCATTAATTTATAAAGTCATCCAACGACTCGTTGGTGATAATCACCCAGCAGACGTCATCACCGTTCATGAGGCGATTAAATCCGAGCAGGGTGGCGATCTGGTTGGTATTGATTACCTGAACTCATTAGCACAAAGTACGCCTAGTGCTGCCAACATCAAAGGCTATGCTGAAATTGTGCGCGATCGCAGTATTCTGCGCCGCCTCATTGAGGTATCAGACAACATTGTTAATTCGGCTTTTGTCCCTGAGGGCCGTTCTGTACGAACCCTTCTAGACGAGGCAGAATCACGTATTTTGCAAATCGGCGAAGAGGGTAATCGCAAAGCCGATTACCTGGAAATCGAACCCTTGCTGCGCGAAGTGGTTGCGCGCATTGATGAGCTATACAACCGCCAAGGCGGTAGTGACATCACTGGCATTGCAACCGGCTTTATTGATCTCGATAAGCAAACCAGTGGCTTGCAAAAGGGCGACTTAGTCATTGTGGCTGGAAGACCCTCGATGGGTAAGACTGCATTCGCATTAAATATCGCCGAGAACGTTGCGCTTGCCGAGGGGCTACCAGTAGTGGTGTTCTCCATGGAGATGTCGGGCTCACAGCTGGCATCCCGTTTATTAGGCTCCGTTGGGCGCGTTGATCAATCCAGAATGCGTACTGGCAAACTCAATGACGACGAGTGGCCACGCGTAACGGATGCGATTGCACGCCTCAGTAATACCCAAATTTTGATAGACGAGTCGGGATCGCTTTCCAGTTTAGAGCTGCGTGCACGAGCACGGCGCATTGCCCGTAATTTTGGTGGCACGCTGGGCTTGGTGGTGATCGATTACTTGCAGCTCATGAGTGGCAGTGGTGGTTCCAGCTCTGAAAACCGCGCTACTGAAATCTCGGAGATCTCGCGCTCACTGAAGTCGCTTGCCAAAGAGTTGCAGTGCCCCGTAGTTGCATTGTCACAGCTCAACCGAGGCCTAGAGCAGCGCCCCAATAAAAGACCCATCATGTCGGACCTGCGGGAATCAGGCGCGATAGAGCAAGATGCCGATTTAATTATGTTTATCTATCGCGATGAGGTCTATCACGCCGATACCACAACCGATAAAGGCATTGCCGAGATCATTATCGGTAAGCAGCGCAATGGCCCGATTGGTACGATTCGACTGAGTTGGCAAGGCCCTTATACGAAGTTTGATAACTTGGCGATGGGCTCGCCCAGTTTTTCTTCAGGCGGTTACGAACCGTTTTAGTTTAGCCTTTTAGTGCTTAGAAGATTATGTCCTCCATTGATTTAGCCAAAATTCAAGATCTCATTATTGATACAGCTACGGAAGTAGGTATCAAAATACTCGGTGCCATTGCAATCTGGGTTATTGGGCGCTGGTTAATCGGCCTCACTTTGCGCATGGTTCGTGGCGGCTTAGATCGCCAGCAGATTGATCCGACCGTGGTGCGCTACGTTGGCTCGATTGCGCGTGTGACCTTAAATATCCTGTTGGTGGTTGGTATTTTGGGTTACTTTGGAATCCAGACCACCACCTTTGCAGCTTTGTTTGCAACCGTAGGCATTGCCATTGGCGCTGCTTGGGCTGGACTTTTGTCTAATTTTGCAGCGGGCGTTTTCTTGATTGTGCTGCGACCATTTAAAGTGGGTGATTTTGTAATTGCTGGTGGCGTGAATGGCACTGTAAAAGAAATTGGCTTGTTTTCATCGACTATTAGTACGCCCGATAATGTGTCAACGATGGTTGGCAATAGCAAGATCTTAGGCGATACGATCCAAAACTTTAGTAACACTCCCTATCGTAGAGTGGACTTGAAGTGCCAACTTCCTAATACGGCGAATCATGATGCTGCCATTGCCACATTGAAGCAATGCATTGGCGCGCTGCCAAATGTCTTGGCTACTCCGGCAGTAGAGGTGAGCATCTTAGAAGTGAGTCCAGCCGGACCAGTCTTAGCAGTTCGTCCTTACTGCAGCAATGACCACTACTGGCAGGTCTATTTTGATAGCAATACCGTTCTAAATACCTTGCTCGTTTCTAATGCTACGTAAACATAGCGAGAGGTATCGAGCCTAAGGTAATTTATTATGGCCTTGCATTGGCTATTCGGCGCGCTTCGGTGTAACGGGCTGCCCAATAGGGACTCGTTATTTGGTCTAAACGTACCGTCCCCCCTTTGCTAGGGGCGTGCACGAAACGACCATGCCCTACATAAATTCCGGCGTGGGAATAACGTTCCCCGGTGGTATTAAAAAATACCAAATCACCTGGAGCTGGAGCGGCATTTTGAATTGTTTGACCAGCCCGGCTCATTTCCTGAACTGTGCGAGGCAATTTAATGCCCGCAGCGTTGTTATAGACATACGCAATCAAACCACTGCAATCAAAACCACCTGCGGGTGTATTGCCGCCAAAGCGATACGGCACCCCCACTAGGCCCATTGCGGCGATGGAAATTCCCTCTGTACCAACGCTGGTATCTTCCTTGAATTTCGCAATCGTGCTCGGAGGCGTTGGTTTGCGTGTGGGGGTGCTACATCCAGCAAGAATCAAACTAGGCAATAGCAGTGCAAGGCCAGTCACATAGGCACGTCTTGATGCAGCATAAGCGCACCCATGTGAGTCAATACTAGAGGGCTTCTGCCGCATGGTCTGCTAAACGCGAACGCTCCCCACGTGCCAAGGTAATGTGTCCGCCATGGCGCCAGCCTTTGAATCGATCCACCACGTATGTCAGACCAGATGAGCCCTCTGTAAGGTAGGGGGTATCAATCTGCGCAATATTGCCCAGGCAAATAATCTTAGTACCAGGCCCAGCGCGCGTAACGAGGGTTTTCATTTGCTTGGGGGTTAAGTTCTGCGCTTCATCAATAATCACAAATTTACTGACAAAGGTTCTGCCACGCATGAAGTTCATACTTTTGACTTTGATACGTGACCGAATCAATTCTTGAGTGGCAGCGCGTCCCCATTCACCTGCGCCATCTTCATTGCGCTGCAGTACCTCAAGGTTGTCATCAAACGCACCCATCCATGGCTGCATTTTCTCTTCTTCGGTACCCGGCAAAAAGCCAATATCCTCACCTACTGGCACGGTCGCACGAGTAATAATAATTTCGTTATAACGCTTGCTGTCGAGGACCTGCTCAAGACCCGCTGCCAATGCCAAGAGCGTTTTGCCGGTACCCGCTTGGCCCAATAAGGTAACAAAATCGACCTCTGGGTTCATTAGCAGATTCATTGCAAAGTTCTGCTCACGATTCCTGGCAGTGACACTCCATACATTATTTTTTTGATGTGAAAAATCACGTAGTGTTTGCAGAAGAGCTGATTTGCCATTGATTTCCCGAACTTGGGCATAGAACGGTGTCGAGCCATCGGGATTTTCTTGGTAAACAAACTGGTTGACAAGCATGCTGGGCACAAGCGGACCGGATACCCGATAGAACATCGTGCCGCTTTTACTATCGGCCCAGCTCTCCATGGATTTACCGTGCTTGGGCCAAAAATCAGCTGGCAATGTCATGACCCCGGAATACATCAAATCGCGGTCTTCTAGGACTTGGTCGTTAAAGTAATCTTCGGCAGGCAAGCCTAAAGCTCTGGCCTTGATGCGCATATTGATGTCTTTTGATACCAACACCACTTCTTTGTCCGGATGCTTTTGTTGCAGCTCACTCACAACCGCCAAGATGAGGTTGTCGCCTTTACCCTCAGGTAGTCCTTCGGGAAGGGTAGCGGTAGTGAGGTGAGTTTGAAAATACAGCCTTCCAGAAACATCCTGGTGACCCAATTTATTTAAGGGAATGCCGTCATCTAAAGTACCGCTGGTACCGGCAATCAATTGGTCCAATGAGCGACTCACGGTGCGGGCATTGCGCGCGACTTCACTCATGCCCTTTTTGTGATTGTCGAGTTCCTCTAAGGTCGTCATCGGCAAATATAGATCGTGCTCTGCAAAGCGAAAGAGCGACGCTGGATCATGCATTAATACATTGGTATCAAGCACAAAGAGTGAAGGTGGGCCGGTACGAGCAATGCGTTTTGCCTTGGGCTCAAGCAATGCCTTTTTATCGCCTTGCCTGGAGCGGTGATCGGCCTTGATGCGCTCGAGCGCCACTTCTGCCGCGGATAAATCCGCCGGAGCATCTTCGGTCCACTCGGCGGTCTCGCTCGGGGCGGCGGTAATTTCATTAATTAGGCTATCGACCTCAACCACCTTCATCGGTGCGGGCCGTTTTTTTAAATCCGGTGTCTCCTTGCGGTCCAATTTAACCTGATCAGCAATTTGGGTTGGGCTTGGGGGCAAAGGCATTCAGACTCTCCTAATTAAAAAACCGCCATGCGGTAATTGGCGGTTTAGATCGGCACAGCGGGGATGGTAAAAGCGGTGAAGGGCGTTCATCGTGCTTGCCGTAATCAGGTCAAGCAGGGGAATAAAACGGATCGAGAATCTGTCTCGTCGCCAACGCTGCATGTGTTTACTTTACCGTAAATTTGGATCAAAGCAAGTGCCTTTGACGAAAAAAAGCCCCAGACTAGGGCTTTTTATGAAAGCAATGTACTGAATAGAATTAAGGCATATTTATTACAACGCTTGGGCCACCTTCAAGACCTCATCCACATGGCCTGTTACCTTAATACCGCGCCATTCTTTGGCGAGTTTGCCGTTGATATCGAATAAGAAAGTACTGCGCTCAACGCCGCGAACCTGCTTGCCATACATGTTCTTCATTTTCATGACACCGAACAATTGGCAGAGTACCTCTTCGGTATCGGCAACCAGCTCAAATGGAAGCTCTAATTTTTGCCGGAAATTATCATGGGATTTGAGGGTGTCTCGCGAGACACCGATTACCAAGGTGTTGGCTTTTGTAAATGCATCGATGCGATCACGAAACTCGCCTGACTCAGCGGTGCAGCCTGGCGTCATATCCTTGGGATAAAAGTACAACACCAATTTTTTTCCTTGAGCTGCCAACGGAGAAAAGGTGAGCTGGGATGTTGCGGGCACCGCGCACGGCGGAATCGGTTGACCAATGGTAATTGACATGGATTTTCCTTTATTAAATCAGTTCGCAGGCTGAATCATCAGCTCGCCGCTGCGATTGGGTATTTCACCCCAAGTCAACGGCAATACCGCTATTTTATCGAGTTGTTTGGTGGCTGCCCAAGATCGGTGTAACTCCCCCATCGTAACCAGGTCATGGCCTTGATCAAGCCAGCCAGCCAGCAGGCATTCAAAGGCGGGCAGGAGTTTTTGCCCCTCTAGCTCGGCGTGCAAGGTAAAGACTTGATCATTGGGGTTGCTTTGCGTCAAGGATAGGATCTTGCGGACAGCACCTAAACCTAAAGCATCCATGCCGTCCACGCCAATTAATTCATCGAAGGTCGGTAAGGTGGTGGGGTATTGCACATGCTTACTTTTTCCATGGCCAAATGCAATGCGGTAGGGGACAAGATTGGGCAAGGCTCTGCCATCGGATGAGTACTGAATATTCCAAGCATCCAGCTGCTCTAAAGCGGCCTCATTCATTTGCCAGCCGGCTGCGCCATAGGTTAATGGCGCATGACCAAATACGTCAATAAAGCGGTCCATGCTCTTTTGCATCTGCGCCTTTGTCCAAGCACTATCGCGTTGGCGAACGCCGTCTTGCCAGTCGACGTGGTCCCATGTATGAATACCCGTCTCATGTCCGGCACGATCAATTGCTTGCATTTCGCTCGCTGCCTCGCGTCCAATATCCGGACCAGGCAACAATACGCCATAGAGTAGGGTCTTAATACCGTAATGCTCCACCACGGATGTCCTGCTGACTTTTTTCAGAAAACCGGGCCGAAAGACCCGCTTTAAAGCCCAGCCGGTATGGTCTGGCCCCATGCTAAACAAAAAGGTAGCCTTGATACCTAGACGATCAAAGGTACGACCCAAATTAGGCGTCCCTTCGCGCGTTCCTCTTAAGGTATCGACATCCACCTTCAGGGCAATTTTGGCCATGCCCTTTTACTCGTGGTCCATTAAGTGACGGGCTTTTTCAACGTCGTGGCGATACGCTTCAAAAATATTCTTTAAGGCATCACTCATCGTGGTGGATGGTTTCCAGCCCAGCTCGCTCATAGTGTTATCAATCGCAGGCACGCGATTTTGCACATCCTGGTAACCCACCCCATAGTAAGCGCCTGAGGTCGTTTCGACGATCTTGACTTGATCTGCATTCTTGGCGTATTCCGGAATGCTACGGGCAATCGCCAGCATTTGATTGGCAAGGTCGCGTACGGAGTGATTATTGGCTGGGTTACCAATGTTGTAAATCTTACCCTTCGCAATATCGCCTTCGTTGGCAATGATGCGCATGAGCGCATCAATTCCATCATCGATGTAGGTAAAGGCGCGTTTTTGCTCGCCACCATCGACCAGGTTAATCGGTTCGCCACGTACGATGTGACCCAAGAACTGGGTTACTACACGGGATGAGCCTTCTTTGGGTGTGTAGATGCTATCGAGGCCAGGACCAATCCAGTTAAACGGTCTAAATAAAGTGAAGCGCAAGCCCTCCATGCCGTAACCCCAAATGACGCGATCCATTAATTGCTTGGAGCAGGCGTAAATCCAGCGGGGTTTATTAATCGGACCGTAGACCATATTGGACTGGGTCGGATCAAACTCGGCGTCTTCGCACATGCCATAGACTTCCGAGGTCGACGGAAAGACTAAATGTTTTTTATATTTAACCGCAGACCGAACGATGGGTAAATTGGCTTCGAAGTCGAGCTCAAATACACGCAAGGGTTGCTGTACATACGTAGCCGGTGTTGCGATTGCTACCAGCGGCAAGATCACATCGCATTTGCGAATATGGTACTCAACCCACTCACGATTAATTGTTATATCACCCTCAAAAAAATGCATGCGGGGATGCGAGACCAAATCACCCAGGCGATCGTTTTGCATGTCCATGCCATAGACATGCCAGTCGGTGGTTTCTAAAATGCGTTTCGAGAGGTGGTGACCAATAAATCCATTCACACCCAAAATCAGAACTTTTTTCATAAAGCTGCCCAGTTACCCGTGTTTTAAATGCATGCCAATTAATTTGCGTTGGAACTTGCTGGCTGCCACACCATGATTTCAATGGCCTGGCGATTCCCGCAAATACCAAATACCCGATTATCAACTACCTGGATGCCGGGCTGACCAAGATCAAGCGAGCTTGGTAGTGCCGAATTTAGCTTGGACTTGGCTATAACCATGCGCGCACCTTGCCAGTCCGTGAATGCGCCGGGGTAGGGTGGTGCTACAGCACGGATCAGGTTGTGCACCTGTAGCGCATCCTGGGACCATTGGATCCGTCCATCTTCGGGTTTGCGGCCACCAAAATAGCTGCCCTCAGCAAGTACATTCGGGGTTCTTGGAACATGGCCTTTCAGGAGCGCAGGTAAGGTGGCTTGCATTACTTGCACTGCTGCATTGCTGACTTTGGCAAACACTGCAGTGGCATCTTCATCGGGATCAATCGGGACTGCTACTTGCCCAACAATATCGCCGGCATCGGGTTTGGCTTCCATGATGTGCAGGCTTGCCCCAGTTTCAGTTTCCCCATGCAGGATTGCCCAGTTTACGGGCGCGCGACCACGGTATTTTGGGAGCAAGGAGCCGTGCATATTCAGCGCAGCGATACGGGCAACAGCGAGAATGTCAGAAGCAATCAGGTGGCGGTAGTAAAACGAAAAAATATAATCAGGCGCTATTTTTTTGAACTGTGGCAGGAGATCCAACAGACCGCTTGCATCGGGCTGAATGCATGCAATCCCTCGCTCTTGGCACAGGGCGGCGACGCTGTCAAACCAGATGGTTTCGTGTGGGTCATCGGCGTGGGTGACCACCATTTCAATCTGAATACCGGCTTCTAAAAGAGCCTTGATGCAGCCGACGCCAACGTTATGGTAAGCAAATACAAGCGCCCGAATTAGTGCGTTCGGTGTATTCAACGACTACGGCCGCTCTAAAACAGTTTGAACCACATAGCGCGGGCGTTCACGCACTTGCTGGTAGATGCGACCAATGTATTCGCCCAAAAGACCGAGACCAAAGAGCATTACACCAATCAAGAAGAAGGTTAACGCAAACAGGGTGAATACTCCCTCAACCTCCGAGCCCAGAACAAAGCGACGCACCAAGAGAATGGCGAAGAGGATTCCCGAACCTATGGCAAGCAGCATGCCAAAAATGGAAAAGAGTTGCAGCGGCATCACCGAAAAGCCAGTGACTAAGTCAAAGTTCAGGCGGATGAGTTGGTACAAGCTGTACTTGGACTCGCCAGCAAAACGCTCCTCGTGTTTTACCTGAATTTCCGTTGGGTTTGCTGCAAAGGTATATGCGAGTGCGGGAATAAAGGTATTGCTTTCA
>CAMEXM010000019.1 GCA_945947155.1 Polynucleobacter meluiroseus | reverse complement strand
TGCGGACTTTGATACCACCCGATCATTTTCTTGAAGACCCTGGACCAAGGAATGGCTCCCATCCAAGGGTGCTGGTGTAACGATTACGGAGCGGTAAAGCTGAGGCTCATCTTTGACCCAAACAACCGATTGGTTTGAGCCATCGCGCACTACCGCACTCGTTGGAATCCGCATACCCTTTACTAGCTGATTCGTTTGCACATAAACCCGCACAACCTGCCCTATGGCTAATTGGGAAAGCTGCTCGTCATCGGCTAAAAACGTAATCGGAAGGGCCTGTTCACGCAGGCGTTTTGCCGCCCCCTGCAGTTTGAGGGGAATAATCTGATCGCCAACACTTAAATTGGCGGAGCCAATGTTATCCACTACAGCAGGGTCATAAGTAACCGCCTCCACCATGAATTTGTTGGGGTTCACTATTTCAAAGATCAGTTGCCGTGCTTCGACGACTTGTCCACTAACAACGCCGGTTGTGGCAACCATACCGGATACAGGAGCGCGAAGTTCTTCATTGGCAACTGCAGCTTGTGCTTCTTCTAGCACTTTTCTGGGAACGGTATCGGAGAGGGCTTGCAGTCGCTTTAAACGACTTTCTGCCAACGATCGGGTATTGGCAGGGCCGATTTCTGGGGTAACGTAGGCTAACAAGTCGCCCTGCTTGACCAATTGGCCCGGTACAGGAAAACCCTTTGGCGGCGGCGTAATGCGACCCGCAACCATCGCCTGAACCTTGCCGCCATAGTTTGGATTGTGAATGACCTTGCCGCTGAGTTCGATGGTGCGGGGAAATTCACCGACTTGCACCAGCGCAGTCCGAATACCCAATTGCCGCTGGGCTATTTTGGGTAGATAGACGCTGCCATCCGCGAAGCGCTTGGGCGCATTGACACCTAGAGATGGTGTTTCTCCTTCCCCATGACTATGACCGGGTTCTCCAGGCCCAGCCAAAGCGTGCAAACAAAAACCAGTCAGGGCAGCAATGAATAGAAAGTGAGAATGTCGTTTCATTTAATGAACCTCCGCAAAGAAGCAGGCAGTTTTTGTTTTATTTGAATCAAAATAGATGGGTTTCGTTTATAGGCGAGCCAAATCAGAAGAAGTGCGATGAGGCAGGCTGCGACTATCGCCACCACCCAAACAGTGGACCAACTTGAATGTATTTCTAATTTAGGAATGACTAAATCACCGCTTAATAAATCAGGCCCAGCGACTGCAAGGATCGTTATGGTGACAGGCATGGTACTTTTAAGATCCACATTTTTGGGAAGCGCTACGGAATAAGTGCCATCTGCATTACGCGTTGCCTTCACAACCGTTCCTGAAAAATCAAAATCAAGATCCGCGTCTATTACGGGGGCATTAGATTCAAACTGATCTAAATAGACGGTCATTTGCCTCCCTTTAACAATCGCTACAAGCTCATAGTTTTCGGAGACCGCAGTCAGGGTCGGAGCCGCGACCACATTACTTTGTGGCTTAATTTCCTTATCGTGGTTATGCCCTTCATGGGCGCTGGCGACTGCAAAAATTCCGGCCACCAGAAAAATGGAGGCAAGAAGGCTTTGCTTTATCAATATGCTTAGGTATTTATGATTCATTTTCAATTCCTATTCGGGAAGTAAGCCAAGTGCCTGGCGTAATGCAGAAACTGAGGCAAGGTAGGTAATTTCTGCTTGAGCTGCTTGCTTGATAGCATCCATAGCCTCAAGCTCGATTCGCAATCGGGTAGGCAAGTCGCTTTCACCAAACTTAAAGGACTTATCAAAAAAAGCGCGCGTTTCAGTACTGAGTTGTGCGCGTCGTTTAGCTGCTGTAAGCCGAATCTGAGCGCTCTCCACTTGCGCTTTTGAAGCATCTAATTCAGCCAATACACGATCACGTTCAAATACAAGGCGCTCTTCAGATTCAATTTGATTGGCCCGGCTAGCAAAGCGTTGGGCTTGAACCCGGTCGCCGGACCCAAATGGGATTTTGAGGCCCAGTAAAATAGATTGTTGAGTTGGCACACCCACTTCAGGCCGACCGCTAGAGGTATAAAGCTGTAATTCGGGGTTTTGGCGAGTTTGTGACTGAGCCAATGCCGTTGCTTTTGAGGCCACCTCAACTTGCGCAATTAGATCTTGTATGACTGGATGGGATTGATCTAAATCGACAAAGTTTTTAGGTAGCAAGGGCAATGTTTCTGCATAGTGCTGTGCCGGTTTAAGTAAATCAGGCGTGATATCGCGTCCAATGACGGATCGTAAATTTTGCTTGGCTAGAATCAAGTTCGCTTGGCTTTCTGCTAATGCAGCTTCTGAATTTGCCACTGCACTTTCTGCCTGCATAAAATCCGCTTTTGACAAATCGCCCGCTTTAAAGCGCCTCTGCACATCCTGGCTTAGCGCCTTTGCGTTTTGAAGGCGATTCTCTGCTAACTCACCATTAATTTTGGCAAGCTCAAACTCCCAAAATAGGGTTCTGATGCGCGCCGCTAAACGCAGCTGAGTGCTTGCTTGCTGTTTGATCAGTCGTTGCAACTCGGCATCAGACAGTGCCATCGCGCTTGAACGCTCACCAATAAGCCACAAGGGAATCGCAAATCCGACGATGTATTCTCCCGTGCCTCCAGCCCCAAAGTTTGAATTTGTGCCCGAGCGCTCGGCTTTGCCAGCCACTTCCAAGGTTAACGGCCTAGGTAAGAGGCTTTGCGAGACGCGTTCACGTGCCTGAAGCGACTCGAGCCGCGAACTGTATGCGCGCGCTTCGGGTTGGCGTTGCCATGCCTCGTCAAAGAGTGCTTTTAAAGGTGTGGGTGCAGTTGATCCCTTATTACCCTCTTTTGACAGCGCACCCAATGGTACAAATCCGAGTGCGGCAAGGAGTAAGCAGATATAGATGCGATGACACGCGTAGTTTCGCGATGAATCCATGTTCTAAAACCTTCAGTCTTTGTGCCCTAAAGCACACCAATGAACTAAGTCAACGAGTGAACCCGTTGAAATTAGATTTCAAATAAAAGTGAGGGTATTAGAGCCATTTAGGCCGGTAAGGGGCCTCTGGGGATACAAGTGTCAAAAAGGAATGATTGAAAGAGGTGTAGGAATACGACTGTTGATGAACCGGCCAGGTGTAGTTGTTCTGAACTACCGTTGAGAAGTGGGCGTGGCATGCATCGCAATGCGCAGAATGCTGGTCACCACTAGCGCTACCTACTTCATGCTCAATAAAGTTGTGACTGTGACTGTGGGAGTGCGCAACACAATCTTTATGATGATCATCGACATACACATAATGCGTATTCTTCACTTCAGTATGGCTATAGCAGGCGATATTTGCCCAGGCAAATTGCATTGGGATAATTAGCACCATCAGAAATAAAGCCAATCGTTTCATAGTTCTTATTTTAGCAGGTTAAAGTAAAGCCTGTAATTTGGCAAACGCGTTCAACTTAATGGCTCATGATTTATTGGACTTCGTTTATTCACACATAAGGAAGTGCTCGATAAATGTAGTTATTCTCGAAACCACATTGCACGATTTATTACACAGTTCCAATTTAAGCGTGTAAGCCATTGAAATAAATAGACATTCCAGCAGTCACAAATTCTTCCAAGGCTTAGGTTGCACGTTCGAATCGCGCTATCGGAGTCATGTTCTGCCAAGGTCTGTTTTGGGTCGATTGCGGACATTAAAAGACCAACGGATAGGTAACTCGACTACTTAGTGATTTTGCTCCAAGCCAATTTACCGGCATATTTTTGAATCGCTTTTTCATCGAATTCAAATCCCAATCCAGGGGTTTTGTGCAAAATCAAATCGCCATTTTTAAACGCTAACTGCTTATTAATTAAGTTACGGAAATTAAGCACTTGATCATCCAAGAAAAACTCCACAAAGCGCGCATTCGGTGTTGCCGCAACCAGCGGGGCGTGCAAATCATGCATCCAGTGCGGGCAGACCGTCACGCCCTTACAGTCCGCATAGGCTGAAATCCGGCGCCACTCGGTAATGCCACCACATACGGCTGCATCCGATTGCAATATCGATGCGCCGCCGGCTTCAATTAACTCTCTAAAGCGCCAACGCCCTGCTTCCATCTCGCCAGTAGCTACATTGATGGTGGTGCGCTGCGCGAGGGCAGCATGCAAATCAATCGCATCGGGTGAGAAAGGTTCTTCAATCCAGTATGGGTTGTAGTCCTCGAATCGGCGGATGTACTCCAAGGCAGTTGGCAAATCACGCCACGCATTATTCGCATCGAGCGTGAGCAATACATCATCACCCACGGCAATACGGGCCGCCCGAACCCGCTCTTCCTCTTCCCGCGGAGAAAGGCGACCGACTTTCATTTTGACGGCCTTAAAGCCTTGTTTGACATAGGACTCCATTTCCTTGCCCAGCTTGGCGGGGGTTTTGCCCTCCAGGTAATAGCCTCCGCTGGCATAGGCCGGCACGCGGTCCTCCACCACTGATCCCAAATACTGGTGCAGCGGTAAACCGGCTGAGCGTGAATTGAGGTCCCATAAAGCCGTATCTAAAATCGAGATGGCGCGCATCACCGAGCCAGCACGTCCTTGAAGAATCGATTCATCGTACATCTCCATCCATAAACCTTCGGAGCGGTTGCTATTTTGACCAATCAGTTTTTTAGCGAGCAATTGCTCAACCGCTACTTTGGCGATGGCGCCGCCCGCACTCCCCACATAACAAAATCCAATCCCCTCAATACCTTCTTTGCTCCGTACCTTGACGATGCAGTAGTGGCGCTCTGAAACAGTTCGAGTTGAGAATGAGGTGACTTTATCCAAAGGGACGCTTACCGCGGCTACCTGGATTGATTCAATAATGGGCATGGCAGATCCTTGTCATAGAAAAAAGATTGTAGACACAATCAGACCAACTTAATTTGACCGTGAGCAATTGGCCAATAATGCTGCACTGCAAAAGCATAATCTGACACTAGGGACACATTATTAGATAATCGGGGGGTGAATCTGTTTTTGCTCTCCCCTCTGCATGCGCTTAAAGCCTATGGCACATCTTTAGGGGTGATGCTCATTGTGGGCGGGTATCTGAGCATACTAATTTCACCAACTGCAGCAAATGCACAAACCACCCCGAATCGCAGCAAGGTGATTGTTAAAAATAATCCCAAACAAACTGGTATTAAGGCACCTCGCCCACCAAGTCAATCACTTGCACCAAAAAATTCCAGCCTCGTTGATACCAGTAAAGAGACTAGCTTGGCGCCGGATTTATATAGCAGCTTAGATTTTCGGGTCCAGCGCGGCTGCATTAAAACCGATTCACTGGATGGTAATTTGCCCGCACGCCTGGGAATCAATGATCCGGTTTTTTTTGAATTCTTTCAAAATCAAACGCGCAATTTCTTTTCTGGGCTGCGCGGCAATTGCATTCCATACGCAGTGGCATTTGGCAAACGCAATCGTTTTGATTCCCTTAGCATCATGAATGGACCCATACGCGATGCCCGCACCCAAATCCTCACCTTCACACCATCGGCCTTTGGTGGATTTCTAACCCAAGAAGACCGCTTGCAATCGCAGTCTCCTAATCTAGTGGAAGTAGAGTTATCCCTATCGGATGTCTTGTATGACGCCAAAAAAGTGGGGGATATTTTGCCCGTCGAGTTGGTCTGGGAACTAAACTCCATCGTTAAGCAGTTATATCCCGAAGATAGTCCAACTGCTGCGATTAATGCCAATCAGATTCGACTGATTGTGGACTTTGGTGATCGTGATCGCTGGGCTCAAATCTGGGCTGTTGAAATTATAAGCACCCTAAGTCAAGAGGTACTTGCAAGCGCATTCTGGATTGATCGCAATGACATTCCGGGCGGTTTTTTCACTGCCTCAGGTGAATCGATTGAACGTTCCTTTTGGACCAATCCACTGAGTTATCGCCGCATATCGCGGGGCGTAGGCAGCGTACGGGCTGGCCGCACCAAAGCGCCTGCTAGACAAGCGGGTCAAGCCCCAGCCATTGTGCAGCGCTGGCGAACCCATATGGGCATTGATTATGCGGCCCCGACCGGAACTCCGGTATTTAGTGTTGCCAATGGCAAAATTGCGTATCTCGGCTACAACGGGGCATTTGGCAATCTCATTATTGTGGAGCACCCAGGCAACTACCGTACTTACTATGCGCATTTGAGTAATTACAACGTTGAACTCAGCGTTGGCAGCGATGTTCGTCGTGGTCTTGAAATCGGCTACGTCGGTTCCACTGGTCGCTCTAGCGGGCCTCATTTGCATTACGAGCTGCGGCGAGATGGCACCTACATTGACCCCTACAGCTCATCCATGCAGCTCGATCTTTGGTCAATGCGTGATAGCGATAGCGGTCAGTTCACACGCCAACTTCTGCTCTTAGGCAGTCTACCGAATAATGAGTAATACTTCCGCCATGAATCCGTCTGCCCTACATTTGCAAAACCTAGCCTGCATGCGTGGCGGCAAAACTCTTTTTACCGATCTTTCGCTTGCGCTGGAACCAGGCCATCTCTTGCGCATCACCGGTAGTAACGGTGCAGGCAAATCGAGTTTATTGCGCATGCTCTGCGGACTGTTAACGCCCAGCATGGGTAGCATTCAGTGGGGATCAAACTCAATTAATGCGGATCGTGATTTTTTTCACACGCAGCTGATTTACTTGGGCCACACTCCAGCGCTCAAGGGGGACCTCAGCGCCGAAGAAAACATCATTGCAGCAGCTAGCCTCAGCGGCGATGTGATTACCAGCAGCATGGCACGCGCCGCTTTGGTTAGCTCGGGCTTAGGCCACCTACCAAGTAAGTTAGCGCGGACCTTCTCGCAAGGGCAAAAGCAACGGGTTGCATTAGCCCGCCTGCAGTTGGCACAAGACAAGCCATTGTGGTTACTTGATGAGCCATTTAATGCACTTGACCAAGACGCCAACGAGGCACTGCAAGCACTAATTCAAGGGTATTTACATCGAGGTGGCATGGTTGCCTTAAGTAGCCACCAAGTAGTTGCCTTGGATCAAATAGACCGCGTAATTCGGGTGAGCCTATGAGTACGTCCCTATCCATTCCAAAAGTCATGCTAGCCATTGTGCGGCGCGACCTCAGTCTGGCTCTACGTCGCAAAAACGATAGCTTATCTGCCTTGTTTTTCTTTGTGGTGGTGGCCAGTTTATTTCCCTTGGGTATTGGGCCAGAGCCAACGCTGCTCGCCAAAATTGCGCCAGGCATGCTTTGGATCGCAGCCCTATTAGCAGCAATGCTGTCACTGGGACGCTTGTTTGCAGATGACTTCCAAGATGGCACCCTAGATCAATTGGTGTTGACTGCCATCCCATTGCCACTCGCAGTTCTGTCTAAAACTGCAGCGCACTGGATTAGCTCTGGACTGGTGCTCACCATCGCCTCTCCCATTTTGGCCATCCAATTTAATCTGGATAGTCAAAGCATGGGTATTTTAGTGCTCTCGCTCCTCATTGGGACGCCCCTGCTGAGCTTAATTGGCTCGATCGGCGCAGCCCTAACCTTAGCAACCCGTGGCGGCGGCATGTTGCTGTCCTTGCTGGTTTTACCGCTGGTCATACCAGTCCTTATTTTTGGGGCCGGGGCAGTTGATGCCCACCACGCTGGCTTGCCAGTCGATGGTCATTTTTACCTCTTGGGTGCGATGCTGGCGATTGCCCTGTTTTTTGCCCCCATCGCTACCGCAGCCAGCCTACGAATCGCGGTGGAATAAGCCGGCTAGGCTAAAATCAGGCAAACTACTACATGCTCTAACTACTTTTAAATAAAGACTATTTCCTGTGCTCTCCTCCGGCATCAATTGGTTTAAGTACGCTGCACCACAACGCTTTTATGCCTTATCCGGCACGCTGATTCCATATTGCGTTGCCGTTGCTGTGATTGCTACCCTCGTCGGTTTAACCATTGGCCTTTTAATTGCGCCAAGTGATCATCAACAAGGCGAGTCCTATCGCATTATTTTTATCCATGTACCTGCCGCATGGATGTCGATGATCACTTACTTAGCGGTGGCATTTTGGGCGGCCATTGGACTCATTTTTAATGCGCGCCTAGCTAGCATGTTTGCCCTGGCCTTAGCACCAACCGGCGCCCTCATGACCTTCATCGCATTGTGGACCGGGTCTTTATGGGGCAAGCCAACCTGGGGTACCTATTGGGTGTGGGATGCACGCTTAACCTCAGAGCTTATTTTGCTTTTCCTATACCTCGGATTCTTATCGCTCCACGCATCGATTGAAGATACCCGCAAGGCTGATCGCAGCGCTGCCGTATTGGCCATTGTTGGTGTGGTGAATATTCCGATCATCTACTTTTCAGTGAAATGGTGGAATACCTTGCACCAAGGCGCCTCCGTTAGCCTAATTAAAGCCCCCACCATGGCAACCCAAATGTTGACTGGCATGCTCATCATGACGGTGGCGTTTTGGGCCTACTCCTTCGCATTGAGTTTTTACCGTTGCCGTACCCTGATTTTGGAGCGGGAGCGCCATACCGCATGGGCGCAAGAGGCGGTGAAATGATTTACTGGAATAGCCTTAGTGATTTTCTGCAAATGGGCGGCCACGGCCCCTTTGTCTGGGGGTCCTTTGCGGTAACTGCCCTTGTTTTTGCCATTGAAATCATGCAGATCCGCAAACAGCGGCGCCTAACCGAAGCGAGCATTCGGGATGAGTCGTGCGCCACTGAAAAAAATTAGGCAAAATAAGGACTTATGAAACCCCGCACAAAACGCGGTCTGGCAATCCTTGGTGGCGTAACGTGTATTGCATTTGCCACTTATATGGTATTCCAGACCTTCCAAAGTAATTTGGTGTTCTTCTACAGTCCGAGTCAAATTGCGGCCAATGAGGCGCCAAAAGACCGTGCATTTCGGGTCGGCGGCATGGTCGAGGAAAATTCCATCAAGCGCGATGGGGGCGGACTTAAAGTTAGCTTTGTGGTGACCGATTTTGCCCACCGTATTGAAGTGAGTTATGAGGGCTTATTGCCGGATTTATTTAAAGAGGGCAAAGGGGTTGTGGCCGAGGGTCGCCTCAACTCCACAGGCTCATTTACGGCAAGCCAAGTTCTGGCTAAACACGATGAAAACTACATGCCGCCCGAAGCGGCAGAAGCATTAGCTAAAGCGAAAAAACCATGATTCCTGAAATTGGCCAAGTTGCTTTAATTCTGGCATTGATGACAGCGTTGGTCCTGGGCATTGCCCCACTCATTGGCGCGCAAACCAACCGACCTGCCCTGATGAATTTAGCCAGGCCATCTGCTATTGGGCTTTTTTTGTGGGTGACCTTCTCCTATGTATGCCTGGTTATCTCATTTATAAATAATGATTTCAGTGTGCTCAATGTTGCACAAAACTCCAACTCAGCCCTTCCTTTGATGTATCGCATTGGGGCTTCGTGGGGTAGCCATGAGGGCTCGATTTTATTGTGGTGCTTCATGATGGCTGGCTGGACGCTTGCGGTTGCCATTTTTTCAAAGCACCTACCCATTAAAATGATTTCGCGCATACTTGGTGTGCTGGGTTTGCTAAACATCGGTGTGCTCTTGTTTACCTTGCTCACATCAAATCCACTGGATCGAATGTTACCGGCTGCATTGGAGGGCAAAGACCTCAATCCCCTGCTGCAAGATCCCGGCATGATTATTCATCCACCCTTCTTATATATGGGCTACGTTGGTTCCGCAGTTGCCTTTGCATTTGCGATTGCCGCCCTACTCTCCGGCCGACTCGATGCCGCCTGGGCAAGGTGGTCAAGACCATGGGTGACATCGGCCTGGTGTTTTTTAACCATCGGCATTGCACTGGGCAGCGCCTGGGCTTATTACGAACTCGGCTGGGGTGGCTGGTGGTTTTGGGATCCAGTCGAAAATGCATCCTTTATGCCTTGGCTCGTCGGTACGGCATTAATTCACTCCCTGGCAGTAACCGAAAAACGCGGTGGCTTCAAGATGTGGACTGCGCTCCTGGCAATCCTGGCCTTTTCACTGTCGCTATTGGGTACCTTCTTGGTTCGTTCCGGCGTCATCACTTCGGTTCACGCCTTTGCAACCGATCCCAAGCGCGGCATTTTCATTCTGGGTTTCTTGGCCCTGGTGGTTGGTGGCTCGCTACTGCTGTTTGCATGGCGCGCGCCCAAAGCTAATATTGGTGGCGATTTTGGCACCGTATCACGCGAGAGCATGTTGCTAAGTAATAACGTCTTGCTCTTGGTGGCAACCGCAGCAGTCCTGCTCGGCACGCTGTATCCGATGTTGCTGGATGCCCTTGACCTAGGAAAGATCTCGGTAGGCGTTCCCTACTTTGAGGCGGTATTTGTGCCACTCATGACGCCGGCACTCTTCTTGATTGGTATTGGTCCCATCTCCCGCTGGCGTCAATCTCCTGTGATTGATTTAGCGCACAAATTAAAGTGGGCTGCCGCAGTGAGCGTAATTAGCGCCATCCTTGCTCCACTCGTGCTGCGCAGTTGGACTCCACTGATAGGATTTGGCCTGTTTTTAGCTGTTTGGATTATTGCCACCACCTGTACCCAATTGCTTGAGCGCGCATTTAGCAATCGGGATCGTGGTGTGATTAAAAACCTCGCCGCTCAGCCAGCGAGTTATTACGGCATGTTCCTGGCGCACATCGGAGTTGCAGTTTTTATTATTGGTGTCACTGGCGTGCGTGGCTTTGAGTCGGAAAAAGACGTGCGTATGGCAATTGGTAGTAGCATTGAGGCTGGTGGATACAACTTCCAATTTTTAGGGGTTCAAGCCATTGATGGCCCGAATTACAATGCCATTCGAGGTGTATTTGATGTCAGCCAAAACGGCAAATTAGTATCGCGCATGGAACCTGAAAAGCGCGTGTATACCGCCAGTCAAATGCCAATGAGCGAGGCAGCGATTGATCCAGGCTTAACGCGCGACCTGTATGTTTCTTTGGGAGAGCCAATCAATGCGAATGAGTGGACAGTCCGCATTCATATAAAACCATTTGTTGATTGGATTTGGGGCGGCTGCTTATTTATGGCCTTGGGTGGATTTTTGGCCATCACGGATCGACGCTACCGGAAGCGCAAATGAAACGTTACCTGATTCCCATTGGAATCTTTGTTGTCTTCTTTGGCTTCTTAGCTGCCGGTCTTCAGCTCAATCCACGCGAAGTGCCATCGCCGCTTATAAACAAAAGTGCGCCCAGCTTTACATTGCCAGTACTTGGCAAAGACAACGCTACCTTTTCTCCTGAGGACATGCGCGGCAAGGTATGGGTATTCAATGTATGGGCTTCGTGGTGCGCAGCGTGCCGCGATGAACACCCCCATTTAATTCAGTTTGCGAAAACGCAATCGACGCCTTTGCTCGGTTTAGATTACAAAGACAAGCCGGAGGATGCCGTTCGGTGGTTAAAGGAGCATGGCAATCCCTATGCCTTGTCAGTTTTGGACCTGAAGGGTCAAGTTGGTATTGACTATGGCGTCTACGGCGTTCCGGAAACCTTCGTTATCGATAAGGCGGGCTTGATTCGGCTTAAGCACATTGGGCCATTGACGCCAAGCGTGATCGAAGAAAAAATTCTGCCGCTGATTCAAAAACTCAATAGCTAAAGCATGGTCATCTCTCTAAGCCTAGACCCGAACCCAGCGCGATCTCTTTTGCGATCTTTTTTAATTAGCGCTTGCTTGGCGATTGGTTTATTTTTACCTGGCGCAATCCTCTCCGCACAAGAGGCTCGGCCCGTTGCTGCGGATCCAGCGCTCGAGAAAAAAGTCATTACCCTATCCAATGAATTGCGCTGCTTGGTTTGCCAAAATCAAACCATCGCCGACTCCAATGCTGAATTAGCAGTTGATCTGCGCAATCAAGTACGCAAACAACTTAGCGAAGGTAAGTCTGATCGTGAGATTTTGGATTACATGGTGCAGCGCTATGGTGAATTTGTTTTGTATCGTCCTCCACTGAGTTACAAAACTATTTTGCTGTGGGCTGGCCCATTTGTACTTCTGCTGATTGCCATGTTTATTTTGGTCCAGCAGATTCGGCTACGTCACAAACGCCTTGCCTCGGAAGAATTCGATCAAACGGATTTATCCCGAGCCCGCAAACTGCTTGATTCCTCATCGGGAGATCGCTCATGATGACTTTCTTAGCCATTGCCGTCGGCATGATTGCGATTGCGACCGCCCTCTTAGTCTTACCTTTGCGTAAAAAAACGGTTGCCGCCACGGGTGAGCAAGAAGAGAACATTGTTATTTTGCGTGACCAGCTCAATCAACTCGACATCGACTTTGCGGAAGGCCGCATTGCCGCAGACCAACTGCAAGACGCACAACGGGATATTGAAAAACGCTTGCTAATGGAAGAGCGTGCGATTGCTGCTGATCAAGCCCCAGTCGGCGCCAAACCCAAGCGTATTTTATTTCCAGCGCACCTTATTGGTTTCGGCGTGCCAGTGTGCACCGTGATGCTCTATCTTTGGATTGGCAATCCAGTAGCGACAGATCCTCTAGCCCAGAGCCAGCAGCCCGCCTTGACACAGCAAGACATCCAAAACATGGTTGAGCAGTTGGCGTCCCGCCTAGAAAAAGACCCAAACAATCCTGAGGGCTGGCAAATGCTGGCGCGCTCTTACGCCGCAATGCAGCGCTTTCCTGAGGCTACCAAAGCCTATAAGAAAGCGTTGGAGCTCAATCCAAATAATGCCCAAGTAACCATCGATTACGCCGACTTTTTGGCCTATCAAAACCAAAGCGTCAAGGGTGAGCCGATGCGCCTAATTTTGCGCGCCCTCGAACTCGATCCCAGCAACATTAAGGCCCTCGCACTGGCTGGTACCGCCTACTATGAAGAGGGTCAGTTTGCCAAAGCGGAGCAATACTGGGCAAGAGGATTAAAGCTCGTTCCACCCAACGGTGAGGTAGCCAAGGCTTTTACGGACAATATTGCTGACGCCAGGCAGGCAGCAAGCGCAAAGAAAAAGTAAGGTTTACCCGAGCACGATCACAGGCAAGCTCGAGTGCACAATCACATCGGCCTAAGTGATGCTTAAACATGGCTATTCCTTTTTAGTTCCATTGATCTTTCATCCTAGTCCTGATTTAGGGAAATGGATGCTTATAGATCATAATGAGCGAATTAGCTCTATCGCATAAAGGTGAGTAAATTGATCAAGTATCTAGCTGTCTATGCAAGTTTCTTAATCACCTTCCTGGTGATTGATTTTATTTGGCTACTTGGCATTGCCAAAAACCTCTACCGTACTGAAATGGGTGCGCTCATGGCATTAGAGCCACGGCTTTGGGTCGCTCTGGCGTTTTATCTGCTGTATGCCCTGGGCACAACGATCTTTGTCATTAGCCCTGCAATTGCAAAACAGTCCTTCATGTATGCGCTGGGCTTTGGTGCCCTCTTTGGTTTCTTTTGCTACATGACTTACGACTTAACTAACCTGGCAGTGATAGAAGGATTTCCGGCAAGGCTAGCTGTGATTGATATTGTCTGGGGTGCTTTTGTTACCGCAGTCAGTGCTTCTGTGGCGTATGCGGTTGGCAGTCGCATGGGCTGATTAGGGAGATTGCTTGGACTTCCGGCCAGACCACCCATTGCGGCGCTCAAAGAGTACAAATAAGACCCCCCAAATCACAATCGAACAGTAAGCCCATACCCAAGCCGATTGCGACGCTTGCGATCCAGATAGATCCAACACAAAACCGAAGATGGCTGGGCCCAATAAGCCTCCACCAAAACCCATCAGGGAGTGCAGGCCCATTGCAGCGCCTTTGATCTGCGGCTGTGCACTGGTCACTAGCCCCGCTGTCAAGGTGGCAGAGTCCGCCATAATCAAAATCGAATGCCCGATAGCCAGCAGGGCAATCACCCACCAGCCCTGACCAGTGGCCGAAGCCAATGCAATACCTAAAATCGCGCTAGTGAGCATGACAAAACAAATCCAATTCTGTCTACCTATTTTGATCGCCATCTCATTACTAAGAATAGATGCAGGAACCCCAAAGAAATTAATCACTCCAGCCAAGGTAGTTGCTGCCAAGAAAAAAGTTTCACCGGTGTAAGCTGTACAGAACGCGAAGAAAGCCACCAACCAACTGCGTGACGCAAATAACTCAAGGGAATGGGCGGTGTATCCAAAAATATAACCGGATGCTTCTTTATTTTGCAGCACCATCTGCCATTTTTTTAATGGAATTACATCGTCCAATTGAATCTGAATAGGGCCACGCCATTCAGGCTTATCTAAGGCTGGAATTAGTAGCCACACTATCAAAAATGCGGTAACCGGTCCAAGGGCAACCCACTCGAACACAGACTCCCATCCCAAGGCCTCTAACATCCAGCCGGAGATGAGATAAGACAGGCCCGCACCAATTCCAAAGAACGCGGTATAGAAGGAAATGTGTCGCGTTACATCACCATGCTGCACACGATCTGACAACACCTTTAAACCTGGCATATACGTTCCCGCTAAGCCGGCGCCATTTAATGCCATAAAGAAAAAGGCAGAATAAAAGCCAGTAGCAAAAAGGCCCATACCCAAGAGGCCAGTAACGCCAAATAATCCGCCAAGTAAATAAATCTTCCGCGCATCGACTCGATCAGTTAATACGGTTGCTAAAGGCACGACTAATATATAACCAAAGAAGTAAGCGCTAGCGATTAAGCCAGCTTCAAAGTTACTCAGACCCCATTGAGCCTGTAATGTAGTCAAGGTTACGGCGTAACAAGCAAATCCCAATAAGGCGCAAACCTGCGCAACTAACATTAGAGGGGTGCACGGCAGTTTTCCGGCAATCGTAGACACAGATTGGGTTCGCTTTAGTTTGTATTATGGGTTGGAATTGGGCGAATCCTGAAACCCACTGGACCGAAAGGTCAGCACTAAGGTGTCTCTATAGCCGTGTGGCATGGTTGGCTGAATCGGCGTTGTTTCATGAATCATGCGCTCATCGTTCATCAGCAAAACGGACCAGGGCTCGGTTAAGGTAAAGCGCAATCCTGCAGATGTGTTGGCCTCAAAAATACGCGTTTCGCCGCCTTTGATGTCATGACGGTCAATCAAAAATACGGCAACGAAATCAACGCCATCGCGGTGAGCACCTTCCGGGGTGGGCCTACCAATGCCATCGCTGGTATCAATCCGAAATTGATGCGCTTCAATAAACCATGTGTTGACCGGCTTTATGGAGCTGAGCAGCCCTGCGGTATTTTTTATCACGGCCTGCCAAGCTAAATTACTCGCCAGAGTCTGCGTGATCGGCTCAAACCAACGCTCAATTCCGCCGTGTAAGGCGTTGTAATTGAGCGACTGCCAATGCGCGCGATGCGGAACCATGGTCAGCTCAGCCCCGCTAAGCGTGTAACTGGCATGGCGCCGGAATCGATAGCGCCCGCCATCCTTCAGATAGGGGTCACGTGGCAGGTCCTGCCAATGTTCACCTAAATTATTTAAATCAGCAACGCTTTGATTTGTTAACTCCGCTATCGATGCGGCCGCAGCGATTGCAAATCCATCGTGCTGGATGGCAGAGACAAGCTTCTGAGTAGGCGTTAACGGCGGAGAGAGGTTCACCACTCCATTTTAGGACATCGACGCATTTGCTGTCACGATTCGTTTTTTAGACGCTCTCGCACCATATTGACGTGCCCCTTTAAGTCGTAATGCTCTTTAGACTCCAGGGCAGAGACCTTCATGGCATTAACTCGGGCCTGTATTTCTGCCAATGCCTTTTTATTTTGCTCACTATAAGTAGGATCTGCAGCGCTACCTTCTATTGCCTTTAGCTCGGCATAAATGCGTGACAAGCGGATACGCAAACTTAAATCGCGGAGGGCTGGAATATAGGCAATCAAGGGGATCAGAATAGCCAAGATCGGAATTACTGCTCGCACAAAGCGTTCGACCCAAACTGCTGTCCAAAAAGGCAAATGGCGATGTAAAAAGGATGGGCCATCTTTTAAATAGATTTCGGAATCAATTTGCAAAGGAAAATCGAGTCCATTTATAGAAGGGAACTCGCCCGGCTTTTGCAGGCGGGAGTAGGATTTCAAAACATCTTGCGTATTTTCTAGAAGCAGACTGACTATTGCTGGGCTAATGGTTTCACGGCTAACTAGGGTTGCGGTAGCAGCAATCATTTGCCTACTCAGCCGCGGCTGGTCACTCTCAATACTGAGCAGCCCCCGAGGCACTTCAACCTTGGTCAAGAAAGGCAAGGCACGGGTATAGGCGTCTGCCTGTACGAAATTCATCAACTGCACACCGGGCAGATTTATAAAACTATTGAGTAATGGCGCTTCGGCTGCGGCCACCACAAAAACAGCATCCAGGTTTCCAGCGGCTAATTTTGCGGCTCCCTCCTGCGGTGTCAATACCGCCATTTCTAGATCGGCTGGCTTGATTCCGCTCACATCCAGTAGCAATTTTGCAATCGAGTTCGTGCCGCTTCCCGGATTGCCAATCGAAACTCGCTTCCCCTTTAATTGCGTAAGCAGGGTCAGTCCGTCCGGAGCCCCCTTAAAACTAGACTCGCGATAAAAAACCCACACTGGCTCATAGAACATCCCGGCAATCGATACTAAATGGGGGTACTGGGCCACATCCGCAACACCGCCTTGAATCATCGCCAAATCCACACCCGATTTAGGATCGGCTAACAAAGCCAGGTTGTCTTGCGTACCGCCAGTCTTGAGCACCTGAAGCTCAACCCCCTCTTTTTTCAAAGAGGATTGCAGCCGTTCGCCGAAGCGGTAATACAAACCATCCTGAAACCCAGTGGCGATTGAAATGGACTTGGGCGGGGCTGGAATGAGCGTCCACAGTACGCCAAATACAAATACGATTAGCAGCGCCAATAATGCCAATAAGGCAAATGGGTTGTAACGGAGTCCTTGAATGCGGTTCATGATTATGGGTGTTTTTTGGATTATGCCCTGCCCTAGAGGCTACTGGATATTTTCACGCTACCATAGCGATTTACGAACCCATTCAATAAGAAGGTAGTCCATGAATACATCTCCCCTACGCGTAGCTCTCGTGACCGGCGCCGGCAGCGGCATCGGCCGAGCCGCCGCAAAAGCCCTGCTCGGCGGCGGCTACAAGGTAGTCATGACTGGACGCCGCCTCGATGCCCTACAAAGCGCCATTCAGATCATTGGCGGCAACGACAGCAATTGCCTTTCTGTTACATGCGATGTAGGAAAACCAGAGGAAGTAAAAAATCTCTTTAGCGCCTTAACAGCAAAATGGGGACGAATTGATGTTCTCTTTAATAATGCAGGTACCGGCGCTCCCGCTATTCCGATGGAAGAGCTTAGCTACGAACAGTGGATGAATGCCGTCAACAGTAATTTATGCGGCGCGTTTTTATGCTCGCAAGAAGCCATCCGCATGATGAAGGCACAGACTCCCCAAGGCGGTCGCATCATCAACAATGGTTCGATTTCTGCGCACGCGCCGCGCCCGATGACAGCACCGTACACCGCAACAAAACATGCTATTACGGGTTTAACTAAATCAATCTCATTGGATGGTCGCCCATTTAATATTGCTTGCGGTCAAATCGATATTGGTAATGCTGCCACTGAAATGACCGAGAGAATGGCCGCCGGAATTATGCAAGCCGACGGCTCGATCAAAGTGGAGCCACGCATGGATGTTGACCACGTTGGGCAAGCCGTACTGCATATGGCTCAGCTTCCACTGGAAAGCAATATTCAATTCATGACGATTATGGCAACCAATATGCCTTATGTTGGTCGAGGCTAGTACGCGCGTGGCTTCGACATTGCCTGGGATAACACGATCACTGGAATCAGGCCTGCCAACACAATAGTGAGGGATGGTAACGCTAACTCCGACAAACGCTCATCTGCCGCTAATTGATACGTAGCTACCGCCAAGGTATCAAAGTTAAATGGCCGCAATAGTAAGGTCGCTGGTAATTCTTTCATCACATCTACAAAAACAAAAAGACCAGCGGTCAGTAAACTGCGCTTGAGCAAGGGCAAATGAACTTGCATCATGGTTTGCCATTGCGATGCCCCCAATAAGGCAGCTGTGCCATCCATTGCCGGCGTAATCCGCGCTAGGCCAGTCTCGACACTTTGTAGGCTAGACGATAGAAAGCGAATCAGGTAGGCGTAAATTAATACCCATACTGTTGCCGACATAATCCATGCCGACTCAATCAGACCAAGTAAAGAGAGGATTCCGACGGCCAATACTGCGCCGGGCAAAGCGTAACCCAGACCTAGCAAGCGATTAACCCAACGCATTGCAGCACTCTTTGAGGCTCTGGCAAAATAAGCCAAAAATAACGCACAAGCAACTGAAATCAGGGCAGTTACACTGGCTAGCCAAATGGAGTTACTCAGCCAAGCGGTATAACGTGCATCCACCGTAATGCCTTGTTCCCACTGCAGCTGTAGCAAACCCAACACGGGCAATACAAAAGAACACAACACGGTCAGACCGCATATTGAAAAAGCAAAAAATGCTTTTTTTCCACTCAGTTTTTTTGCGAGGGTTGCACGGGGTACGCTACCCGATACGGCGTAACGCAGTCGCGCCCGATTGTGCTGCTCAACATAAAAGATAAGCAAGACGAAAGCCAGTAAAGCCAACGAGAGCTGCACGGCGGCCAATCGATCACCAAACGATAGCCACGCGCGAAAAATCCCAGTAGCAAAGGTTTGTACGCCGAAATACGATACCGCACCGTAATCGGCCAAGACTTCCATCAAGGCAAGTGCCATGCCCGCAAAAATAGCAGGGCGTGCCATAGGTAGAACCAGTTTGTAAAAAGTCTGAAAGCCGCTATAGCCTAAGGTTTCAGCAACCTCAGCAAGGCGCCCACTGCGATCCAAAAATGCAGTGCGTGCGATCAAATAGACGTATGGAAATAGACAAAACGAAAAAGTCCAAATGGCGCCGCCCAACGATCTGGGATCCGGAAAAAACCACAATCGCTCTAGCCCCAACGCATGGCGCAAACCGGTCTGAATTGGGCCAGAAAAATCCAGCATATCGACGAACAAATAGGCCATGACGTAAGAAGGCACTGCAAGGGGCAAAATTAATGACCACTCAAAAATGCGCTTACCCGGGAACTGGTAATTGGCTACTAACCACGCATTACCCACCCCCAAAACAAAAACGCCAATCGCTACGCCGACCAGCAAAATAATCGTGGATATCACATAGTCGCCGAGCACAAATTCCCATAGGTGCGCCAAGGTTCCTTGGCCCTCCATGCCTGCAGCGCCCGGAATACTCTCTGGAAACAAAAACGGAACGCCCAAGCCAAGCAAGGGCAGGGAGAGTAATAGTGCGATCAGAACAACAATTCGACTCATTTCAGGGGGCGATCGTAAGGGCTAACTGCAGTGAATCCGGTGAATGTAACCGGTTAATGCGAAAATTATAGGGATGAATTCATCTAAGTCCCTACTTTCGCTTGAAGAAATTGAAATTGCCTATCCTAAACCGAACGGTAAGGGCTGGATGCGCATCGTGCATGATCTCAATCTTCAGCTTGAGCCGGGCGGCATTGCCTGCCTATTAGGGCCATCGGGCTGCGGTAAGTCAACCGTTTTAAGGGCTATTTGTGGTTTTGAGCCCTTGCAACGCGGTCAAATTAAGTTGCATGACAAGGTGGTTAGCTCCCCTACAGTAAACCTAGCCCCCAGTCAGCGCAGGGTGGGGATGGTATTTCAGGATTTCGCCTTGTTTCCCCATTTATCCGTTATTGAGAACGTGATGTTTGGTCTTGGCGCCCTGCCCGCAAGCCAGCGTCACGCAGTTGCCATGAATTGGCTGGAAAAGGTCTCGCTCGCCGAGAAGAGCCAAGCCTATCCCCATGAGCTGAGCGGCGGCCAACAGCAACGGGTTGCATTGGCTCGGGCAATGGCCCCAGAGCCCGACTTAATCCTGTTAGATGAGCCATTTTCGAGTTTGGACGTGGACTTACGGGAACGCCTTGCTTCTGAAATGCGTGACATCTTAAAAAACAATGGGGTCACTGCACTTTTGGTAACCCACGATCAGTTTGAGGCATTCGCGATTGCCGATCACATCGGCGTCATGAATGACGGCAATATTGTGCAATGGGATACACCTTATGATTTGTATCATCAACCCGTCAATCGCTACGTAGCTGACTTTATTGGCCGCGGGGTATTTGTAAAGGGTGCGATTCAGGACAATGCCATGGTTGAAATCGAGCTCGGCAAGCTCAAATTAGACAATGATCACCACGATCCGATTGGCAGAATAGTGGATGTGCTGCTGCGTGCCGATGATATTCAGCACGATGATGCCAGCCCACTTTTAGCAGAAGTGATTCGCAAAACATTTCGGGGTGCTGATTTTTTATACACCTTAAAGCTCGCCTCAGGCCAAGAAGTATTTGCCTACGTCCCCAGCCACCACGACCATCACATTGGCGAGAAAATTGGTATTCGATTAGGCGCAGATCACGTCGTTACTTTTTCAGACTAAGCCGACTCAATAAGGGGCTTGTACATGGGGTTATTGACTGAGAAGAACCCTGTACAGTGGTGACTATGACTCCATTTAAAACACGCCCTGTATTGACTGCAAGCTTAGCGCTTAGCCTGTTCTTCACACCATTGATTCCAGCGCACGCATCTGCGGATTTAGCCAAAAAGAACACCTGCATGGGTTGCCACGCCATGGATCGCAAGGTAGTTGGTCCATCCTATAAAGCCATCGCGACTCGGTATCAGAGTCAACCGCGGACACAAATGGTGGATACGCTGGCAACTAAAATTCGACTGGGTGGTGGTGGCGTTTGGGGTGTTGTCGTGATGCCTGCCAATACCAAAATAAGTGAGGCAGATGCCAAAAAACTCGCTGAGTGGATTTTGGATAGCAACAACTAATCAGCAAATCCAATCGTTCTAATGCAATAAAATTACCCATATTCATGAAGATATTCCTTTACCTCCTGCTCTCATTGGCCCCGATTGCGGTGGCATACACCAAGGCATTTGATGGCACGCGCATCAAGGAGCCCCTGATTGTGGTTTCTTACCTCAGCATCATGCTGTGGTCCGCACTGTTTTCTACCATTACGCAATCCCTGACCGGAATTGAGATTAAGTACTCGATTGCTGTGTTTGCCCTTGTCATGGGCTACGGTCATTTTCGCTTGGTGCAATTCCTAGCGCGCCGTCGACGCGATAATCGATAGGGCCCCGCTTAGCTGAATCAGTAGCCCTGCTGCTTGATTAATAAAAGCAAAATAGAATGCACCATGGCTCATTTTTCTAGAAGGCGATTTTTAAAACAGATTCCAGCGGCGGCGCTGGCAGTGGCTGCGCCCTCGCTTGCTTTTTTTCCGCTGAACGGAATTGCCTCCACGTCTGCATTTCAGATCCACGATCTCGATTGGTTTGATGATTCCCGTGAGCGCCCTGTCCCTGTTCGGCTTTACCAGCCAGTTGCATCATTCTCTGCGGCCCCCGCGCCCCTGATTATTTTTTCGCATGGCATCGGCGGATCGCGCTTAGGCTATAGCTACCTCGGAAGCTATTGGGCAAGCCATGGACTAGCGAGCTTACACGTCCAGCACGTTGGCAGTGATCGTTCCATCTGGTTTGGCAACCCCTTTAATTTGGTTTCCAGACTGCAAGAGGCAGCCCAGGAAAAAGAAGCCCTTGCTAGGGTATTTGATTTACGCTTTGCATTGACACATATCTTGAGCAACCCGCTTGGCCAAGCAATCAACCCGCATCAGATTATTGCCGCCGGACACTCGTATGGAGCCAATACCACCCTGCTTGCCTCTGGTGCGCGCGTTAGTCGTAACGCCATTCCAATTGATTTACGCGATCCGCGTATCAATGCCGCTATCCTGATTTCAGCGCCACGGTTCTATGGTCAAAATTCAGTGGACTCCATCTTGCAGCCAGTTCGCTTACCTACCCTACACATTACAGCCACTGACGACAACATCCAAATTCCAGGCTACTTTAGCGGCTACCCTGATCGCTTAGCCATTTTTGAAGCCATTGGTAGTGAACGCAAAGCCTTGGCTGTTTTTGAGGGCGGCTCGCATAGCATGTTTACTGACCTTACCCGTTCCGGTGGCGCCGTTTTAAACCAGCAAGTGAAAGAGGCGACACAAGAGCTTAGCCTTGACTTTATAGCGCAGGTTTTAAATAACCAAGAGTCCGGTATTCCAACGTGGGCCATGCGCCACGAGGCGATTCTATCGAAGGTCGTTTCTTAAGTGATATCTATTGCCCCTCTGCAGAATTGCATTAGATCCTGTACATTGCAGTTATGACCGATATCACAAAACCTTTTTGGATTCCCTTATTTCCGTTGCAAACGGTTTTATTTCCTGACGGCATAATTGCACTCAAGATATTTGAGGTGCGCTACCTTGATATGATGAAAACCTGCTTTAAAAATCAAGAATTCTTTGGGATTGTTGGTATTGAGGAAGGCGCTGAAATAGAAGATCCGGCAAAGCCCAATATCCTCTTATCTCAGTTTGGCACCCTCGCCCAAATTATTGAATTTGATCCCATCCAGCCAGCCCTTTATATGACACGCTCTGTCGGACATGCGCGGTTTACACTGCTGCAGTCTAGGCGCGAGAAAAACGGTTTATGGATGGGCGAGGTGCAGTGCATTGCCGCGGATCCAGGCATGGCAATTCCGGATGAATTGAATGATGCCGCTCTACTCCTTTCTGAAATTATTACTTCGGTACAAAAGCAAGGGCTCAGCGAAGGTCAGTTGCCTTTTCAAGAGCCCTATCGCCTGACTGATTGCGCGTGGGTCTCGAATCGCTTAGCGGAGATACTGCCACTTTCAGTTTCCCAAAAAAATCACCTGCTAATGCAAGATAATCCGCGATTGCGCCTGGATTTAATTCAAGAGCTGCTCGAGGATGGCGTTGATTTAAATTCAACGCTTCATTGATCTCTTTCATTTAACGTGAGTCAAGGATCGTGATGGTGGATCTCTTTATTCAGCAAATGATTCGTCAATTGGTTAGTGGAAGTGGGCCACCTACCGCCTTCCTCACGCCTGCCGGCGATCCTGGCCTGCTCGGTCCTGACTCTATGCCATGGGAAGTGCATGCTGATTTTATGGCGATGATGATCGGTGGTATTTCATCACTGGTCTTGCAGGCATTGCACCCAGGGGCGCTCGCTGGGGTCTGGGACCACTCTAGCTTTCGGAGGGATTTACAGGGTCGCCTAGGCCGCACTGCTTTTTTTATTGCCGCCACCACGTATGGACCGACTGCAATGGCCAATCAGATGATTGATAAGGTGAACCGCATTCATGGGCACATTACAGGCGCCGATGAATTTGGCAAGCCTTACAGCGCCAGCGATCCGCATTTATTAAACTGGGTCCACCTGACCGAAACCAGCAGCTTCATGCGTGCTTACTTGCGCTATCGCAATCCTAATTTAGCTAAGACCGACATAGACCGCTACTTTATCGAAATGCGCTTAATTGGAAATCGACTCGGCGCAGTTGACCTGCCTGGTACGGCGCTCGATACGGATAAGGCGATTGCCGCTTATGTACCCGAGCTACACTTCGGCGAGCGGGCTCGCGCCATAGTAACCCTGCTGGATGAATACCCCAGCAGCTTGCATTCACGGCCATTTGTTCGACTCGTCAGCAAAGCCGGTTTCCTCAATTTACCCGACTGGGCCTATCCACTCATCGGCCGTAAAGTCCCGTCGGCGTTTGAACGAAACGCAGTTCAATCCGCCATTAACCTAATTGCAAAACCCGTCCGTAAGGCACTGCAAAACGGGGTAGCTGCCCACTCTTACCGTCGTATTTATGGACTCAATTCCAACAAAGGAAATCCCCATGCTGCCAAATATTAATCTCACTCGGTTGAATGGTGATACTGAACAGATGAATGATTACATCGGCAAAGTCCTGCTAATCGTTAACGTTGCCAGTCGTTGCGGCTTTACTAGCCAGTATGTCGGCCTACAAAGCATCTATGCGCAATTTAAGGATCGCGGATTTGAAGTGCTGGGCTTTCCGTGTAATCAATTCGGTGGACAGGAACCGGGCAGCGCTACTGAAATCGAGCAATTTTGTAATACGCGCTATCAGACCACTTTCCCGCTATTTGAAAAAACCGATGTCAATGGCGAGAGTGCCCACCCCTTATTTCAATTCCTAAAGCATGCCGCCCCTGGTATTTTGGGTACAGAAGCGATCAAATGGAATTTCACGAAGTTTTTGGTTGATCGCAAAGGACAGGTGATACGCCGTTATGGCTCTGCAGACGATCCAGCCAGCATTGCAAACGCTATCCAAAAGGCCTTACAAAGCTCGGAATAGGTCTACTGGAATTGGGGTTTTATGGGCCTCTGCGCACCCCTAGTTAAAAGCGTATAGTTGGTATAAGGGTTTTCCCTTAAAAAGTAGTCTAATTTAACTAGAAAGAGCCTCATGAAATCATTTTTCTCCACCATCGCCTTAGTTTTCACCGCCCTTCTGGCTGGTAGAAAAGCGTTCCTGCGTTACCAAGCAGCACGGATTCGCTAATTACCCTACCATTACACGGGTTGAAGTTTGCTCACAGTGGGTTAATCGATTGGAACACCGCATGCACTCCGTTTTTAAACCCCTTGGAGCAATTCTAGTAAGTGTTTGCTTACTTAATGCAAGTCCATCCCTCGCTCAGGCCAGCTCAAAACAAAAAGAGCGCTTTACACAACAGTGCATTGAGCAACAGCGCACCATTCACCAACGGCTAAGCGATAAGGTAAGTGACGCTGACTTCATTCCGTATTGCAGTTGTGTTGTTGGTGCCTTAGAGAAAAAGCTCACTCCAGAGCAATTTCGCGACATGGGCAATAGTGCTAAGGGCGCAAAGCCCACCTGGCTAAAACAAGCAGAGCAGCAAGCTGGCCGCTCATGCATTCCATCTGAGCCTAAACTGCAAGTCTAGGATTTTGTGTCGGCCTGATTTTTGGTTTGATTGGAGGCAGCTGCTTGGCTATCAAGGCCTTCTTCTGCTTTAGGCGTGCTGCTCAAAGGCACAAAGCTCATCTTCGTTCCATCCCAGCGTTGACCGCACCAACACTCGCCTGCATCGTTGATAATGCAAACGCCGGAACCACAACACCGCATATCTAAATTACTCATTTCAGACTCCGCCCATAAAAATACGCCATGGCATTGATTCTACCTAGGATAGAGAAAAAAAGTCAGGTTGCCGTTATCGGCGCTGGCTTGGCTGGCCTGAGTTGCGCGAGCGCCTTAGCTAAAGCAGGAATCCAGGTCAAAGTATTTGAAAAAAGCCGTGGCGTTGCTGGACGCATGAGCACACGTAAGAGCGATGGCTGGCAATGCGATCATGGTGCGCGCTACTTCACTGCGCGCGACCCCGCTTTTCAGAATCAATTGGCAATTTGGCTTGAGCAAGGGGTGGCAGCACAATGGCAAACCCCAATTGGGGTCTATGAAAACCAAGCATGGCATAGCAGTAAGTCCAGTGATGCACGCTATGTTGGTACGCCGTGGATGACTTCGCCTGCCCACCACTTAGCTAAATCCCTTGAAATACATACCGGCCATACCATCTCATCCATAAATCGAGCGCAACAGCAGTGGCAATTAAATACAGCGGAATACGGCCTACTCAATTACCATCCCGATTGGGTAATTTTGGCAATACCAGCGCCCCAAGCACTTGCGCTGACTAAAGCAATTGATCCTGCTATTACCGGGTTGCACGAAAAAGCAAAAACCGAAGGGTGCTGGACCATGATGTTGCGCTTCAATCAAGCGATTACTATGCCGTTTGAAGCCGCCTTCATTAATGAGGGCATTCTGAGTTGGGTGGCACGCAATAATGCCAAACCCCAGCGCACCGGCGAGGAAGTATGGGTGATTCATGCTCAATCGCAATGGAGCCAAGATCACATTGATGCCGACCCACTCACCATTGCACCCCAAATGATTGCGGCTTTTATTGCCCTGGGTGGTAAGGCTCCAGCAGCACATGCGATCCATCGCTGGCGCTACGCCAGCAGTGCCACCAGCTTGCAAGAAGGCTTTCATTGCGACTTTGAACGCGGCATTGGGTATTGCGGTGATTGGTTAAATGGTGGCCGAGTAGAAGGCGCATGGCTCAGCGGCCAAGCATTGGCAAACACTATCATTACCGCAGATTAATTTAGAGCTTCTGTGAAGGCGTTCTACACCGACCACTTTGTCTTGCCGCTGCCTGAAGGCCATCGCTTTCCCATGCAGAAGTACCGCTTACTGCGGGAAGCCATTGCGATGCATCCCCAGATTCAGTTGATCGAGGCACCAGTTGCAAGCGATACCCATTTACTCTACGCGCATACACCAAGCTACATTCAAAAAGTAGTTGCGGGTCAGCTCAGCCCTCAAGAGCAAAGCGCAATCGGCTTTCCTTGGAGTGAGCGCATGGTCGAGCGCTCTAAGCGATCGGTTGGCGCTACCATTGCGGCATGCCAGTCGGCCCTTATCGATGGAGTAGCGGTTAATTTAGCGGGCGGCACCCACCACGCCTACCGAGACCATGGCGGTGGTTTTTGTGTCTTTAACGATGCCGCTGTCGCTGCACGCGTGCTGCAAAAAACCCAAGGTGGTGATTTTCGGGTGGCCATCGTTGACCTGGACGTACACCAGGGCAATGGTACTGCCGCGATTCTAAAAAACGATGAAGGTATTTTTACCCTGTCCCTGCACGGCGAAAATAACTTTCCGTTTCAGAAAGAAGAAAGTAATTTAGACGTAGCACTACCCGATGGGTGCGGTGATGCCATGTACTTGGATGCCTTAAGTAATGCGCTCCATGTCCTTCAGACTCAATTTGATCCCCAATTTATTATCTACCTTGCTGGCGCAGATCCCCATGAACATGACCGCTTGGGTAAGCTCAGTCTGACGAAAGAAGGAATGCGGGAACGCGATCAGCAGGTCTACAACTGGGCCGCAGCCAATGCGCTACCGGTGGCCATTGCAATGGCGGGCGGATATGGCAAGGACATCAATCTCACGGTCGATATTCATGCACAAACCATCCGATCTGCCTTATGCCTTGATCAGTCGCTCAACCACAGCGCACGGTAACTGCCATTGGCATCGTGGTCTTGGGCTTGTTTTTGCGGGTTGAAACGACGACCGCCGCGCGGGTCGGTACCCCTGCCTGCAATGTAAAGCCAATTGCCTTGGTTGCTATACACATCGTAATCCAGTAGCTGCGATTCAAACCAAGCGGCGCCTGCGCGCCAGTCCGAATGCAAGTCATAGATCAAATAACTCGCTACCACTTGGCGCAAGCGATTCGATAGATAACCAGTCGCCTTCAGTTCACGCATGCCGGCATCGACAATCGACTCCCCTGTTGTGCCTGAGCACCAATGCTGAAAGCCTCTAGCATTGTGTATCGGCTTTTCCGATTGATTTAAACCACTTGCACAGTACAACTGCTTTCCATATTTAAGATGGAGTACGCGGAAATAATCACGCCAGAGCAGTTCGAACCAAAGCCAGTAACTACCCTCATTGGCACCCTGCTCTGACTCAAACTGCTTTAGCTGTTTCATCACGCTGCGCGCTGAAATACTACCCAATGCCAGCCATGGTGACAGCTTGCTTGAATAATCAAGGCCATGCAGTTGATTACGCGTTACCTTATACGAATGCGGCAGTGCGCGCGCTAGATATTGCCGCAGATGGCCTTCTGCGGCGGTTGTGCCGCCACGGCAAGCCTCACTGCAGTGGGGGAAGGAGCTATGTGGATGGCCGTTACTTTTACCAAAAGACTCTGTTTTAACGGAGCTCTGCGCATCTGCAACCGCGGATCGCTTGAAATCACCAGGCAATGCTGGAATACGGCTTGGGGCTAAAACGGGGTCGGTAAACAGGTATTTTGCTTTTTCAATTTTGCTGCGAAATTGTGTGAACTGATCCGGCATCGCATCCGGTGTAAATGGCAAATCACGCACGGCAATCATGGTTGACTCAAGCTCAGCGTGGACAGTAAATCCTGCCTGCTTTAAAAGCGCAAGCGCCTGCATTTCCTCGGGCGCATGAATCGCTTCACAGTAGATGGTTTTAATTCCATAGCGTTGTGCTAGCTCCATCACTAAATCGACGATGCTTATCGAGTCGCCTGGAGGAGACTGCAATTCCAGTAAATCGGATCCGAGCTGCTCTAGCTTTCGGCGCAAATCGCTCAGCGCATCGCGTAAAAACTGCTGACGATGCCGTCCAATCCGATCAAAGCCCCAGAGGAGTGATTCTTGCGGTGCATGGGCATAGATTGGCAGTAGCCCATCTGCAGCCTTGCATGCCGATAAAAAGTTGGGGTTATCTTCCAGCCGCAGGTCGGACCGAAACCAATAAAGGGCTGTATTCACTGCGGTTTAGGTCGCGTGGAGAATAAATCTATTCCACTGTTTCTTCGATTTGTTCCCAGGTGCTGTCACCCAGTTTTTTGACCGTCATCAGGTAGTTCCAGTTTGCAGGGATACCGCAGGTCCAATCATTTGGCCCATTTTGTAACAGCAAATTAGTTTGATTACGCTGGTCGTAGTACAAAAAATAGGTTTTTCCATGGATAGGGTTAAAACCAAATTTAGCGGCATGTACCATTTCGGTGGCATCTAAGCGCGACTGGAGCGCTTTTGCCTGTTTCATGAGAACCGTAGCCTGCTCCATGATGCGGTCATACTCTTGTTTGGCATTTTGACGGGCAACATTGACGGCCTTGTCTTTTTCTTCGGTCACCTTAATCGGCGCAAAAACAGGAGCACCCACTTCCATCGGGTACTCAATTCCCGCATGCCGTGCTGGATCCTTATCTTCAATGCGCATTGCAATCCCTTGCTCAGATAAAACGAAGAACGCATACCGCTCTTCTTAACGCCTAAATTATAGTAATTCCAAGCAATTATTGCTGACGGCTGGGATCAATACCCTATTTATCCTCTTTATTACTGACAATGGCCCGCATTCCCACTACGATTGAATGCGGTGCCGTATAGCCCAGCTCTTGATTGGCGTGCTCGATTGAGACGGTAAATGGATAGCCCATTAAACGCACCATTTCTCGGACAATCGGCGGTTTTCCCGGAATAGGCAAGTATTTCCAACCCGTTTCCGTAAAAGCACCGAGCCACCAAGCCAGCTTTCGTGGCACAGATAAGGTGGGTACCCGAAAGCCGCTAACCTTCAGTCGCTGACTCATAAATGCTCGAAAATCAACCGGCTCAGAATCACTGATATTAAAAATACATCCTGACTGGGTATATTGCATTGCCTGCTGCAATGCATCGCAAAGGTTCGCAATCGAGCACGTTGCAAACGGATAGTGCCCCTGGCTAAACCAGCCAAATTGACCGCGATTAGATGCCGGACCAATCTCAGTATCGATGCTATCGCCCTTGCCCCAAACAAAACTGGGGCGCAGTACCACCACCTTCATGGCGCTCTGCTGGACTGCTAAGACATTCGCCTCAGCCAAGGCCTTACTGCGGGTATAGGGTAGATAATCGCGCAGCATAATGGGCGATGACTCCGTTCCATTCAATAGTGGCTTAGGGTCAGCCATCACCAGCGAGGCAGCGCTAATGTAAATAAATCGGGACACGCCTGCTTTTGCAGCAGCATCCACCAAGACCTGCGTCAATATCGTATTGCTTTGCTCAAGAAGCTCAGTCGGCGCGGTTAAATCACGGCAGCCCGCTGCATGAATCAGCACATCAAATCCGGCTAAGGCCAAGCTAAGTTCACCTTGGTTTTGTAAATCACCCTCCCATGGCGAGGCACCGAATGCCCTTATAGCATCGGCCTGCTTGGGCGATCGTACTGAGCAGGTCATCTCATGGCCAGCGGCCAGGCAGTGCTTTAGAAAATGGCTACCAATAAAGCCGGTGGCGCCAGTCAGAAAGATCTTCACGTGGACAGTAGGAGAGCGGTATTATTTCGCTTATGAAGAATACAAATTTCGACTATGAGTGAATTCGCCCCCATCATCGTTATTGAGCTCTTTTTAGTATTTGGCGGAGTAGTGCTATTTGCTTGGTGGCAATTTCGCGACCTACGTAAGGAGCGCGAAAAAAGAGAGCGGCATCAAAGCGATCAAAAAAACGATAAACAATGATCTTGCTGCCGCACCACGCAGCGTGTAACAGCCTAGAAGTTGAGTGCCGACACAAACCATGACAAGACGGAGATTCCGCCAAAAATCACAATGAAGGCAATCGTCAATCCACTATAAATGGTGACTATTTTATTTTTTGTTTCTACCGCTTTACTCTTACTCATTCTGTTTCCTTAATATAAATTAGCTTAGGCCTGACGCGCTTTTGCTTTTGCTTCCGTATCGGCGCTTTTTTGACGAAAATCGACAAGCGGGTGATAACCCATCTTATAACAGGCGCAGTACTCGCCCAAGATCCATCGAGCTAGTTTTATTCTGAAGGTTTTAAACATGGGACAACACTTTCGTAATTAAATGGTTAGCGTAATGGTAGCCTTAAATTGCGGTATTTGCTCGCTCGCTACCCCATAACAGGAAAACGGCAGTGTCGTCTACTTAGTACAATTAAGGCATACCTTTTGATTTTGACGTTCCCGTAGGCCGCTGCAACAGTGACTCGATACGTTGGGATCGGTAGGCTGCTGGCAATGGCATTCCGCTATGGATGGCGGATATGGATTTTCAGTCTCCGCCTTGGGTGGTGGGCGCACTGGCCGAGCGCTGCCATCTACAAAAAATAAGCGGTCTATTCGTGCTGGATTTCGTGACGCAACGCAACCAGCAAAGGGTGGTCGCTCGGAAAATCGCCCTGCTCGACCGCAGCCTTGACCTCGGGAAGGCGATTTGCAATTTCTTCATTGCCCTGAAAAATCATAGTCCACTTTAAAAAACTGCGGCGCTCAATCGCTTTACGGCTAACCAGCTTTACGTTTTTATGGCGCTCGTCTTTTTGGATCTTATCCCACAGACGATCGATGGAGTTTGCTGGACCCTCAATAACTTGACCAAAACGTTGATCTTCAAAAATCAAAACCCCGGTAATCCCAAGCGCTTGGTTGCGCAGGTAGGAATGATAGAGAAGGCGCATCAATCCAAAAAAAGACATTTCCTCAGCAGGTTGGCTGACGTAGGTCAATTCAACTAAATCAGATGAGGGAGTTGGCATGCTTCACTTTTGTTAAGGTATTAACTTATATTACGCACTTAATATAAAAATGGCAGTAGTCGTAAACCCGAAATGTAGCCGATATCTGCTTAGCTTGCTGAGCGCAAAATACCCACCGTCTGGCTTAGGGTTTTATTGAAGCTAAGTCTATTTAAGGGCGACAGGTCCTGTGATGCCCTGAAAGTGAAGTCTAGGTTACGGCACTAGATCAAATACCAAGGCTTCAGCGCCCACGCCATGCTCCAGCGTCAGCAGGCTCTCGCCCTCCAGCATTACGGCATCGCCCGCCTGCAATTGCTGTCCTTGAGCCACTAATGTACCTTTAATCAAATGCACATATGCCTTACGAGCCGGATCCATTTGCAGGGTAGCAGACTCACTACCGTCAAATAAACCAGCATAGATTTTGGCATCGGCGTTCATCTTGACTGAGCCGCGCGCACCATCGATCGATGCAATTAAATGTAAGGTGCCGCGCTTTGCTTGGGGCGGAATGGTTTTTTGCTCATATCCCGGCTCGATGTCCCTTTGTAGTGGCTCTATCCAAATTTGTAAAAAATGGGTTTCTTGGTCTGGCGCATGATTAAATTCACTGTGCACAACGCCGGTGCCGGCACTCATTCGCTGTACGTCCCCCGGCGGAATGGTTTTTATATTGCCGATGCTGTCTTCATGCGCTAACTCACCCGAAAGAACGTAACTCACAATCTCCATATCACGATGGCTATGCTTACCAAAGCCCCGCCCGGCAGCAACCCGATCCTCATTGATCACCCGTAAATTACCCCAACCCATAAATTGCGGGTCATGGTAATTGGCAAATGAAAAGGAATGGAAGCTTTTGAGCCAGCCATGATCAGCATAGCCGCGATCACTGGATTTTCGGAGGTAAATCATGGTGGGTTGAGGGCCGTAAAAAAGTGTAGGTGCATATTATAAAAAGAATTGCTTATTTTATGCGGAGTCAAGGTGTACCCGTTCATTCCATTACCCAATATGCTTACATGGGCCGAGTAAACAAGGCACTTACTGCACCACGTAATTTAATCCGGCTTTTTTAAATCAATTTGCGCCGTCATCTTGCCTGCAAAAATCATATCCAATTGCACGCCATCATTCCCCTGAACCACCTGGATACCTTCTTTCTCAGAAGGAGTGGTTTTTTCTACCGTCAGCATATTGATGGGCCAATCCACGCGTATTTTTGCGGCCATTGGCAAGTAGCCATCCAAGTAGCGGCGCATCAAAGGTCCGGCATTCAAACGATATTGGCCGGCTCCCACTTGATCCAAGGCTTTGGATTGCAGATCAATGCAAATCGACGCGCCACGCTCAACGTCAGTCAAAACGACTTGGTTGTTTTTTACTTCTGCTGAAGCCATCTTATCAAGGCTCTTGACTGCAATCGCTTGAATGCGGCTGGGGTTAAAAACAATCACTACCTTACGGATGGGATCAAGCTGGTAATGGCATGTTGCAATCTGCACACTACCGCTTTCCAAACTAGCTGCAGTAATTTTTACCCGCGATTCATACGAGTACGCTCCGGGGTCGGGCCGCTCTTTTAGATATTTAATCTGGCCTTCAGTAGCAATATCGGAAAAATCCAACGCCCATGCAGATGCGCTAGAAAACAGCAGAACGATTAACAATGCGCTTTTGAGCATATTAAAAATGATTGTCAATCAGCATTTCTGATTTAGGAATAAATCCAGGCTTGGGCCATGCCGCCTGGGTTCCTTTACCAATCACCAGCATTGCTGCCACCGCATAGTCTTTTGGTAAATGAATTAACTCAGCAACCTTATTAAAATCAAAGCCCACCATCGGGCATGAGTCATATCCAATTGCTTTTGCCGCCATCATCATGGTTTGCAGCAAAATTCCGGCAGAACGCATCGCTTCATCGCGTTGCAACTGCTCATTGCCCGAATAAAAGGGATTAATCCATGGCACTAAGATGTCTTGTGCGGCCTTGGGGGCATTCACCCAATAGCGCGCAGGATCTTTATCCCATGCCTTGATGTCAACCGTGACTACAAACAAGAGTGAGCCATCCGTAACCTGCGCTTGATCGTGCGCAGCTGCACGCAACTGCACTCGCAATGCCTTGTCTTTTACATTGACTAAACGCCAGTGCTGAATATTGAAAGAAGATGGGGCTTGCATTGCCAAATCAATTAATGCGTCAGTTTCAGCGGAGGTAATTTGGTACGTAGCATCAAAGTGCTTTACTGCTCTACGCTGGCGAATGGCATCAAGGGTATTCATATGGCTCCTATTTATTTTTCTCGTAACAACCTACTGTAATAGAAATTACGAAAATTGGATGACTTCTTCCTGAAATCCGAGCGAAATCGATGAATACTGGTTTTGAGGTGGCTGAACTTGAACTGACTTGATTTTTAGTACCACCCCAGAAGAGAGGATTTTTGATAATCTTCACCTTAAAGGAGTGCTAAATATGGCAAAAGGCCAACGTCTTAAACCCGAACAAATCGTCACCTTATTGCGTCAAATCGATGTCCTGACAACGA
>CAMEXM010000018.1 GCA_945947155.1 Polynucleobacter meluiroseus | reverse complement strand
GGCACTCCATGATCCGATGCTGCGCCGCATGTTCGGAATCAAGTCGCTGCGTAAGAACGCTGGCGACGTGCCGAATACCTGGCGGTTGATCAATTGAGATCTGCTCGCTAATGGATAGGTGCATCGAGAGATGTAGGAAGGGATTGGTTTCGCCACGCTCTGGAGTGTAATCTTGACTCAGTGCAGCTTCACTATCGCCGAGTAAGGCATGGTACTCAGGATGCTCTTCCATCCACTGGCCAGCCAGCGTTTCGAGTGGCGTCAAAATCGTACTGGCTTGCTTTTTCTGCCAGGTATCGCAAAAGAAACGCCGGACTTCATCTCGGCTTGGATTAAACAGTGCCACGAATTTGTCCTTTTCCCGTTTTTTGACGGTAACCACAGAGTGGCTCGACAATGCATTGGGCACATTCAGGTGATCGTGCCTTACAAACATAACGCCCATGCAAAATCAGCCAATGGTGCGCATCTAGTAAATACTCTTTTGGAATGCGTTTGAGGAGTTGCTGCTCTACTTTCAGCACATCTTTTCCTGGAGCAAGGCCGGTACGATTCGATACCCTAAAGATATGGGTATCGACCGCCATGGTAGGCTCCCCAAATGCTGTATTTAAAACAACATTGGCTGTTTTTCGACCTACTCCTGGAAGGGCTTCAAGCGCTTCACGGGTGCGAGGAACTTCCCCGCCATGCTGCTCTAGCAAAATGCGGCAGGTTTCTTGTAAGTGTTTTCCTTTGGTGCGAAAGAGGCCGATGTGCTCGATGAAGGGTCGTACGCCATCTTCGCCTAAAGCTAGTAAGGCGGCAGGTGTATTGGCGATTTTAAATAACTGACGCGTCCCTTTATTGACGGATATGTCGGTCGCCTGCGCTGAGAGCAGAACCGCAACCAGTAATTCAAAGGGTGAGCTGTACTCTAGCTCAGTTTCTGGGTTGGGATTATTTACTTTCAGTTGAGCAAAAAAAGCGTTGCGCTGCTCAAGATTCATTTCGCGTCGCCTTTGGCTGCAGCCAGCTTTGCACGCTCAATTGCGGCTGCAATGATCGCACGTTTGCGTTCGCTTTCTTGCGCTTGCTCTATGGATTGGCTTGTACCGCCAACGGCTTCGTTGAGTGCCTTTAACTTGGCCTCGGCTTTTTTAGACAGGCGTAGATTGTTATCACGCTCTTCGCGCTCTAGGCGATCTTCGCGTCGGTGGTAGCGTGTCCGCGATAAATCAGCCTGCTCAGCCGTCCATGCATCCCAGCCAGTTCGGCTTTCGGTCACTGAAACCATACTGATGCAATCAACTGGGCAGGGCGGCACGCAGAGATCACAGCCCGTGCACCACTCCGTCAGCACCACGTGCATCTGTTTTGATGCGCCCACAATGGCATCGACCGGACAGGCTTGTATGCAGAGGGTGCAGCCAATACAGGTCTTAGGGTCAATGAGGGCTACTGGCCGCGGCCGTTCGATGCCGCACTCAGATTCCAATTGAAGATGAGGCGGAAGTTGCCGTCCGGACATCGTCAAAATAGCGCTTAGACGCTTTATTCCTTCGGCGCCCCCTGGCGGGCAGCGATTGGGTAATACCCCCTCATCGGCCATCGCCGCAGCATAGGATCGGCAGTCGGGGTAACCGCACTTCGTACATTGGGTTTGAGGAAGTACACCATCGAGTTGATTGCAGAGTTCAACTGGATTCATGCGGTGTTTGTCAGCAAGTAAGAATTGCGAACTTAGTCACTCGCGAGCGCTGCTTTGGCTACCTTCTTTTTTGATGCCTTGGAAGTTTGCTCATGCTCACGGATGAAATCTTTAATACGCGGATACACCTTTTCACGCCAACGTCGACCTGAAAAAATGCCGTAGTGACCAGCTCCAACTACTTCGTAATGGTCCTTGCGTTCGGCAGGAATCCCTTTACATAATTTATGTGCGGCGCGGGTTTGACCGCTACCAGAAATGTCATCTAGCTCACCCTCGATGGTAAGGAGCGCAACATCAGTAATGTCATGGGGCTTGACTAACTTACCAGAGACTTTCCAGGTACCGCTGGGTAAAGCGTGTTCTTGAAATACGGTTTTGATGGTATCCAAATAGTACTTAGCATCCATATCCAAAACTGCGTTGTACTCATCATAAAAGCGAATATGGGCTTTTACATCCAACTCATCGCCGCGCACCAAGTTCTGGAAAAAATCCCAATGCGATTGCATGTGGTTCCGTGGGTTCATTGCGATAAAACCCTTGTGCTGCAAAAACCCTGGATAGACTCGGCGACCCGCGCCAGCATGAGGCTGGGGTACGTCATAGATAACATGGCTTTCAAACCACTCGTATGATTTTTTATCAGCCAAGGAGTTGACTGCAGTAGGCGATTTGCGCGCGTCGATCGGGCCACCCATCATGATCATTGAGGCAGGCGTCTCTTCACCGCTGGATGCCATCAGGGAGACAGCCCCTAAAGTTGGTACCGTCGGCTGACATACTGAAATCACGTGGAGATTCTTAGGGCCAATGGTGCGAATAAACTCTTGAATGTAGTGCACATAATCATCGAGCCCAAATTCACCTTCGTTGGCCGGTACTGTTCGTGCATCCAGCCAATCGGTGATATAAACTTTGTGGTCTTGCAGCAATGTACGTACGGTATCGCGTAGCAAAGTGGAGTGGTGACCTGATAAGGGCGCAACCACCAACACGACTGGATCTTCTTTGAGTTGTTTGATGACTTCAATGTCATCCGAATAGCGCTTAAAGCGGATTAAATTGCAGAACGGCTTTTCGAGTGTGGTGATTTCGTGAATGGCAACATCGCGTCCGTGGGCTTTTACAGCTCGAATACCGAATTCTGGTTTTTTATATTCTTTTCCGAGTCGGTGCAGTAACTCATAGCTTGCAGCAATGCGTTCCGCCCCAGGCATTTTGGATAATGGATTGGACGCGTTGATAAACGTCTCTGATGCAGTTTGTGCCCATGAGCTTAATGGCTGAAGCAATGCTTTTTGGAACTCGTACAGTTGATATAGCATGACGCCTCCTAGAAAACCAGTGTAACCGCCTTTACGCTAAGACGCGGGCAATTGCTTTAGCCACGCGGTCAATATTCTTGGTATTGAGGGCTGCAACGCAAATACGACCGGTAGACAGGGCAAAAATACTGTCCTCCTTTTGCAGGCGCGCCACTTGTTCTGCACTCAGGCCCGAATAGGAGAACATGCCACGTTGCGACTCGATAAAACTGAAATCCTGTTTTGCACCGTTGGCAGCCAAGCGGACAACCAGTTCGTGGCGCATGATTTTAATACGATCACGCATGGTTGCGAGCTCATCTTCCCACTGCTGACGTAGGCCTGAGTTATTGAGCACAGCAGCCACAATTGCGCCACCATGGGTTGGCGGGTTGGAGTAATTCGTGCGAATCACGCGCTTGAGTTGCGAGAGCACGCGTGCGGATTCATCTCGGTTTTGGGTGACGATGGACAGGGCGCCTACACGCTCGCCATACAGCGAGAACGATTTTGAAAAAGAGCTGGATACAAAAAAAGACATGCCTGATTCTGCAAATAACCGCGCAGCAAGTCCATCCTCTGCAATGCCTTGAGCAAAGCCTTGGTACGCCATATCTAAAAATGGAATGAGGTCCCGCTCTCGGCAAATCTCAATTACCTTAAGCCACTGTTCTTTAGTCAGATCTGCGCCAGTGGGGTTATGGCAGCAGACATGCAGCACAACCAGGGTGCGCTTCGGAAAAGACTCTAGGGATTTGACCATTCCAGCAAAATCCACGCCGCGTGTTTTGCTGTCAAAGTAGGTGTATTCAAGCACCTCATAACCGGCAGCTTCGAAAACGCCGCGGTGGTTTTCCCAGCTGGGGTTACTAATGGCTGCGGGTACGTTTGGCTCAATGCGTCTCACAAAGTCGCCGCCGACACGTAAGGCGCCCGTACCGCCCAGGCACTCCGCAGTGACAACCCGACCATCCTTAATTAACGGGGAGTCTTCGCCAAAGAGGAGTTTTTGGACACCCATGTTGTAGGGACTTGGCCCCTCAATTGGGACGTAGCTGCGTGGAGATTGTTTGGCGACGATCTCTTTTTCAGCCTCAATAACCGCCTTTAACAAAGGGACCTTGCCTTCATCGGTGTAGTAAACGCCAACACCTAAATTAACCTTTTCTGGATTTTGGTCGGCCATATAGGCTTCGGTCAGGCCAAAAATTGGGTCTTTAGGGGCAAGTTGTACGGAGGAAAACAGGTTCATGGGGTAGTGGGCGTCTGTAAATGGTTGAAAAGAAGGCTTGATCTCAAAGAATTGGTGATTTTTAGAGTAATGGCTGACTATCTTTAGATAAAAACGGCAAAATCAATGTTTATATGAAATTCTCTGTGAAATTGTATGCAGATGAAATGATAGCCGAGATGCCCCCAAAGTTGCCAAAATCAAGCCCCAAACCCCTAGCCGCTGGCCTCGAGGTAGATCTGCCCTTAAGCAGCGCGCCAGAAGGTCTCGATCCGGCTAAGTTTGTGCGTTTTCCGGACTCGCCATTTGAGTTGTATCAGCCATTTCCTCCCGCGGGTGATCAGCCCCAAGCCATTGATCTCTTGGTTGCCGGGATTGAGGACGGCCTATCCTTTCAAACCCTATTAGGCGTTACGGGATCGGGCAAAACCTACACCATGGCCAATGTGATTGCTCGCATGGGTCGGCCCGCCATCGTATTTGCGCCGAATAAGACCCTGGCTGCCCAGCTCTATAGCGAATTCAGGGAGTTTTTTCCGCGTAATGCAGTCGAATACTTTGTAAGTTATTACGACTATTACCAACCGGAAGCCTATGTACCGCATCGCGATCTTTTTATTGAAAAGGATTCGGCCATCAATGAGCACATTGAGCAGATGCGTTTGTCTGCCACCAAGAGTTTATTGGAGCGCCGTGACGTTGTGATCGTAGCTTCGGTCTCAGCAATTTACGGTATCGGTAATCCTGGCGATTACCACAGCATGGTGATGACCTTGCGCCCCGGCGATAAGATGAGTCAGCGCGATATCGTTACGCGCTTAATTGCGATGCAATATGACCGTAATGAAATGGATTTTCAGCGGGGTGTATTTCGAGTGCGTGGCGACACCATCGATATTTTCCCTGCAGAACACAATGAGCTCGCAGTCCGTGTTGAGTTATTTGATGATGTGATTGAGAGCCTGCAATTTTTTGATCCCTTGACGGGCCGGATCAAACAAAAGATCCCGCGTTTTACGGTTTACCCTAGTTCGCACTACGTGACCCCCCGGGAAACCGTACTCAACGCCATTGAGACAATCAAAACTGAATTGCGCGATCGCCTTGCGGAGTTTGTAAAGGATGGCAAGCTGGTAGAGGCGCAGCGTTTAGAGCAGCGCACGCGCTTTGACCTCGAAATGCTAAATGAATTGGGCTTTTGCAAAGGCATTGAAAATTACTCACGCCATTTATCGGGCGCAAAACCAGGCGAGTCGCCCCCAACTTTGGTGGATTACCTACCCCAAGATGCCTTGATGTTCTTGGATGAGAGCCACGTCATGATTGGGCAGTTAAACGCCATGTATAACGGCGATCGATCACGCAAACAAACCTTGGTGGATTTTGGCTTTCGTCTGCCATCGGCGCTTGACAACCGGCCGCTTAAGTTTCCGGAGTTTGAAACCAAAATGCGTCAAGCCATTTTTGTCTCAGCCACCCCAGCGGATTATGAGGCCAGTAAAACCGGACAGGTTGTTGAGCAAGTGGCGCGGCCAACGGGCTTGGTGGATCCGCAAATTCAGGTATTACCCGCGAGTTCACAAGTGGATGATTTACTCAACCAAATTCATGAGCGCGTGAAGGTAGGCGAGCGCGTCTTGGTCACCGTATTGACTAAGCGGATGGCTGAGCAACTCACTGATTTTTTATCCGACAACGGCGTCAAGGTGCGCTACGTGCACTCGGATATTGACACGGTAGAGCGCGTCGAAATTATTCGGGACTTGCGACTGGGCGCATTTGATGTTCTTGTTGGCATTAACTTGCTGCGTGAGGGCTTGGATATTCCCGAGGTATCGCTGGTTGCTATTTTGGATGCCGATAAGGAAGGCTTTTTGCGCTCAGAGCGCAGCCTGATTCAAACGATTGGTAGGGCAGCGCGCAATATGAATGGCAAGGCAATTTTGTATGCCGATCGCATTACCGATTCGATGCGCCGCGCTATGGGTGAGACTGAGCGGCGCCGTACCAAGCAAATTGCTTTTAATAAAGAGCATGGCATTGAGCCGCGCGGGGTAACCAAACGCATTAAAGACATCATTGATGGGGTTTACGACGTCAAAGAGAAGCGCTCTGAGTTTGTCGCCGCAGAAGAGCAGGCGCACTATGCTGGACTAAGTGAGCGGGCGCTCTCGGCAGAAATCAAGCGCCTAGAGAAGCAAATGAACGCCGAAGCCAAAAATCTCGAGTTTGAAAAGGCAGCTGCGACCCGTGATCGCCTCAGCAAGGTCAAAGAAATGGCCTTTGGCGCCTTATCCCAGGATGCCCTATAGCCAACATGGGTAGTACCCGAGCAAATTAGTAGGGTATCTGTTATTCTTGACTATAACGGTTGGGTATTACCCGCCCGACTGTGCGCTGTCCATAACAAATCCATTACCAAGGTGCCATATGAGACTTACAACTAAAGGTCGTTTTGCAGTAACCGCCATGATTGATTTGGCGCTACGGGAGGCCCATGGCCCCGTAACCCTAGCCGGAATTAGCCAAAGGCAACATATCTCCCTTTCTTACCTTGAGCAGTTGTTCGGTAAGTTACGCCGCTTTAACATCGTTGAGAGCACACGCGGCCCTGGCGGCGGCTATACATTGGCACGCAAGCCCGAAGAGGTTAGCGTGGCCGATATTATTGTTGCGGTGGACGAGCCTTTGGATGCAACCCAATGTGGCGGCAAAGGCAATTGCCATGGCGATGATGAGCAACATGGTCGCTGCATGACACACGACTTGTGGGCCAATCTCAATACCCGTATGGTGGAATACCTTGCATCGGTATCGTTGCGTGATTTAGTTGCTCAGCAAGCAGATCGAGGCCAGGTTGTGCATGATTTGCGTGAGCGCAAAATCAAAGCAGAGCCAATCAAGGTAATGAAGTCAGTACCTGCGCCGCTCACAAAAAAAGAGCCTAGCATCGCCACCAAGCCATTGCTCGTGAATTCCGTTTTTAACCTTGCCCGGCAAAGTTAAGTCTCAATATTGCATTGTTTACCACTGAAGATTTCTATTTATGAACGCACCCGAAACCAAAGCAATCCAGCCAATATCGCTGTTTAGCCCAAAGCATTTTCCAGTCTACATGGACTATTCCTCTACAACACCGATCGACCCTCGGGTAGTGGATAAGATGATTCCTTACCTACGCGAGCAGTTTGGTAACGCGGCATCGCGAAGCCACGCCTTTGGTTGGGCCGCAGAAGAAGCCGTTGAGGAAGCGCGTAATGAAGTGGCGAAGTTGGTGCATGCTGATCCCCGCGAAATTGTGTGGACTAGCGGCGCAACCGAAAGCATTAATTTGGCAGTTAAGGGCGCAGCACACTTTTATCAAGAAAAGGGCAAGCACCTCATCACCATCAAAACCGAGCACAAGGCGACTTTAGATACGTGTCGTGAGCTGGAGCGGGAAGGGTTCGAGGTAACGTATTTAGATGTCTTGCCCAATGGCCTGATTGATTTTGATCAACTGCAGGCAGCCATTCGTCCCGATACGATTTTGGTTTCGGTGATGTACGTTAACAATGAGATTGGCGTTATTCAGGACATCCCCCGCATTGGCGAGCTCACGCGCTCGAAGGGCATCATCTTGCACGTGGATGCAGCCCAAGCCACCGGCAAGATTGAAATTGACTTGGAAAAAATCAAAGTTGATTTGATGAGTTTTTCTGCACACAAATCCTATGGACCCAAAGGCATTGGCGCATTGTTTGTGCGGCGCAAGCCCCGCATTCGGATTGAGGCGCAAATTCACGGCGGCGGCCATGAGCGTGGCATGCGTTCCGGCACATTGCCCGTACATCAAATTGTCGGCATGGGTGAGGCGTTTAAATTTGCCCGCCTCGATATGATTGAAGAAAATAAACGTATTCGTGCCTTGCGCGATCGCCTCTTAAATGGCCTGCGTGATATCGAAGAGGTCTATGTCAATGGCGACATGGATCAGCGCGTGGCACACAACCTCAATATTAGCTTTAATTACGTCGAAGGCGAATCGATGTTGATGGCCTTGAAAGACATTGCCATTTCATCGGGATCAGCGTGTACATCCGCATCTTTAGAGCCGTCCTATGTATTGCGTGCCCTCGGTCGCAATGATGAGCTGGCACACAGCTCCATTCGGTTTACCATTGGCCGCTTTACTACCGAAGAGGAAGTTGACTTTACGGTGCAATTGGTCAAAGAAAAGATCGCCAAGCTCCGCGAATTGTCTCCTTTGTGGGAGATGTTCAAAGACGGCATTGATTTGAGTACGATTCAGTGGGCTGCCCACTAAGCAGATTAAGACAGCAGGAGAAAGAACCATGGCATATAGCGATAAAGTAATTGATCATTATGAGAATCCCCGTAATGTGGGTTCCTTTGCAAAAACCGATGACAACGTCGGCACCGGCATGGTGGGCGCGCCAGCGTGCGGCGATGTCATGAAATTGCAAATTCGCGTGAATGAGCAGGGCATCATTGAAGATGCGAAGTTCAAAACCTACGGATGTGGATCAGCGATTGCATCTTCCTCGCTCGTAACCGAGTGGGTTAAAGGTAAAACCTTGGATCAAGCCTTAGAGATTAAAAACTCCTTAATCGCGGAAGAGTTGGCTTTACCACCCGTGAAAATCCATTGCTCCATTTTGGCGGAAGATGCCATCAAGGCAGCCGTTCAGGATTACAAAGAGAAGCACCCAGGCAATTAAGTTGATCTGCACTTAGGAATCCCTTATGGCAATTACACTCACCCAAAAAGCCGCTGCACACGTCAATCGCAATCTGCAAAAGCGTGGCAAAGGCTGCGGTTTGCGTCTAGGCGTTCGCACGACCGGCTGTTCTGGCTTAGCCTATGAGTTGGAGTATGTGGACGATGTCGCTCCTGAAGATCAGATGTTTGAATCCAATGGCATTAAGATTTTTGTAGACCCCAAAAGCTTAGCTTATCTTGATGGCACCGAACTCGACTTTGTGCGGGAAGGCCTGAATGAGGGATTTAAGTTCCAAAATCCAAACATGAAGGACGAGTGTGGTTGTGGCGAATCATTCCGCGTCTGAGAATTATTTTCATTTCTTTGGTTTAACTCCGCAATTCAGTTTGGATCTAGCGCAGCTAGATCTTTCCTACTTGGCAATTCAAAAAGAGGTTCATCCCGATCGCCATACCCAAGGTAGCGATAGTGAGCAGCGGATTGCTATGCAAATGGCGACCCTTGCCAATACGGCACACCAAACCTTAAAGCACCCGATTCAGCGCGGCTTGTATCTGTGCAAACTGCATGGCGTTGAAGCTAACCTAGAGACCAATACGGCCATGCCAACGGCTTTTCTTTTGCAGCAAATGGAGTGGCGCGACAGTTTGGAGGAGAGTGTGGATGATTTTGCTGCACTCGATGCATTGGCGATTGAAGTTGACTCTGCATATAATGCCGCTTTAGCTGAATTAGCAGAGGCAATGGATCGGACGCATAATTACCAGCGGGCAGCCGAATTGCTTCGCGGCCTTTTGTTTATCGATAAATTTGCTACTGAATTAGATGACGCCATTGCGGCACTTGCTTGAGTTAATAATCAATGGCCCTATTACAGATTTCTGAACCCGGTATGTCACTTGCGCCCCATCAGCGGCGCATTGCGATTGGTATTGATCTAGGTACCACCAACTCCTTAGTTGCGGTTGTGCGCGACGCTCTGCCCAAGGTCTTGGCGGATGAGCAAGGACGCGAATTGCTTCCATCGGTTGTGCGCTATCTACCAGGGGGTCGAACCCAGGCTGGATTTGAGGCACTCGAGAGTGTAGTAAGCGATCCAAAGAATACGATTGTCTCCGTCAAGCGCTTTATGGGTCGCGGCCTTGGTGATGTAGATCATTTGGAAAATGCCCCATACGACTTTGTTGATCAACCCGGTATGCTGAAATTGCGAACGGTTGCCGGTGACAAAAGTCCAATCGAAGTATCCGCTGAAATCTTGGCGCGTCTGCGGCAGTTGGCTGAGGATTCGGTAAACGACGACATCGTTGGTGCTGTGATTACGGTTCCGGCCTACTTTGACGATGCGCAACGGCAAGCCACGAAAGATGCCGCCAAATTAGCGGGACTCGATGTCTTGCGCTTGCTTAACGAACCAACTGCAGCAGCGATTGCCTATGGGCTCGATAACGCATCCGAAGGCCTTTATGCTGTTTATGATTTAGGCGGAGGCACCTTTGACATTTCCATTTTGCGGATGAGCAAAGGCGTCTTCGAAGTCTTATCTACCGGTGGCGATTCGGCATTGGGCGGCGATGATTTTGACCATCGCCTTTACTGCTGGGTAATCGAACAAGCCAAGTTAGCTCCGATTTCAATTCAAGACCACCGTGCTTTACTGATGGCTTGTAAGACAGCCAAAGAGCAGCTTAGCCATAATCCGTTAGCGCGGGTCCACCAAACACTCAGTGACGGTACCGTCGTAAATGTTGGGGTCAGTCAAGCGCAATTCTTTGAGATGACGCAAAACTTGGTCGCTAAAACATTGGCAGCAGTACGAAAGGCATTGCGGGATTCTGGGCTAAAGGCAGAAGAAATCAAAGGCGTTGTGATGGTCGGTGGTGCAACACGCATGCCGCATGTGCAGCGCGCAGTGGGCGATCTCTTTGGTACAGCACCACTGAATAATTTTAATCCCGATCAGGTTGTTGCGATGGGCGCAGCAATGCAGGCTGACCTGCTTGCCGGAAATCAAGGTAAGAATGAAGAGTGGCTATTACTGGATGTGATTCCGCTTTCCCTTGGCATTGAAACCATGGGTGGTTTGGTGGAAAAGATTATTCCGCGTAATACACCCATTCCGGTTGCGCGGGCGCAAGAGTTCACCACCTTTAAGGACGGTCAAACCGCTTTGGCTTTGCATGTGGTTCAAGGCGAGCGCGAAACCTCGGCGGATTGCCGCTCACTCGGTCAATTTGAGTTACGTGGCATACCCCCGATGGTTGCTGGGGCAGCACGCATTCGGGTGACCTTTCAGGTGGACGCCGACGGCTTGTTATCGGTGCGTGCTACCGAGCAGGGCTCGGGTGTTGAGGCTTCGATCGATATCAAACCATCCTATGGTTTAAGCGATGCAGACATTACACGGATGCTGCAAGATGGTTTTGCATCTGCCCAGGTTGATTTAAAAGCTAGAGCCCTGCGAGAAGAGCAGGTATCGGCTCAGCGCCTACTGGATGCGGTGCAGGCTGCGGTAACGAGCGATGGGTATTTATTAAATGATGCCGAGCGTGCTGCAGTCGCTCAGGCTATGGCAACATTGCAAAGCACGCTATCCTCAGAGGAAGATAGCGATGTGTTGCGGCGTGCTGTTGATCATGCCGCTAAGGCAACCGATGATTTTGCACAAAAGCGCATGAATGCAAGCATTCAAAAGGCCTTAACCGGTAAAAGCGTTTCCGAAATTTAATTCAACGATTGAGATCAAGCAATGACCCAAATTGTGATTTTGCCGCACAGCGAATACTGCCCCGATGGCGCGGTGCTCGAAGCTTCCCCTGGTACAAGTATTTGTGAAGCCTTACTGGAAAACGATATTCCGATTGAGCATGCGTGCGATATGGTCTGCGCCTGCACTACCTGCCACGTGATCGTGCGTGAAGGCTTTAACAGCCTCAATGAGCCAGATGAAAATGAGGAAGATTTGCTTGATCGCGCATGGGGACTTAATCCACTCTCGCGCCTGTCGTGCCAAGCCATTATTGCGAAAAACGACCTGGTGGTTGAGATTCCAAAATACTCAATCAACCACGCCAAAGAAAATCATTCATTGCACCTGAATTAAATGCCCTGGTACTTTAAGAAAGTACGCTTAAGAATTGGGCTTTAATAGCAGCCGTAATGCTTTGCCTTCCATGCCGCTTACGCTCCAATAAACCCACTTTTCTATAAATGGTTTTTCCTGGCAAGGTATGAATGCGCAGGCGCTGATCATGCTTCCAGTCAACGTTGGCTAATTGCGGGATGATGGAGTAGCCAAGACCCTGTCTAACCAGTTCAATAATGGCTTCTACGGAGTTGATTTCCATGCCTTCATTAATTGCAAGTTTGTTCACTTTTATCGTTTGATCCACTAAATGGCCAGTCCACGTTTTTCGCTCAAAACGAATAAAGGGCAAGCTTTTTGGTATGGTTTCGTCATCTACGGCTGAACGACTCCTTTTCTGGCCTGTTTGCGGCAGTATCAGAACCATGGGCTCTTTGTATAGCTCAGTCCATATGGCGCTTTGGGGTAGCGCAAACGGGGACTCGGTGACAATGGCCGCATCGAGCTTTCCGTCAAGGACTTGCTCGAGGAAGTCGCTCGATAATCCAGCAATCAATTTAATCTCAAGTTCAGGGTAGTTGCGTTTTAGTTCATCCAATGCCTTGCCAAAATGACCCATCAGGGTTGAGACTAAAGCGCCCAGCACAATCGTGCCGCTCAATTCATTTTTGAGGCCGCTTCCCAATGATTCATATCGGGCAATGATGTCTTGAATCGGCTCAATTAGGGCTCTACCGTGGTTGTTTAGTACCAAAGACCGCTTATTCCGATCAAATAAGGCAAAGCCAATTTCAGCTTCCAAGTGCTGCAATTGCTGGCCAGCAGCAGCGGCGGTAAGGCCTATTTCCCGGGCAGCAGCAGCAACACTGCCATGGCGGCTAATGGCTATAAAGTTTTTAAGTACACGAATGCTGGACATGGGCTCATTATAGTAAAGAATTACTTTATCTCGATAAAAAAACAATTCGATTTATTATTTACTATACCCCGATATAATTTTGGCATGTCTAAAGTAAACCTTAAAGTCAAAGTCTGGCGTGGAACCGAGCAAGGCGAGTTTGTTGAATACCTTGTGCCGCGTAATTCCAATCAAACCGTGCTCGATGTGGTTACCTACATTCAGCGTAAATTAGATCCAACGCTGAGCTATCGTTTTGCTTGTCGAGTGGGGATGTGTGGTTCGTGTGCCATGACAGTAAATGGTGTGGCCCGCTGGACCTGTCGTACCCATGTAGCAAAGATTGTGGAGGGCGATTCACTCGAGATAGCGCCACTGAATAACTTACCCGTTATTAAAGACCTTGCAACCGATATGCGTGAGTTCTTCAATAAGTGGAAAGGAGCAGTTGGGTTTTTCAAAGGCGAGCAAACGCGCCACGATGATTTTGCAATCGTAAAGCCAGATTCAGAGGAGCGGCAGTTAGCCAATGCGGGTATTGAATGCATTGGCTGTGCCGTCTGTTATGCATCATGCGATGTGGTGGCGAGTCGCTCCAATTATTTAGGACCGGCCGCACTTAATCGCGCCTGGACCCTGACTAACGATGTACGTGATACGCAGCAATTAGATCGACTACGTGCGGTGGCTGGCGATGCCGGTTGCCATACCTGCCATACGCATGGTAGCTGTACAGAGCGCTGCCCTAAGCAGCTAGAGCCGACCGCTGGTATTGCTGGATTGAAAAAGCTAGTAGCTAGAGCCGCTGTGCGTGGCACCAAGTGGGGCAAGTTGTGAGCACTGCGATGCATGGAAGCGCGATATTGCAAGCAAAGCTTTGGTATGCCCAGCGCATCAGTGCCATGGTCTTGGGTTTATGTGTGGCGATTCATTTATTCATTATGTTTTACGCCATCCGGGGTGGCCTTACTGCCGGTGAAATCTTAGGCCGCACGCAGGGCAATTGGTTTTTTGCTATTTTTTATGAAGTCTTTGTTTTGGCTTGTTTGGTCCATGCACCGATTGGCTTGGCTAATATTTTGCGTGAAAACTTCCCGCGCTCATCCGGAGTGAGCGTACTCCCTTGGGTCTTGGCGACTCTGATATTGGGATTGGGGACTGCTGCCGTAATTGGGGTCTTTAGGGGCGGAATAGGGCGATGAGCAATAGACCAACACTGGATCACCGCGCTAAATCCCATCTGTCTTATTTCATTTATATGGCGCACCGGGTTTCAGGCTTATTGCTCGCCTGTTTTTTGCCCATCCATTTCTTTTTATTGTCCCAGTCCCTCTTCGGTGCCGATGAGCTTGATCACTATTTAAAACTGACTGATTTTTGGGCGGTGAAAGCAGGTGAGTGGGGTTTGGTGACGCTATTAACAATTCATCTGGTGGGCGGCGTTCGCCTCCTCATGATTGAGTTTGGAACATGGCGCGGATTACGTAAGGGCTGGATTCAGGCAGCTATCGTTCTCTCGATTATTTCTGGCCTTTTATTTTTAGCCTTAGCGGGCTAATTGGGATCAATATGCAGCTACAGATGAGCTTAGTAGAAGAGGCATGCAAGGAGCTATATATCCGTGCATTAAAAAAATTGCCAGACGACGTAAAGCAAGGCATCGACCGTTTGAATCAATCTGAGACTGATCAGCGTGCTCAGGTTGTCTTGCAGACCATGGTGACAAACATCGCCGTAGCAGAGCGCGAAGATAATTTACTGTGCCAGGATACGGGGCTGCCGATCTATAACGTCAAGATTGGCCGTAATGTTGAATTCGATGGCATGGCATTGAAGGCCGCCATTCGTAAAGGGTGTGAACGGGCTACTACGGAGTATCCACTCCGCTCTTCGGTGGTGCATCCCATCACCCGCAAGAATAACCACACCTCCTGCGGCATTGATATGCCGGCGATACACCTTGATTTTAGTTCTGACAATGAGGTGGCTGAGATTGAAATGATTCCCAAGGGCAGTGGCTCAGAGAACAACTCCTATCTGAAGATGGCTATTCCTGCAGAAGGTATTTTGGGTGTTAAAGCATTTGTAATTGAGAGTGTGGTTGCTTCGGGTGGAAAAACCTGTCCACCAACCATCGTTGGTGTCGGCGTTGGCGGAACCTCGGATCAGTGTGTGGCGATGGCTAAGCGCGCTGCTACCCGCCCAATAGGCAGTAGCTGTGCCGATGCCGAGGGTGCAAAGCTTGAGCAAGAGCTGAGTGCTGCGGTTAACCGCCTTGGTATTGGGCCGCAAGGCTTAGGTGGTGATGGTACTGCGTTTGCAGTTCATGTCGAATTGGCCGCAACCCACATTACGATGAATCCGGTCGCTGTCAATATGCAATGCCATTCGGCAAGGCGTGCGCGTGCCACCTTTACGCCGAATGGTGTTGAGTACGGATTTTAGGAAGAGCAATGGCACATTACTATTTACCTACCCCTGTAAGCGAGTCCGATATCCGCCGCTTAAAAATCAACGATACGGTAACGCTACAAAACACCCTTTTTGGTATTCGCGACGCAACCCAGATTCATATGTTTGATCACGGTCGCAAGACGAAGTTTGATTTGACTGGCCACGCCGTCATTCATACCGCCCCAAACGTGCGTAAGGTAGCAGTTAGCGCTGAATTTCCAGCGGGGTACGAGCCGATTTGCATCGGTACAACCACCTCCGATCGCATGGAGCGCTTTACCCAACCACTAATGACGCAGAATGGCGTACGCATGATCGTGGGTAAAGGCGGAATGCGCGAAGGTTCCTCTAAGGCGTTTGCAGAGCTAGGCGGTGTTTACTTAGCAATTATTGGCGGCACGGCCGCTCTCGAAACCACCTGGATCGAGCAAATCGAAGACGTCGATATGGATGACCTTAATCCAGAGTCCTTATGGCGTTTCAAGATCCATGATTTTGGCCCCTTGCTGGTGGCGATGGATAGCCATGGCGGCAGCATCTATCAGGAAGTCAAAAGCGACGTTGCACGAAACAAGGTTGATGTACTCAAAAGCTTAGGAATCGAATCATGAATGCACCCCTCAATATAAAAACCCTTGAAACCGACATCTTAATTTTGGGTTCCGGTGGAGCCGGTCTTTTTGCGGCCCTGCATGCGCATCAAACCAACCCCAATTTGCACATTACGATTGCGGTTAAAGGCCTTTTAGGTAAATGCGGATGCACACGCATGGTTCAGGGCGGGTATAACGTGGCCTTGGCGGAAGGAGACTCGGTAGAGCGCCATTTTATGGATACCATCGAAGGCGGTAAATGGTTATGCGATCAGGATTTAGCATGGACCCTAGCGAGCATTTCAGTTGAGCGTATTCGAGAGCTTGAGAATGAGTTGGGATGCTTTTTTGATCGCAATCCCGATGGTACGATTCACCAAAAGGCCTTCGCAGGACAGACTTTTGATCGCACTGTGCACAAAGGCGATTTAACCGGCATTGAAATTATCAATCGCTTGGCTGAGCAGGTATGGGCACGCGGCATCCACCGCCTCGAGGAATTCCGTGCCGTGGAGTTGATTCATAGCGCAGATGGTAAATCACTTGCAGGCGTTTTAATGCTGGATATGCAGAATGGTGAATTTACATTGGTGCGTGCTAAGGCGGTGTTGCTTGCCACCGGCGGTGGCCCAACCATGTACAAGTACCACACCCCATCGGGTGATAAGAGTTGCGATGGTCTTGCGATGGCACTGCGAGCTGGTTTGGTATTGCGCGATATGGAGATGGTGCAGTTTCACCCAACGGGTCTCTTGGCTGGCCCTGGAACGCGCATGACCGGTACCGTTCTTGAGGAAGGTTTGCGTGGGGCTGGTGGATATTTGCTGAATGGCAATAAAGAGCGCTTCATGGGTAATTACGATGCGCGCAATGAGCGTGCAACGCGCGATATTGTGTCGCGTTCGATTAATTCCGAGATTCGGGCAGGGCGAGCAACGCCAAATGGCGGTGTCTATATTCAAATGAGTCACCTCGGCCCAGATACCGTACGGAAATTATTTAAAGGAATGGTTGAGCGCTGTGCCGATAGCGGATTTAATTTGGCCGAGGACATGGTCGAAGTGGTTCCAACCGCACATTACATGATGGGAGGCCTAGTATTTAAGCCGGATTGCAGCACCGATTTACCAGGACTATTTGCAGCGGGTGAAGATACGGGTGGAGTACATGGTGCTAATCGCTTAGGCGGTAATGGTGTGGCTAACTCTACGGTGTTTGGTGGCATTGCCGGCGATGTCATGGCCAAGTGGGTCTTAAATCAACCTTTAGCAGAGTGCAATATGGCGGAAGTGGCGGCCAGCATCGAGGCGCATGAGGCGCCGCTAAAGCGTGCACCGGGGGATATTGAGCTCATACGCGATGCGCTAGCTGAGGTGATGTGGGATGACGTTGGTATCTCACGTAGCAAAGAAAGCTTGCTGCGGGCCCGTACAAAGTTGGATGACTTGGAGCGCTCTCTAAATCAGATGGGTGTAGGTGATTTGCAAAGGGCATACAACCTGACGTGGCAAGATTGGATGAATTTACGTAATCTAATTTTGGTGAGCAAATCGGTTACTGAGGCTGCGATTGCCCGCGAGAATTCACGTGGCGCCCATTACCGTGAAGACTTTCCGGAGCCAGGCGAATTAGATACATCCTACTTTACTGCGGTAAAGCTATTCAATGCCCAGTTACTGATTGAAAATAGACCTGTATTGTTTAATCGTGTAAAGCCCGGTGAAACTATTCTGGTTGAGGAATTAGCTTAATGTTTACTCAATACGTAGAAGGTAAAATATTTTAGAAATTCTGCAGCCCATACCGCTAACGCTTGCGGTACTTATTATCTTTTGTGCTTATTTTATATTCGGCATATCTGGATTTGGTTCATCCATCGTTGCGGTGCCCTTATTGGTTCAACTATTTCCATTAACAACGGTAGTTCCCATGATGGTTCTAATGGATATTTGCGCCTCTTTATATTTGGGCCGGAAATCCTCTAATGAGGCGGATAAAAAGGAACTGCTTTGGTTATTTCCGTTTACCGTAGTAGGTATGGTTATTGGTATTACCCTATTGATTAACGCGCCAAGCGAACCCTTGCTGATTATTTTAGGAATATTTGCTGGAGCGAATGGAACTAGGGTGCTAACGAAGAAAAAAGTAGAACTTCGGACCCCTATTTATAAATGGTGGGCAATGCCATTTGGATTTTTTGGCGGCATCTTTACGGCATTGTTTGCTACCGGGGGTGCAATTTATGCATCCTATCTGGAAATGCGCATGAGGGATCCCCGCATGCTAAGAGCTACCATGGCTTTTGCAATTTTGATTTTGACGGCAATGCGATTTGTATTCATGCTTGTAGCGGAATTACTCTTGCATTTAGACGTCATGGTGTTGGCCATTTGCATGCTTTTACCAATGATTTTTGGATTATGGGCTGGCTCTAAAGTACATAGCAAACTAAGTAGTTCAAAGATTCTCACTATCTATGGAAGCATTTTGCTTTTTTCAGGATCGATGCTATTGCTGAAGGAAGTACCGAAGCTAGTCAGGATCTCGTAAAAATATCTTGTCTGGATTCATGACGGTAAGTGGATCTAAGCTTTTTTTAATGGCCCTCATTAAGGTCATTTCAACAGAAGATTTACGCTCGGTTAATTCCGTTACCTTCGCCTGCCCAATGCCATGTTCAGCCGAAAAAGATCCATTATGCAGATACACTTGGTCGTGTACCAGCTGATTTATCTCGCCCCGTCTATTTTCTAGGAGTGCAGATATTTCAAGATTCATGCCTACTATGTTGTAATGCAGATTACCGTCTCCGACATGACCAAAGACAATAATGTCGATATCGGGCCAAGTTTTTTTTAACTTTGCATTCGTAGTTTGGATAAATTTACTCAACTCTGAAATCGGGAGAGAGATGTCATGTTTTATGACGTTTCCAAGTTGGAGCTGAGCCTCTGGGATGGTTTCCCGAATTCCCCACATTGTTTTGGATTGCTGAATAGAATCCGCTACAATGCCATCTAAAACCAGCTTAGAATCCATGGCGTCCATCAATAGATTTTGAATATCTAATCTAATTTTTTCTTCGGAATCCATACTGGAGAGCTCGATTAAAACAATCCAATCGGCCTGATCTTGCAGTAGTTGCTGAGCCAACATAAATCGATCAGCGACTAATTCAATTGCTCGGCTTGAGATCAATTCAAATGCCGTTAAATCGGCGCTGCAGACTTTTTGCACTTGCTGTAACAAGGCAATACTGGATGCAGCATCATTCACCTTTACAAGTGCTGTGATCTTTGTTTTAGGTAATGGGAAAATCTTTAAGGTGGCTGCAGTAATGATGCCAAGCGTACCTTCCGATCCAATAAAGAGGTCTTTTAGTGAATAGCCAGTATTGTCTTTTCGAAGACCGCGTAGCCCATTCCAGATATCACCGTTTGCAGTAACGACTTCAAGACCTAGAGTAAGGTCTCGCATATTCCCATATCGAAGAACTTGAACTCCGCCTGCATTGGTGGCTAAATTTCCACCAATCGTACAACTGCCTTCTGCAGCTAAACTCAGGGGGAAAAGCCTATTTTTCAGAAAGGCGGCCTCTTGAACATGCTTCAGTACAGCGCCAGCACCCACAGTAATAGTAGCGTTTTCTAAGTCTGGTGGCTTAATCTGATTCAATCGACGCAGGCAAATGACGACAGCATGTCCGCTTGCGTCGGGAGTTGCTCCGCCGCAAAGTCCGGTATTTCCTCCTTGAGGGACTATCGGTACTCGATGGCGCTTGCATACCTTGACAAGGGCTGCAACCTCGCTGGTATTTTTTGGCCGAAGAATAGCCAATGCATTTCCCTTAAAGCGCTTGCCCCAATCGGTTAGATAAGGCGCTTTATCCTCATCCTTGCTGAGTACGTATTCTTCTCCGATGGCATCGGCAAACTCGACAAGGAGGGAATTGGCTTTCTCGACCAACTTAAGCTCTTCGAATGGTTGGGGCGGGCACCCCGTCGATCATGATATTTAAGCAAGATGGTAGCTTACTGGCGATTGCCCGATGGGCTGCCGGCAAAACCTGTTCTTTATCGGTGACCAATTCACCAAACCCCCCAAAAGCAACGCAGACCTTTTCGTAATGTGTTGGTAGTAATTCACAGCCAATGACGCGGTCCTGTCCATATTCTCTAATTTGAATTTGATGTTCCGCATTCCAACAGGCATCGTTACCGACTATGAGTAAAAAAGGAAGTTGATAACGAACTGCTGTATCGATTTCGGCGCTATGAAAACCAAAAGTACCATCCCCTACAACCGCAATAACGGGAGCGCCAGGCTTGGCTAAACTGGCGGCTGTGGCAAACGGCAATCCCGCGCCAATTGAGCCTGCAACCCCATTGATGACTCGATTCGGTGCGCTTAAGCATGCTTGGGCCCATTGACCAATCTCGCCCCCGTCGCTCACTAAAACGGATTCGGGATGACTGTCTAAAATTGCCTGCAATGGTGCAAATGCCTGAGCTGGATGCAACTTATTTGCGCTGGAAGGAGCGCTGCTCCAGCTTGCTGGACGATAGGCGATTGCTTCATGTACCTCCGTGAGCCATTTACGACCCTCTGCGTTTGGAACTGTATTGAGCGCGATGATTGCGTTAATGGCACTGTGCACGTCTGCACATGTTGATAAATGAAAATTCGAACCAACTGCCCTTTGGGTTCGCTCAATCTCACTTACTTCGGGATCTATTTGAAAAAATACGCAGTCTTTATGAAAGTTTGGCTCCTTTCCAAATCTCAGAGTGAAATCTAATTTTTTGCCAAGTAGTAAGACGCAATCGGATTGAGCAAGCACTTCGGAAAAGGCGCCTAAGCAAGGATCGCCAATGCCCCTCGGGCTTTCCATGCCGATGACTGGGATACCTAATGCGGCCTCTAAGCTGGCTAAAATTGTACGACCTGCCTGCGATTGCATCATGGGCCCAGTTAATATCAAGGGCTTCTTTGCTTTGAGTAATCCAGCAATCATTTCTTTGATTACTTGTGTGTCTGCCGTGATAGGAATGGATTCAAAATCAGCTGCCTTTGGCATTGACGTGCCGCTGTTAAAGGCATTATCCAAAACATCTGAGGGGAGACTGATGTGTACTGGACCCGGCCTACCAGATTTCGCGATTGAAACGGCTTTTGCAAAATCACTCGGTAGTTCAGATATGCTTTTGCAAACCCACGATGCCTTTGTTAGTGGGGCGGCAATGTCAGCTTGCGCCATTTCTTGAAATGCCCCCATTCCCAATTGGTTGATGGGCGCATGTCCTGATAGCAGTACAACAGGCGACTCGGCCATTCCGGCAGTGTAGAGTGCAGATACCGCATTGGCATGACCGGGACCGCCTGTTACGAGAGCAATACCAATTTCTCCGGTGAGCCTTGTCCATGCGTCGGCCATATGGACTGCTGCAGCTTCATGCCGAGTATGGATCAGATTGATTTTCTGATCATATACAGCATCAAATATAGGCATGATGTGGTTGCCAGATAAAGTAAATATATTGCTTATTCCGGCAGTCAGCATCGATTCAACCAATGCATCAGCACCACGTTTCGTTTTGGTAGACATTGTTTACTCTCTTAAAAAAACTGGATACCCAATTTACTGGTTTGAAAAAAAAGCCACGATATTCATCGTGGCTTTATAAGCAATTCAAAAAGGTTAATTGGCAGTTAAGTTACGGGCCTTAATCACCTTTTCCCATTTTGTCGATTCGGAAGCAATTTGTGCCTCTAGTTCTTTGGTGGTGTTAAGAATTGGCGTCAGGCTATTAATTTCTAAGCTCTTCTGCATCGCTTCTGTTTTGACGGCCTTCACTGCAGCATCATAAATTTTCTCGCGGATGATTTTTGGTGTGTTGGATGGGGCCATTAAAGCAAACCAACCGACATTTTCAAATCCTGGCAGTGATGCCTCTGAAACAGTAGGTATGTTTGGAAGCTGGGCCAGGCGTTTAGCACTTGTAACTGCAAGCGCTTGGATCTGACCATTTCGAATGAAGCCCGTTGACGCTGGCACATTGCAGGCACAAAAATCAATTTGCCCAGCGATTAAATCGGTTAGCGCAGCTGCCTCCCCTTTGTATGGAATATGGGTGGCATTGATTCCTGCAGCTGTAATGAAATTTTCTCCAGCCAAATGAACCTGACTACCGATACCAGCAGAACCAAAATTGAGATTGCGTGTTTTGGCTAAGGCAATTAGATCATTTAAGTTTTTTACCCCCAACTTCGGGTTAACAGAAATAATCATCGGGCCACTAACTAAAGTAGTAATAGGCGAAAAGTCGGTTCCATAATTTACATTCATCTTTTTGTACATGTATGGATTGACGGTAAGCATGCTGCCTGAGGCCAATAGCAGTGTGTAGCCATCCGCTGGGGATCTTGCTACCGCCTCAGCTCCGATATTGCCGCCGGCACCGCCGCGATTTTCAACAATCACATTTTGACCCAGTACAGTAGTCATTTGCTGGGCTAGGATGCGTCCCAAAATGTCGGTTGTGCCACCTGCGGCAAACGGTATGATTAATTTGATTGGTTTCGTTGGCCAGCTTTGCGCTTGTGCCACAGTGCTAACACCCGCAATGAGTATCAAGCCAAACAGCTTGATGGCATTTCTTTTAATAGAACTAGTCTGCTTCGTAAACATGCATCTCTCCCGTTGATTTAAATTCTAAAACACCTTTATTTTTTTGGCGCTTTTTACTTTTGTAATTCGTTAACAATACAGGGAAAACTAAAAAAAGACTTGGGTATTGCAAGACATCTAAATCATCTATATGATATAGATATGTCCTCTATTTTCGTCTCCGAATTCATTACAAGTCAAGCCCTAGAAACCCTCCGTTCTAGCCATGAGGTTATTTACGCCCCGGATAGCTACAAACAGCGTACAGAATTAATTTCTGCATTGCAGCATTGTGATGCCCTCATTGTTCGTAACTTGACTCAAGTCAATCAAGAGCTCTTAAATGGCGCACCGAACCTAAAAGTGGTGGGTCGCCTTGGCGTCGGTCTAGAAAACATCGAATTGCCTGCATGTGCGCAGCGCAATATAAAGGTTATCCCAGCAACCGGTGCGAATGCAGAGTCGGTTGCAGAGTATGTCATCGGTGCTGCCTTAGCATTGACGCGTGGTTTTTTGCCGGCAACAGTCCAAACCTTAGGTGGTAGCTGGCCACGCCCGCATTTTTCTGGGTACCATGAGTTCACCGGTAAGACCTTGGGCGTAGTTGGCTTTGGAAGTATTGGCCGAGTAACGGCACAAAAGGCCCTTGCCTTTGGTTTGAAATGCCTAGCTTATGATCCTATGCTGTCTGGTACATCAATCGATGTTGGCGGCTCTGCCGTCCCGCTTGTAACGCTAGATACCTTGTTGGCATCCAGTGATGCCGTTAGCTTGCACTTACCCCTCTTGCCAGAAACCCGCGGCCTATTTTCCGCGGTAACCTTGGACAAAATGAAGCACGGCGCCTGCTTAATTAATACCGCACGCGGAGGCATTGTGGACGAGAAAGCATTGGCTGAGCGTCTGCGCTCTGGCCGCTTGGGCGGTGCAGCTTTGGATGTTTTTGAAAAAGAGCCTGCGACAGACCTCTCTCACTTTGCTGGATTAAGCAATCTCATTGCAACGCCACATATTGCTGGGGTTACAAGCGAGAGCAATGACCGCGTTAGTCAGATGATTGCAGATGAGGTAAATCGGTTTTTGGGGAACAGTAAATGAAGATGACATTCGATCAGAGTGTGGAGTTGGCATCGTCTGGTTTGCGAGCGAGCGGCATTGATCGTAAAGCAGCAATCGAAACTGCCGAATTTTTGGCTTTAGCTGAGGCGGATGGATTGGCATCGCATGGTTTGGCTCGCGTCGGGCAATATGCTGGACACGCCATGAATGGCCGCATTGAGCTCAAAGCAAAGCCGCGGGTAAAGCGCTTTAAAACGGCCGCTGCCTTAGTGGATGCATGCGATGGCCTTGCGTTTCCAGCACTAAAACTGGCAACCGATTTGTCGGTTCATTTAGCCTCCAAAAATGGCGTAGGGCTTGTAGCTGTTACCAATAGCCACCATTTTGGTGTCGCAGGTCATTACACCGAAGCGGCTGCGCGTGCTGGGTATATTTCACTGATCTTTGGTAATACCCCCGCGGCCATGCCAATGGTAGGTGGCAGTAAAGCCATCTTTGGAACCAACCCCTTGGCAGCTGCATTTCCAGTTGCTAAAGCAAACCCCCTTGTGATTGATATGTCCTTGTCTGCTGTAGCGCGTGGCAAGTTACTCGTAGCTGCAAAAAAAGGCGAGTCAATACCGGAGGGCTGGGCTTTAACCATAGACGGCAAACCAACCACCAATCCAAACGAAGGCCTCAAAGGCTTGATGGTTCCGATGGGTGGAGATAAAGGTGCTTTATTGGCATTGATTGTGGAGTTGCTCGTTGTCGGATTATCGGGGAGCCGTTTTTCATACGAAGCTGACTCTTTCTTTGATGCGCAGGGCAATCGCCCCCGTATTGGCCAGCTTCTATTGACCATAGATCCAGGTCTTGCCGGTAGCCAGATGTTTGCAAATCGCATGAGCGATTTTTTAAAGACACTGGCCGCTGATGTAGGCGTTCGCTTACCAGGGCAGCGTCGCTTTAAACAGCGAGCCAATGCATTGGATGGGGGAATTGATGTTGCAGATGCGGTACTGGAAGAAATTCAATCCGGCATTCGTCGGAATTGGGCGAAGTAGTTTATATAACAATTTTTAAGGAGCAATAAATGATCCACTTTGTCGTGCATGAGCCAGGAGATGTTGTTGGTGTAGTGGTAGTCGAAAACATTAAAGCTGGAACGGAGTTAACTGGCTGGGTAATGGAAGGCGACACTACTTTAACGATTAAGTCTGAGAGTGATATTCCAATCGGGCACAAGATTGCATTAAAGCCCTTGGTTGCTGGTGATACGGTCATTAAATATGGCGTCGATATTGGAAAAGTGGTTGCACCCATCAAAAAAGGGGAGCACCTCCACGTTCAAAACGTAAAGACCAAGCGCTGGTAATCCAGTTTTTGCAACCTTATTTACTTGGAAAGATTAAAGATGATCAATTTAAAAGAAGCAACATTTATGGGCTATCGCCGTGAAAACGGACGCATGGGTATTCGCAATCACGTTGTTATCCTGCCTTTGGATGACCTATCCAATGCAGCCTGTGAGGCAGTTGCCAATAACATCAAAGGTGCTATTGCAATTCCACACCCATATGGCCGTTTGCAGTTTGGCGCTGACTTAGACCTCCATTTTCGCACCCTAATTGGTGCTGGCTGTAACCCGAATGTGGCAGCAGTAGTGGTGATTGGTATTGAGAGTCAGTGGACTGGCAAGGTAGTAGAAGGTATTAAAGCGTCCGGCAAACCAGTGGAGGGTTTTTGGATCAGCGGCAATGGCGATACGGCAACCATCACTGCAGCCAGTAAATCGGCTTACAAAATGGTCAAGCATGCATCAAAGCAGCAGCGTGTTTCAGCACCCCTATCGGAGCTTTGGGTTTCAACCAAATGCGGCGAATCCGATACAACATCGGGTTGCGCTTCCAATCCGGCAGTAGGGAATGCATTTGATCGCCTGTATGAAATTGGCTCCACATTGGTGTTTGGTGAGACAACCGAATTAACAGGTGGTGAGCACTTAGTAGAAGCCCGCTGCCGTACTCCTGAGATCAAAAAGAAGTTTCGCGATATGTTTGATCGCTACCAAGGGGTTATTGAGCGCAATAAAACTAGTGATTTGTCGGATTCACAGCCAACCAAGGGCAATATTGCGGGTGGCTTGACAACGATTGAGGAAAAAGCCTTAGGCAATATTCAGAAAATCGGTAAGAAATGCATTGTGGATGGCGTGCTGGATAAGGCAGAAACGCCTACCATTCCAGGACTGCACTTTATGGACTCCTCTTCCGCTGCGGCTGAGATGGTGACATTGTGCGCAGCCTCTGGATTTGCTGCACACCTCTTCCCAACCGGGCAGGGCAATGTGATCGGTAATGCAATCCTTCCGGTTATTAAGCTATGCGCCAACCCAAGAACAGTACGTCTGATGTCAGAGCACATTGATGTGGATGTATCTGGCTTGTTACGCCGAGAGGAAACGCTGGATTCGGCTGGAGAAAAGCTGATTGATTCCCTATTGCGCACTGCAAATGGCGAATTAACTGCAGCTGAGATTCTGGGCCATCGTGAGTTTGTGATGACTCGTCTGTATGAATCTGCATAAGTAGTCAACGTATGAAGTCCCTGACCGCCTATCAAGAGGTGAAACAAAAAATCACCGAAGATCTGGTCAGGGGCCGTTTTCCGATGGGCCAGGCCCTGCCTGCTGAAAAAGATTTTGCAAAAGAATTGGATGTATCGATTGGCACGCTACGCAAGGCGGTTGATGAGTTAGTAGCCGATGGAATTGTTACGCGGCGCCAAGGAAAAGGTACTTATGTAGCTGAGCACGACTTAAAGCGGCTCCTCTATTATTTTTTCCATGTTGTGCGCCATGATGTCGATAAAAAAGTCTATCCCAAAGTGGATCTGGCCATTTTTTTATCTGCGTCTGCCAGCAAGGAAGAGTCATTAAAGCTTGCAATTAAAGAGGGATCGCCGGTTTGGCGCATTACCAATCGACTTTACCTGGATGGCCATTGCGTCATGATTGATCAAATTACCCTGGACAAAAAGCGTTTTAAAAAATTGACTCGTGAGGATTTTGTTGCAAGGGAGGGCAGTATTTATCAGCTGTACCAAATGCATTATGGTCAAACGGTAGTGCGTACCAATGAGCGTTTGCGCGCCGCACTTGCCAATAAGCAGTACGCAGAATGGCTAAATGTCAGTCCAGCATCACCTGTTCTTGTGATTCGGCGTGTAGCGCTCGGTATACAAGATGAACCACTGGAGTGGCGGGTATCAACCTTGAATACCAATAGCCATGAGTATTTCAGTGAGTTGGTGGCCTAAGCGGCGAAGTAGTTAAAAAGCTTAGCGTTGCCTTTTGAATTCATCCGCCCACGCCAGGATGGATTGAATAATCGAATCATCCTTATTCCAGCTTAACTTTCGTTTAAAAAAGCCCCGCATCTCTTGTCCTACGCCACAGCCCCAAATGGTTGTGTTCGCTTGATGCTCGCTCCACTTGAGGACCAGTTTTAGGTGGTCAATCAGGTAGTTTTCGTCATTTGCTTGTTGGGTAGCGCGATCCATAGGGCAGCCATCGGAGAGTAAAACGATGTTTTGCTCAATGGGGTTTGATGAGGTGGACATGCGTTTAGAGGACTCTTGATTCGATCGAGCAACAGCCCATTGGAGCGCTTCCCCATCTATGCTTTCACGATAGATATCGGGTTTAAGCATCGCAGCCAGTCCAAGCCGTGCTTGTCTCCAGCTGGAATTGAAGTCCTTAAATACCCAGTGCGCAGCTTCATTTAATCGACCTGGGTTATCAGGCTTACCTGCCAATTGCCATTGCTTAAAGCATCTACCACCTTGCCAGCTCATCGTGCTATATCCCAGCACCTCGGTTGGGACCCCAATCTTATCGAGTATTTTCACCATCACATCAATCCAAGACGCCATGATGACACGTTGCTCTTTCATGGATCCAGAGCAATCAATCAAAAAGGTGACGCTGGCTGTGGGCTTCGGCTTTAAATAAACCGTTTGATAAACCGACGATGGATTATTGGAGGTAACAATTCGGCTTAATAGCTTTCGATTCAGAACCCCTTCTTCTGCCGACTCTACACCGCTTGCATTTGGAGCGCAAAAAAGCGGGGTGTAAACCTTAATCAGCCTAGACCAGGGTATGGACCAACGTTGAATTTGGTGATCCATTTCTTCGCGAAATGAAACTAGCTGAGCAAGCCGAATGGTGTCGAAAGGCTTAATTTCTTGATCATGGGAGCGATCAAATACACGATAGCGCTTTAATTCATGTTGATACTGAAGTTCTTCGCTAGTATGCGAATTTGAGAATAGGCTGTTAGCTGCAACGGGATGCCGTTGTTTATCAGAGAATTCCCAAACAATAGGAAGTCGAGTCTGATTTAGGTTTTTGCGCTTAATGCGAATGCTGGGTACATTTTCATATTCTTTTTGTACCAAATTGGAAACAAAGCTAGCAAGTTCCAGGGCCACTTCAGAATATTTTTCTTGATCGTATCGAAGGCGTTTTAACTTTTCGAGCAGGGTTCCGGTAGTCACATACAGCTCTGCACGCGGTATCTCAATTGTGTCCTGCATTAATTGGGGGAGGGGGGCGTTATTCATTCTTGACCACGTTCCACCAAATATCGCCAAGAGCAGTAATCCAATACTTCCTTCAGTATTGCCGGTTGCCATGAATTGATTTAACCAAGCAATAAAGTGCAATCGAAGATTTTCTTTAGCCCCAATCATCCCTGCTGGGCAAATACTCTCAACCCGTATTTGCTCGAGAACTTCGAAAACCAGTGATCCCACTAGGTCATTCGGCAGTTTGGCTTGATGTAATGTTCGGTTTGAGAGAGCAAGGCGAAGGCCAAGGCCATCGAGCATTCCACGATGATTTGCCCATGATTCGGCGAAATGAACTGGATTGAGGTGTGGTGCAAGTTGACCAATAACTTCATCGTCACGATAAAAAAGCCAATCGCGCAAATTGACTTGCGCATCGCCCGATATCGATCGCACAATTGCGCCATAGCGCTCCTGTGTGAGCAGTTCTTGCGAGGATTGAGTTTGCAAGGAAATCTTCTATTGGTCTAAGTCGCTCTTCGGTAAAACCAATTCTGTATTGAAGCAGCGTTGGTAGTATTCGGCGATTAATTTTTTCTCTTCGGATTCGCACTTATTTAAAAAGGCCAAGCGAAATGCCAATGCGAGATCTCCAAAAATGGCCCAATTTTCTGCCCAGGTGATTACTGTTCTGGTCGACATGAGGGTAGATAAGTCACCCGCAGCAAAACCATTGCGCGTTAAATTGGCTAATGCAATCATTTGTCCAACCACTAGGGTATTTTCAGAATTATTTAGGCTTGGAACTTTGGCCTTAATAATTTGCTCTTCGGCTTTAGGCTCTAAGTAATTGAGTGCGGCAACCACATCCCATCGATCCATTTGGCCATGATTGAGGAGTTGGGTGCCATGGTAAATGCTGTTCCAGTTGCCTAGGCCTACTGTATTGCTGGTGGCGAATATTCGAAATGCAGAATGCGGCTCAATAACCCGATTCTGATCCAATAGAGTGAGCTTGCCTTCGCGTTCAAGCATCCGCTGTATCACAAACATGACATCCGGCCGGCCAGCATCATACTCATCCAGTACTAAAGCAATGGGTCTTTGCATCGCCCACGGAATAAGGCCCAATTGAAATTCGGTTACCTGTTTGCCATCCTTAATGGTAATAACGTCTTTGCCTAGCAGATCCATGCGCGTAATCTGGCCATCTAAGTTGATGCGCAGGCAGGGCCAGTTCAGCCTTGCCGCAACCTGTTCAATGTGCGTTGATTTCCCGGTGCCGTGCATGCCTTGCAACAGTACCCTGCGATTAAATCGAAATCCGGATAGTAGGGCGATGGTGGTATCGCCATCGAGTCGGTAATTTGGGTCGATTTCGGGGACCAAATCATGCCGAGATGAAAAACGCGGAACCTCAAAGTCGCACGGAAACTGGCATTCGGGGAAGGCGCTTTTGGCGGAAACCAGGGCGTCCGGTTTGGCCTCTACTAGGTTGACAAATTCAGGACTATTTTGCATGTTGATTCCAGGTAGTGTTATTTCATTTTAGTCAGGGATTGTTCGAATATATAAGCGATATCATTCCACTTAATAGATTAAACATCGGGATTTCCCTAATTTCTTGCTTATTTTTAATTATTATAGAACAAATTGTTCAGTTAATTTGAAATAATGCTAGAATGATTCCAGAGTAAAGCTCATTCATTAAGTGCGTAATTTTTAACCCATTAACGGAGATTCCATATGTCCAAAGCGGATCATGCAGTAATAACAGGCCCACAAAAAATGACGCCTTCAGAGGCCTTTGTTGAAACAATGGCTGCCAATGGCGTAACCGACATCTTTGGAATTATGGGCTCTGCTTTTATGGATGCGATGGATATTTTTGCGCCAGCAGGCATACGTTTGATTCCCGTAGTGCATGAGCAAGGGGCCGCACATATGGCTGACGGTTACGCGCGTGTCAGCGGCCGGCATGGCGTGGTGATTGCACAAAATGGCCCTGGAATTAGCAACTGCGTAACTGCAATCGCTGCTGCATATTGGGCGCATACCCCAGTGGTAATGATTACCCCCGAAACAGGCACGATGGGAATGGGCCTTGGCGGCTTCCAAGAGGCAAATCAGCTCCCGATGTTTGAGGAGTTTACGAAGTATCAGGGCCACGTTAACAATCCAAAGCGGATGGCTGAATATACGGGCCGTTGTTTCGATCGCGCCATGTCGGAAATGGGCCCAACTCAATTGAATATTCCAAGGGACTATTTTTATGGCGAAATCGAAGTTGAGATTCCTCAACCCAATCGCCTGGATCGGGGTCCTGGCGGCGAGCACAGCCTAAATGAAGCTGCTGAACTCTTAGCTAAAGCGAAGTTTCCAGTGATTATTTCTGGTGGCGGCGTTGTCATGGGTGATGCAGTGGAAGAATGCAAAGCATTGGCTGAGCGTTTGGGCGCCCCAGTTGTCAATAGCTATTTGCACAATGATTCCTTTCCAGCAAGTCACCCATTATGGTGTGGTCCGCTCGGCTACCAAGGCTCTAAGGCAGCAATGAAATTGATTTCACAAGCAGACGTTGTAGTTGCTCTGGGATCACGCCTAGGCCCCTTTGGTACTTTGCCGCAGCACGGCATGGATTATTGGCCAAAGAATGCCAAGATTATTCAAATCGATGCTGACAATAAAATGCTGGGCCTCGTTAAGAAGATCTCTGTTGGTATTTGCGGAGACGCGAAGGCTGCAGCCATTGCACTGACACAGCGCCTCGCAAATAAAACCTTAGCATGTGACGCAAGCAAGGCTGATCGAGCAAAAACCATTGCTACTGAAAAGGCGGCTTGGGAAAAAGAGCTGGATGAGTGGACTCATGAGCGAGATGCATTTAGCCTTGACATGATTGAAGAGCAAAAAAAGGAAAAAACCCCAACCGGTGGCAATTACCTTAGCCCTAGACAAGTTTTGCGCGAGCTTGAAAAAGCCATGCCAGCCGATGTAATGGTTTCCACTGATATTGGAAACATCAACTCAGTTGCAAACAGTTATTTGCGTTTTGAAAATCCACGGAGCTTTTTTGCCCCAATGAGTTTTGGTAATTGCGGTTATGCATTGCCAACCATGATTGGTGCAAAAGCGGCCGCACCCGAAAGGCCAGCGATTGCCTATGCCGGTGATGGTGCTTGGGCAATGAGCATGGTGGAGGTCATGACTGCAGTGCGCCACGATATTCCTGTAACGGCGATTGTTTTCCATAATCGCCAATGGGGTGCCGAGAAGAAAAACCAAGTTGATTTCTACAATCGCCGTTTTGTAGCTGGTGAATTAGAAAGCCCAAGTTTTGCAGGAATGGCAATAGCAATGGGCTCGGAAGGTATCGTAGTTGATGATCTTGACCAAGTTGGTCCAGCATTGAAGAAGGCAGTAGAGATGCAAATGAAAGAGGGCAAGACATGTGTTATTGAAATTATGTGTACACGCGAACTCGGCGATCCATTTCGTCGCGATGCCTTATCTAAGCCAGTGCGTCTCTTGGAAAAGTATAAAGATTACGTATAAATAGAATCTTTGGTGTAAAAAAAAGAGGTTCGCTTATGCGAACCTCTTTTTCGTTTCTACAGGATTAAGTATCTACCATTTATCGCTCAGAAGCGTTTCCATTGATTCAGACATCTCATAAACACTAGACACTGCTAGATTTATATCGAAAGGCTGCTTTTCTTTTTCAGCTCGTAGCCTCAGTTTCTCAGTATGAAATTCCATTACCTCTTTTGAAAAAGGCATATTGCCTGGATCCAATATTCGAAGGCAGCCATCAACATCTCTGGCAGGCATGACTTTGCTTTTTACCCATTTATTTGGAGACCAAGGAATATCCAAGATCCCTGCCTCAAAGGCTCTGACAGATCCAAGGGCGACATCACCATCGCCCATTTCCAATACTTTATTGACGATTGGGCGGACCTCGCTCTTAATCAAATTGACTTCATTCTGAAATTCATGCATAGAGTCTAATTTAATATTTCTAGCAAGATAAATGGCCATTCTTGTCATTCTTAAGCCATCCGCATTAATTTTCGGAGTAGGAATACCAAAAGCCTCATGCAGTGTCTTGGTGGTTACTGAAGTTGCTCCAGAAATAGCCGCAAGGGTACCACCGTAACTCACTAAAGAGGCTGCTTGCGCTTCATCTTGTGGCCAAGCCCCCATCCAATGCAACAGCGTGATTGGAGTAAATACATCGTGGTAGCCTTTAATGCTGAGATATTCCTGGCAGAGTTCTTTACAGGCCTTCACGGCTGCTGCATCTTGTATGAGATGCAGTGTTTCACCCATTTCTAGTCCGTAATTCTTGACGCCTTGAGCCGCAGCAAGCAGTAAATCCAGTATTGCAATAATGATTGCAATTGAAGGCGGTATATTGGTGCCAGTTAAAAAGCTGGGCTGGCGACGATGTAGCTCTACACCATGATCAAGATACATTGCAGAAAGCCGATCTAAGTACTGGTAGTTTTTAATACCATCTTCGATAGACAACTCTTTAATATAGGATGTGGTGTAGGCAATACCGGATCCGAGGTAGCCAGTATATCCAGCTGCAAAACCAATCTCGCCGGTTAGCTTAGGCATAGTGGTGCCGGTTAGCATAATTGCAGGCTTATCGATTGCATCAATGAGTTCGCTGGCTTTTGCAACCCCATAATTCACTATTGGGTAACCATTTAAAAGTGAACGGCCTAATTTTTCTGATTCATCAACGCCTTTTTGGGCCAGCGCAAATTGCTCATTGCGGGTGTAACTATCGGTTGTTGTTGGGACGATGTCAGCTAAACCTTCTTTATCGATGATCTGCATCAGCTCTTTTTGATCTTTAAAGGTACCAAATCCGCCGCGAGGTTGGACTAAGCACCTGCCCTGAGCAACTGCTTTTCTCATGACCAAGTCGAGTCTTTTGTGGTCGGGAAGTGATTTTTGTCTTTCCAATGCGCGCTCAAAATCAACGCCTGATCCCGTTGGCCATCTCAGCAGATTGGCTTTACGCATTTCAAGAAATTCAGATTCATCAATTCTTTTTTCGGATATGGACGCTTCATTGCTCATAATATTATTTTCTTTATTTACTGTTAGTAAGATGCTCTATTGCTAAGTTGAATGCAGCTTTTGGGTCAACCTGACTTAAAAGACCGCATGCAAATAGAATGTAGTCCCTGTCTATCAAAATTTGCGGTGATATTGGCCTCAGGGAGTTAGGTTCATCTGCAGAGGAAAGGGTGCATTTGAGGAGGGATATGGGATCGTTGCTATGGGCGATAACCCCACCAGTTCCAATCAGGGTTTTAATTTGAGTCAGGTCTTTACCATCTTGCGCCGTCACTGGACCGGTAGCAGTGTAAACAACCTCTACCGAGCCACAGTGTCTTTTCATAGCAATTTTCAATGCTGAGCTAGCAAGCGCACCATCTAAAGCGATCTCTTTTTGGCTTTGAGGAACGGAATCGGGATTGTTTGATAGGTAGGTGATCATTTCGATGATCTTTTCACCATGAATTTTACTTAGGCCGACTAACTCATCGACACCGACAGTCTCTAGAATCGTAACTGCGTTGTGGCGCATTCC
>CAMEXM010000017.1 GCA_945947155.1 Polynucleobacter meluiroseus | reverse complement strand
GTCTAATCCAGCAAAAGCCTATAGGGCGTCATCTTGGATTTCACAAAGCCTTTCTTTTGATAAAAAGACTGGGACTTGGTATTTTCAATATCAGTTAATAAGGTAATTCGTTTACAGCCCTCTTTTTTGGCTTCGCTAATCGCATAGTCAATTAACTTGGAGCCGATACCTTCCCCTCTAGATTTGGCTAGAACAACCATATCTTCAAGATTGGCGACTTTGGAGCCTAGAGCAGTAGATTCAGTAAACAGCAGGTTAATCATTCCTAATATTTTTTCATCATCTCTAGCAACCAAAATGATGCCAATCTTTGGATCAAGAATGATTTTGCTAAGGGCTTTTCTTTGGGCTTCTGAGTTAGGCTCGAACTCTGCCTCTTGCTCAAAGAGGATCTTTAACAACTCAACGAGTTCGGGAACATCAGAGTGGATGGCTCTAGTTAATTTCATTGGTCCATTTTAATGGGCTTGTGATCCTAGCTAACGGAACCTCATCCGCCAGACCAAATAAAAAACCACCCGAAGGTGGTTTATAGAATCTTGGTGGCCCGGGGCGGAATCGAACCAGGTCAAAAGACGTTAAATCTTATTGGATGTTTCTAGCCTTAATCACTTCTTTAATAAAAGGAAACATATTGTTTGCCCATAATTGACAGCCCACAACTGTCATATGGCCTGCAGCACCAGGCTGATCATATTGTCGGTTTGTGGCGTTCGTTGGAACATCCTTTACCCAATGGCCATAATAGTAGGCGCCATATTTTGTCGCAAATTCTTGTGCTTCTTCATTACTTTGAAGCAATACATGAGATACATAGATAGTTGGCATGTTAATTTTTTGAAGGAATGACAAAATCTGCGCTGAAGGACCAAGATTAAAACTCTTATTTCTCTCATTTGGGCCTGGTTCAAAAATCACTATCTTAATATTAGGATTGGCTTTTAAGCCTTGCTCTAATCTAGTCATCATAAAAGCCGGTCGATCGCCATCTACGCCGGCATTTATTACGGTGGCATTGATTTTTTCTTGTGCCAATAGCTCATTAAGTTTTATCGTATAAGCCTGACCCGCGCCTTTACAGTTGGTATTGCTGGTGCCTAAAGCAAAGATCTCAAAAGCAAATGAGTCAATTGAGAGCGAAGCTAGGACCAAAGAAATGATTAGTTTTTTCATAATCCGATACTAACTCACCTTAATTAAAAAAACCACCCGAAGGTGGTTTTGGTTTCTTGGTGGCCCGGGGCGGAATCGAACCACCGACACAAGGATTTTCAATCCTCTGCTCTACCGACTGAGCTACCAGGCCAAGAACTGAAATTATAACGGAACTGTTTTTAGGCTTGAGAAATGCATGCAACCATGTCTAGCCCCTGGATAAAAGCCCGCAAACCCTATCAGCATACGGAGTGCGACCCTTGTCGGCGGCTTAGATACTTTGATACAGTGGATCTTTCAATTTCTTAGGTCAACATGTACTGGTTATCTCTATTATTGGCAGGCATTTTCGAAATTGGCTGGCCACTTGGCCTAAAGCTGTCGAGTAATCCGACTATGAAAATCTGGGGCCTTACTTTGGCCGGCTCCAGCATGGCAATGAGTGGTTTTTTGCTTTGGTATTCATTAAAGGGCATCCCCATTGGTACGGCCTATGCCGTATGGACCTCGATTGGAGCGGTTGGTACCTTTGCTATTGGCGTACTTGTTTTTGGTGACCCCAATATTCCGATCCGATGGCTCGGCGCGGCCTTGATCTTGCTTGGTGTCATTTTGCTCAAAGTGGGCTGATGTGGCGGGTTAATCGCCCTATTTTTGTATTACATTGCCTTCTTCAGACGCTTGCCTCGGCCTGAATTTGTGCAGCCAGCTCCTCCGCTTGCTTTGAAATTGTACTAGCAGCAACAACGTCACCCAAGCTACCCATCGTTGCTGGACCCAGCATCCATAGGTTATTCCAGGCCTGCAGATTTGGCTTAATTACATTGAGGTTTGTATCGACCGCTATTGCAGTGAATAGAGGGTCTGGGATCGCAATCGCATCGGCGATCAGTTTATGAAGAAATAAATCTGCTCCAACGCCAGTGCAGTTAATTATTCGCTCGGCCCGAATACGTTGGCCATTATTCAGTTCTACCGTTATTGCGCTCTTCGAGGACCCTACTTGCTTTGCCCGCCCAACGACAAACTGGATTTGATGATTTGCTTTGAGCTGCTCATACGCTTTTATTGTTTGCGGGGAGGCACGAAACCGATACAAAGACCATGCCCATCCCAAGCGCTTAAACACAATTTGACGCTGATGCGATGTAAATTTCTGCCAAATCGAATTTAAGTTCGGCCTTAACTCTTCCCAAGCGTTTTGCCATTCCGTGCTTGTTGCTGGTGCTGGCGGCAAATAGTGGCGCATAAATCGAAGTAGCCTTGCTGGACTTAATTTCTCAGGCCAGTTCGGCTGCTTTTGGCGAGCCCATTGCGCCTGTGTTGGGGGGAATACGGGCCGCGGCCCCACCACTGTAATAAGGCCGCGATGCCCCTGCGCAGCTAATGCATAAATTGCATCCAAGGCAGTGAGGCCTCCACCCAGCAGCACGATGCGCTCCTCTGCGCCAATAGATGGGAGGTAGTGCCCCGTCCATGGATTTTCAATTATTCGTGCAGAGGCTTGTTCACCGCCCTCTTTTTGTATAGGGCATGGCCAGGTTGGCGGCGAGTTGCCAGTTGCAATAATGGCTTTCTCTGCATAGATAACACCGCCATCAGCGGTATCCAACTTCCATAAGCCGTGCGCTTGATTGAGGGCGCATGCCTTACTTTGTATGCGCTGAATTTTATCGAACCCTATTTCTGCGGCGATGAGTTCAGAAATATAGCGCCCAAAATCGGCACGACGATAAAAAAATCCCGCACTTGTTTTTGCTTCAGGATCATCTATATTTGCTTCAGCCCAGCGCGCAAAATGCAAAGGGTCTTCTGAGAAAACAATGGGCAAATCTTCGCGAACATTAAGCCGAAAGTATGGGCTTGCGCAACCATAGGCGTTGCCTTTGCCCAAGAATCCGCTCCCCATGATGGTGAGCGAGTCTGCTGCAATGCCCTTGCGCAAGAGATGTATGGCCGTAACTGTAGCGGCAAAGCCATCCCCAATAATTACGAGCCTATTTTTATCCTGCATTATTTTCTAGAAAGGCCTTGCTTACATTCCATGCCCGGTAGGCCGCTTTTACTCACTGACTGCATTAAGCTGAGTCACTGCTTGACTAGCGGGGACTCTGGCACTGCTTCTCCCTTACTTTTAGTAGCGTCCACGCCAAGCGCCTTGAGTTTGCGGTACAAGTGCGTGCGCTCAAGCCCAGTGTATTCTGAGATGCGGGTCATGCTTCCGCCCATGATTTGCATCTGATGCTCAAAATAGGCTTTTTCAAAAAGGTCTCTTGCCTCGCGCAAGGGCAGATCAAAATACATCTTGGCAATGCCGCTAATGTATTCGCCCTGCGGCGGCGCTGAAGTGGCAACCTGCTTTAATTCAGCCGCGGGCTTTGACGATGGCAATATTACCGCCGACTCTTCGATCTGCGTCTGTTTTGGCGCACTTTCAAGCGCCTTGTTCACTGTCTTAAGCAGTTTTTGTAGTGCAATGGGCTTTTCTAAAAAATTAAGAGCGCCAATGCGGGTTGCCTCCACTGCAGTATCAATCGTGGCATGACCCGACATCATTACTACCGGCATAGTGAGCTGCCCTGTATTGGACCACTCTTTAAGTAAAGTGATGCCGTCCGTATCGGGCATCCAAATATCCAAGAGAACTAAATCGGGCCGCATTTGCTCTCGTACCGTTCGCGCCTGTATCGCACTTTCTGCCGAATACACGGTATGACCCTCATCCGTCAGAATCTCATTGAGAAGTTCACGAATGCCCATTTCATCGTCGACCACCAAAATACTCGCCATGGCTAAGCTGCCTCTTTCGCTAGATTCATAAACAAAATAGACACCTGTGCGCCCAGTAACGTATCCCCTTGCATTCGATTCCGAATCTCAATTTTTGCACCATGATCATCCACAATTTTTTTCACCACCGCTAGGCCTAAACCCGTACCCTTCATTTTTGTTGTGACGTAAGGTTCAAAAGCTCTTGCCAGTATCTTAGCTGGAAATCCAGTTCCCGAGTCAGCAATACTAAATCGCACCGCTTTTTGCATCACACCATTGGCCTGTTTGTAGGGTACTGCTTCGGTTGAAATGACGACAGACGCCCCGGTGCGCTGACTCTCTAAAGTCGAATCTTGGGCGTTCTGTAAGAGATTATGAATCACTTGGCGCAGTTGTGTAGGGTCGCCCAATATATCTGGGCAAGCTATATCGAGCGATACTTCCATGGGGCTACCCTCATACAACACCAGAATTTCCTGAATTAGCTGATTAATCGGAACTGTTCGCAGCTGTGGCGCAGGCGTCTTTGCGAAATCCCGAAAATCATTCACCATCTGCTTCATTGCCTCTACTTGACCAATGATGGTGGCAGTACTCCGGTTCATCATCTCTTCTTGCTCAGGGCTTACTTTACCTGCCAGCTTTTGCTGCAGCCGCTCAGCGGACAGCTGGATTGGGGTAAGCGGATTTTTGATTTCATGGGCCAAGCGGCGCGCAACCTCGCTCCACGCTATTGAGCGCTGCGCCGTAACCACATCGGTGATGTCATCAAACACAATCATATTAAGCCCTGGGGCTAGCTCTGTACCGCGCACAAAAATAGTGACGCCAAGCTCTTGGTCAAACTCACCGCTTGCATGCAGCTGAATTTGTTTTTGCCATACCCGAGCGCCAATCTGGGGCGCCTCCCCTGTGGCGGGCAAATCCCTGTCCGCCCTCGGCCCGACCGTCATTTGCATGGCATCAAATCCCTCTTTTACCGCTACTTCAAATTCAGCCAAAGCAGGAAGTTGGCTCAGCGCTTTGCCAGTGAGCTGGGTTAGGTCGTGCCTAAAAATAGTGTCGGCGCCAGCATTGCTCGAAACCAACTTAAAGTCATCATCAAAAATGCAGACTCCGGCCGTTAAATTGCTCAACACCGTCTCCAAAAATGACTTGGATTCCTGCAGCGAGGTTCGAGTATCAGCCAGCTGCCGCGTCATAACATTAAATTGACGCGTCAACATTCCTAATTCATCGCCTGTATCCAGTTCCGGCTTAGGGGAAAGATCACCCTGCGCAACTGCCTGCGTTCCGCGCAGCAACATGAGCAGTGGGCGTGCCAACTGCCTGCCCAGCAACAGGGCCAAAGTGACCGCTACAAATAGGGCGAAAAATAGGGTGAGCGTAAGGGTGCCGATGTACATTTGGCGAAGACCCGTTCGGCCCAAGGATTTTTCTTGGTAATCGCTGTAAGCCGCCTGCACAGCGAGCGTGTTTTTTGTAATCTCGTCTGGAACCCGTTTAATCAGTTGCAAGTACCATAGCTCGCGCTGATACTGCAGACTAAGTCCAAAGCCTTGGCCGCTGCCCGACTTTTCTTTTACGAGCGGAATGACCGCCTTCAATCGATAGCCTTGTGAGCCCTGCAACTCTTCTATAAGGCCAACGCCATTGACTTTGTTGGCCTGGCTCATGATTTCTGCCGTTGGCGCTACTGCCATACTGGATGCTACGCTGGATGATGCCGTAGCAACTACGGCTTGCCGCGCATTGAAAATGGTAATTTCTTGTATGCCAAACTGATCCCGCATGCGGGAAAGCAATAAGGTTAACTCTGCTGGGCTGGCTTGATTTGGAATGCGCTGCACTTGATCAGCAACAATGCGGCCCTCATCTTGTAACTCTTGCAATGAAGCGCTTAATGTCGCGCGGCCAAGCTCGAGTCCAGCCTCTAAGGCTGACTCCACCTTCACATCAAACCACGTATCAATGCTGCGCGACACGAACTGCAAGGACACGCCATACAAAATCAGGCCGGGGACTACGCCGACGAGGCCAAAAATCATCGCAAGCTTGGCAATCAGGCGCGTGCCGAAACGGCCTTTTTTCCAGCGAATGGTAATCACAACGACCAAGGTCACAATAACCAGCAACAAACAAACGCCAACCACCACATTAGCGGCATAAAGCCAAATAAAGTAATTATCAAAAAAGGTGGTATTTGAGGTGGCAGTGGACAACAGTACCAGCAAAGCAAGCGCAAAAATGCCCGTGGCGGCCGTTGCTATTGGAAGCGCGCGGCGCTTCCAGGCGGGCCTATCGAAACGAAACAAGCTCATTTTAAGATGCTCACTCTTGGCGCTTTAATACAGATTGCGCATCTGGCGTAAACGTAAAGCGGGTCCAATCGCTAGACACATTCCATGTTTTGTTATTAAGCGCGTTGACTTGAAATGGCTTGGGTAGCTTACTCAAATCAAGGCTCATGCGTAGCGCTGCCGAATAAGGCTTGCTGGGGTCGATGGCTGGTCCATCAATCACGCGCCAGCCGCCTATGCTCCCAACGACCTGCAATGCCTCTGCAATGGTTTGCGCGGTGAAGGTAAGGCCGCCTGAGGCAATGCGGAACTGCTTCGTTAAGGGCTGATAAGAAAGCCTGGTTTGACGCAATGCCAAAACGGGTCGCTCATCAAACCAATACCACCTTGATCGGGTTAACTCAAATTCGGTCTGAAAGTGCAGCACCACCCCTTTTTGAATTGCATCCTCGAGCCCGGGTGATAGCTCAATCTGAAAAGCTGCATTTAAAAACCACTCAGACTCTACGCGCTCAAGCTCAAAAAACTTGACCTTAATGCCTTCTGCATTTACGGCTGGGGCCAGCACAAGGCCCATCAGCACAATTGCCGATAGAAGGAGTTGCTTAAGCCGCTGGGTCATGGCCCATTCTTTTTAAAGAGAGCATAGTAAAAGCCGTCGTGCAGGTGGCCAGGCAGTATTTGTCCGGGTGCGTCTAATCGTAACGCATTCTGGTGTCCCGCCATAAACCATTCTGCCTGGTCTTTGCCCTCTTCTGGAAAAATAGAGCAGGTGATGTAGAGTAGCAATCCGCCTTCCTTCAGCACGCGCCAACCGGCCTCCAATAAAGTACGCTGGCGTACTTGCAACTCGGCTATGTCATCTGCACGGCGCAAAAAAGGAATGTCGGGATGCCGACTCACGATTCCGGAAGCAGAGCACGGCGCATCAATCAGTACTTTGTCAAAGGGTTTTTTATCCCACCAGGCGAGCGACGCAGCATCGGCGGCAATGCATTCGACTGTTTGTCCGGGCGATGCGCTCAACTTTAAGCGACCGAAGGTCTCACTCACGCGCTTTAATCGCTCTCGATCTACGTCAATTGCCACTAGATCGATATCTGCACACTCCAGCAAATGGGCAGCTTTGCCCCCGGGTGCAGCACACATGTCAAGAACGCGCTCGCCTGTCATCGGACGAAGGAGTGTAGCCGCAAGCTGTGCTCCCGCATCCTGAACTGAAACCAGCCCATCAAAAAATCCCGGGATGCTCGCAACGGGTATCGGTTCTTTAATTACCAAGGCAGCATCCAGTAGGGTATTGGCAACCTGCTCTATTGGTTCGGCCTCGATCTGTGCGGCCTGTAACACGGCGGCGTAATCGGCACGGGAAATTAAGCGCCGATTGACGCGCAGGGTTAGTGGTGGGCGCAGTGATTGTTGTAAACAAATGGATTGCCACGCCTTCGGGTAATTTTTTTTCAGATTAGCAATCCACCAGGGCGGAAAGTACGACTCACCAATGCTGTTATGGTCTGGTCGTTTTGCGCCCTGGGCATCCAAGGCAGCGCTCACTTTTCGCAGCACTGCATTCATCAAACCCTTGGCATACAACGTTTCATCATATTGGCCGCATGCGCTTACGGACTCATTGACGATGGTATGGGTTGCATAGCCTTTTTTGGCCACAACAGTGCGATCCAGCAAAAGTGTAATTGCTACCGCCAAGACGTGCTCCACTGGCTTGCTTGGTGGCTTTGGCACGAACTCCTTTATCAGCGCGTGCGAACGCGTCCAGCGACGAAAGGTATCAAACGTAATACTTTGAACGATAGGTCGCTCTTGTGGCTCTAGCTCTTCTAAAACCTGGGTCAAGGACCTTCCCGATGTGACTTCGCCAATGGCTTGTGCCGCAATCGTGATCGCCTGCGATAAGGGCAGATTTTGGGGCTGTGCTTTTGACGTCATCACCATGCGCTCACTGCCAATGGCCAAGCGCAAGGCAATTCAGGATTGCCTATTGTGCGTGATCGCCCATGCATCCTCTTTTTTTTATTCACAGCTTAGGTGGTCGCCTTAGTAAATTGCAATGCGCCCGCTGGCTTTTCTGATTGAATCCATTGCGCTGCGGACGTACGTCTACCGCCTGGCTTTTGTATCTCCAACACCTCTAATGCGCCGTCCTTACACGACACCACAAATCCATCTTTACTTTTGCCCACAATCGACCCAGGGCGATGGTTTCCTTGGTATTGGTCTGCTAGCACCTTCGATAAAGGGCGAGCACGCCAAAACTTTAGGTTTTGACCACTCAGCGTAGAGCTGGCAACAGGAAAGGGATTAAATGCCCGAATCAGGCGATCAATGGTGATTGCGGTTTGAGACCAATCAATTTCAGCCTCGGCTTTTTGTATTTTCTCGGCGTAACATACCCCCTCTTCACTCTGGGGCGTACGCGGCGTTTCTTCTTGCGCATCAAGCATCGCCAGACAGCGCACCATCAGCCTAGCGCCTAAATCGGCAAGGCGGTAGTGCAAACTGCTGCTGGTCTCATCCGGTCGGACATTGATCGCTTCGCTTATCACCATGTCGCCGGTGTCCAGCCCCGCATCCATTTGCATAATGGTGATACCAGTACGCTCATCCCCCGCAGCAATTGCCCGCTGAATCGGTGCGGCGCCGCGCCAACGCGGCAATAGTGAACCATGAATGTTAAATGCGCCATGCCGTCCAGACTGCTCAGCCAAGTCCAATATTGCCTGCGGAACGATCAGCCCATAGGCAACCACCACCATGGCATCAAACTGTATTTGGCTGATGACGTTCAGAGTTGAGATTGCTTCGGCTCTTTTTATCTCGTTAAGGCTACTGATGTTGAGGGATGTGGGTTGTAGCAGCGGGATGCCCTTGCCCAACGCAAATTCCTTGACGGGGCTGGCTTGTAAATGCATTCCTCGGCCGGCACGCCGATCAGGTTGGGTCAGCACCAATACAATCGTATGGCCCGCCGCCTCAATCGCCGCTAAAGCATGCGCCGCAAAATTCGGGGTGCCAGCAAAAATGACCCTCATCATGGGCGCTCTCTCAGTGCCGGCCTACCAACTCTTTGGCACGCTTTTTCATTTTGAGGGAGATGCGATTGCGCTTTAGAAAAGAGAGGTATTCAACAAAGACCTTTCCAAGCAAGTGATCCATTTCGTGTTGCAAGCAAACTGAAAGCAGGCCGTCTGCCTTGATTTCAAATGGCTTACCGTTAACGTCCAACGCCTTTACCCGAATTTGATCGGGTCGCTCCACTTCATCGAAGAACTCTGGCACCGACAAGCATCCTTCGCGCCATGCTTTTTTCTCCTCACTTGCCCAAACGAGCTCTGGGTTGATGAAGACCATCAGTTGGTTTTGTTCCTCTGATACGTCAATCACGATGATGCGCTCATGAATATCCACCTGGGTCGCGGCCAGACCAATGCCGGGGGCCTCGTACATCGTCTCCGCCATATCGGCAACGATCTTGCGCACACGCCCATCCACCACGGCAACGGGCTTTGCTACCTTGTGCAATCGAGGGTCGGGGTAGTGGATAACGTTTAACAAAGTCATATAGGAATTATCTTACAGACTAATCAGGCTGGGCTGATTGGCAAACAAAAGCCTGTGCTCAAAAATTGGTTTATGCGAAACCACCCCCCATGCAATTACTTTACCCCGACTCACCGGGCTATCCAAAACGCCTGCTCGATTTAAATGACCCGCCTAGTCCTCTATATATATGCGGTGATACTGCTTTATTTCAACGGCCAGCCATAGCCGTTGTGGGATCACGCAATGCTAGCCTTCAAGGCCTGTATATTGCGTCCGAGCTGTCAAAAGGGCTTGTAGAGGCTGGGTTTTTGATCGTTTCTGGCTTGGCGCGGGGCATTGATGGGGCAGCACACCGCGCGGCCCTGAAATCGCCCCTCGGCAAAACCAGCGCTATTTGTGGCACTGGGCTTGATCGCGTCTACCCCTATGAACACCTTGCGCTCGCAGAGGCCGTGGCCCATTCCGGCCTACTCATATCAGAATTCCCTCCTGGGATAGGCCCACGGCCGTTTCATTTCCCGAGGCGCAACCGCCTGATTGCCGCCCTTGCTCTAGGCGTAGTGGTCGTGGAGGCGAGCAAGCAATCGGGATCGCTCATCACCGCACGCCTAGCCGCAGAGCTGGGTCGAGAGGTTTTTGCGGTGCCCGGCTCGATCCTTGGCGGCTACTCGGAAGGGTGCCACAGCTTAATTCAAAATGGGGCCAAACTAGTCCATACCTTGGGGGATATTTTGGCTGAACTACCCCAGGGCCCTAATTTGTAGTGGATCCCGCCAGACAAAAACGCTGTAAATCAGCTGTAAATACAGCGGAAAGTGGGCATTTTGGACAACTCTTGATTTATCGGTTAATAATAAAAAAGGAAGTGCGCCGCAAATCAGCGCCGCATCGATGGCTTTAATTTGACTAATCTGTACTTAATTTAGGTTCACGCGTGGCTAAAGCAACTATCAAAACCGCATCCAAATCGACTGCAGGCAGCACGCCTAAAACACTGATCATTGCAGAAAAGCCGTCGGTTGCCAGTGACATTGCCAAGGCCCTAGGCGGCTTTACTAAATTCGATGATTACTTTGAAAACGACCAGTTTGTAGTTTCTTCGGCTGTGGGTCACCTTTTGGAAATTGCTGCCCCCGAGGAATATGACGTCAAACGCGGAAAATGGTCGTTTGCTAATTTACCTGTGGTTCCTCCCCATTTTGACTTGCGGCCAATTATAAAAACTGAATCGCGACTCAAGGTGTTACAAAAACTCATTAAGCGCAAAGACGTCGCCGAACTAGTCAACGCATGTGATGCGGGTCGCGAGGGTGAGCTCATTTTTCGATTGATCGCACAACACGCCAAGGCAAGTCAACCAATCAAGCGCCTATGGCTGCAATCAATGACGCCCAACGCCATCCGCGAGGGGTTTGGTGCGCTGCGCTCCGATACGGACATGCAGCCCCTAGCGGATGCTGCCCGCTGCCGCTCCGAGGCCGACTGGTTGGTGGGCATCAACGGCACCCGCGCCATGACCGCCTTTAATAGCAAAAGTGGCGGCTTCTTTTTGACGACGGTGGGGCGCGTACAAACCCCAACCCTATCGATTGTGGTCGAGCGGGAAGAGCTCATTCGTAAATTTATTTCTAAAGATTACTGGGAGGTTAAGGCTGATTTTCTGGCTTCAGCCGGTGTTTACGAGGGCCGTTGGTTTGATCCGAAGTTTAAGAAAGATGCCGCAGAACCAGATTTGCGTGAGAGCCGACTGTGGAGTGAGGCCGCCGCCAACAGCATTGTGGCGGCATGCCGCACCAAAAAGGCTACCGTACGTGAAGAGGCAAAACCAGCAACACAACTAGCGCCCCAGTTATTTGATTTAACTAGCCTACAGCGCGAGGCAAACGCGCGTTTTGGTTTTTCTGCAAAAAATACCTTGGGGCTTGCTCAAGCCCTATACGAACGCCACAAGGTACTCACCTACCCAAGAACCGATTCAAGGGCGCTACCAGAGGACTATTTGGAAACCGTCAAGCAGACCGTTGAAAATCTAGCCGCCAATTCCAATGAATATCGTCTGCATGCCAACGCGATATTAAAGGGCGATGGTAAAGATAGCGCAGTAAAAACAAAAGGGTATGGCTGGATCAAACCCAATAAGCGGATTTTTGATAACTCCAAAATATCCGACCACTTCGCCATTATTCCAACGCTGGAGTCACCTAAAACCCTCAGCGAGCCGGAGCAAAAACTCTACGATTTGGTTGTGCGTCGATTCTTGGCTGTGTTTTTTCCTGCAGCGGAGTTCCGCGTCACCACGCGCATAACGGAATGTTCGGGGCACCACTTTAAAACCGAAGGGCGCGTCTTAATTCACCCTGGTTGGCTGGCCGTCTATGGCCGCAGCAACCAAGCAGACGACGAACTGGTTGCCGTACAAGAAAATGAAACAGTACAAAGCGACACCATTGAGGCAGTTGCTTTAAAAACAAAACCGCCAGCCCGCTATAGCGAAGCAACCCTGCTCTCGGCCATGGAAAGTGCTGGCAAGTGGGTTGATGATGACGATATGCGTGAAGCGATGGCCGAAAAGGGTCTTGGCACTCCCGCAACTCGCGCCGCCATCATTGAGGGGCTTCTAGCAGAAAAATACATGGTGCGCGAGGCGAGGGAGCTGATACCAACCGCCAAAGCATTTCAGCTCATGACCCTGTTGCGTGGTCTAGACGTGGAAGAGTTGACGCGCCCCGACCTCACTGGCAATTGGGAAAACAAGCTCTCGCTTATTGAGCAAGGAAAGATGAAGCGCGATGCATTTATGCAGGAAATAGCGCAGATGACTCAGCGCATCGTGAAGCGCGCCAAAGAATATGACAGCGATACCATTCCGGGTGACTACGCCACCCTCACTACCCCCTGTCCGCATTGCAAAGGGTCGGTCAAAGAAAATTACCGGCGCTTTGCTTGCGAGAAATGTGGCTTTACGATTAGTAAAACGCCGGGTGGGCGGGCATTTGAATACGATGAAGTCGAGATGCTGTTGCGCGACAAAACCATCGGACCCTTGCAGGGATTTCGTAGCAAGATTGGCCGCCCGTTTACAGCCATTATTCAACTGACTGAAATTCCGGAAGACGATAAAGACTATCCCAACGCTGGCTTTAAATTGGAGTTCGATTTCGGCAACACCGGAGATGATGAAACGGAAGCCATCGACTTTACTGGTCGCACCGCCTTGGGTGTTTGCCCAAAATGTTCTGGTGCAATCTATGAAGATGGCATGCGCTATGTTTGTGAACGCAATACGGGGCCAAGCAAAACCTGTGATTTCAAAACCGGCAAGGTCGTGTTGCAGCAAGAGATATCGACGGAACAAGTCCAGAAGTTGCTGACTACCGGCAAAACTGATTTGTTAACCAACTTTAAGTCCAATCGCACCGGGCGCGGCTTTAAGGCCTATCTGGCCCTTGGCGATGGCGGCAAAATTGGATTTGAATTTGAAGCGAAAGCACCTAAAGCAGGCGGCACGGCACCTGCCAAAAAACGGTCGGGCGCGAGTGCTGCAGCCAAGGCAGAGGTAAAGCCCAAACGCGTTAGTAAAGCAAAGTCACCCGCCAAAACCTGATCTGCAATTAACTTTGCTGCCAATGCAGACCACAAAATGCCGCGTGATCCAAGGGCAGTAGCCACGAAGATGCCGGGTTGCTGCGGCAATGCGCCGATGATGGGCAGTCGATCTCCTGCAACGCAACGAATGCCAACAAACTGTCCGTCTGGCATTAGCTCGCTTTGGTCGCCTTCAGCGTAGTTGAGTAGGCCAGCAGCCTGTTCTTGGTTAAAGCGATCACTTTCGTGGCGGGGATGGTTGTCGGTTTCGTTTTCATCAAAGCTCGAGCCCACAATCCAGCGCATATCGCCATTTTCTAATTGACTCGCCGGAATGCAGTAACCGTCACCACAGATAATGGCGCGAGGTAAGCGGGCCGCCCAGTTGCTATTTGGTCTAATTTTAAAAAAACTCAGCTGACCGCGCACCGGTTTGAGTGGTAACTTGATTTGGACACTGCTCATTATTTTTTTGGAGGCCAAACCAGCAGCAACAATGACCTTATCTGCGCGTATAGTAATTTTTTTAGACGCATCGGTCAACAGCCAGTGATTGCCTTCTCGCACCAAGAAGTCTATCTTCATCTGATTGATCTGCGTTAACTGCGCGCAAGGATGCAATAGTTGTTTTGCGGTTTTTTCTAGGCTTAGCATTCCAGCATTCGCAAACCAAACACCCGCTCGAGCTACCCCCGCCAATTGACTTGCTTCTTCTGCAGAAACGGGGAGCGCTATTTCAGATCTTAGGCCAAGCTCATTTAATTGCAGAGCCATAGCATCACGATCAAAATCAACGCCATTTTTTAAGGGTTGTAGTGCGCCGCGGTGTACCCATTGATCGCCCCAACGCGCTAATGCCAGTTCAAATGCAATGCGGGTTAATTGCAGTAACTTTGCCGAACCCCGAGTGATGTGGGGATGCGCAATGGCATAGGCATGGCTTGAGCAGGCTGTAGCAAGGTCACTCTCGGCCTCGACAACGCATACTGCGTGACCCCGAGAAATGATTTCTTGCGCAATGCTTGCGCCTGCAATGCCGGCCCCAATCACCACGATGCCATGGTGCTGGGGGGCGATCATATGACAATCAGGAATTAGCTTCCTATGCGTTGCTCAATTTTGCTGCGCGTTGCCAAGAGTTCGGCTGGCAAGCGGTGCTTTAGCTGCTCAAATAGCTCGGAATGCAACTGCACTTCTGCCTGCCAGTCTGACTTGCTTACCGACATGACGTGATTGAATTGCTCGGCTGAAAAATCAAGGCCATCCCAATGAAGGTCTTTGTACTCAGGGCAGACACCAAAAATGGTTTCTTTGCCATTTGCTTTGCCGTCCACGCGTTCAAGAATCCAAGCCAATACGCGCATGTTTTCACCAAAGCCAGGCCACACAAATCGGCCGGTTTCGTCTTTGCGGAACCAGTTGACGCAATAAATTTTCGGCAGTTCGGCGCCCGACGCCATTAATTTTTTGCCAAGACTTAGCCAATGCTGAAAATAATCGCTCATGTTGTAGCCTGCAAACGCGAGCATTGCAAACGGGTCGCGGCGCACGACGCCGACTTGGCCCGTGATGGCGGCGGTGGTTTCCGAGCCCATCGTCGCGGCCATATAAACGCCCTCTTCCCAGTCTCGGGCTTCACTCACCAACGGTACGGTGGTAGAGCGGCGACCACCGAACAAGAAGGCGTCAATGGGCACGCCGTCAGGATCATTCCAATTAGGATCAACGGCCGGATTATTGGTTGCCGCCATGGTGAAGCGCGAATTGGGATGGGCCGCTTTTCTTCCGGCTGCTCCGTCTGCCGGAGTCCAGTCCTTTCCTTGCCAGTCAATTAAATGGGCTGGTGGCGTTTCGGTCAAACCCTCCCACCACACATCGCCGTCATCTGTTAGCGCTACGTTGGTAAAGATAACGTCTTGGTTAAGTGAGTCTATGCAATTGGGGTTTGTTTTGCGGTTGGTGCCTGGTGCAACACCAAAGTAACCCGACTCTGGGTTGATTGCATAAAAACGCATCTTGCCGGTCGCAGCATCTTTGCGTGGCTTAATCCAGGCGATATCGTCGCCGATGGTTGTCACTTTCCAGCCCTCAAATCCTTTTGGCGGAATCATCATGGAGAAGTTGGTTTTGCCACACGCCGAAGGAAATGCAGCTGCGATGTGGTATTTCTTTCCTTGTGGCGAAGTAACGCCAAGAATGAGCATGTGCTCTGCAAACCAGCCTTGGTCTCGTCCCATGGTAGATGCAATACGCAATGCAAAGCACTTCTTACCCAACAACGCATTTCCGCCATAACCCGAACCAAAAGACCAGATTTCCCGGGTCTCAGGGTAATGAACAATGTATTTGGTTGGGTTGTTGGGCCAGACAACATCTTTTTCACCCGCCTCTAAGGGCTTACCTACCGTGTGAATACATGGTACAAAATTGCCGCTACTGCCGAGCTGATCAATGACAGCGCGCCCCATGCGGGTCATGATGCGCATGTTGATGGCCACATAGGGACTGTCCGATAGCTCTACACCAATGTGTGCGATCGGTGAGCCAATGGGGCCCATTGAAAAGGGAACCACATACATCGTTCTGCCGCGCATGCAGCCCGCAAACAAAGGCTTCAGTGTTGCGCGCATTTCGTCGGGAGCGACCCAATTATTAGTGGGGCCCGCATCATCCTTGTGCTCTGAGCAAATAAAGGTTCGGTCTTCTACGCGGGCGACATCTTGGGGGTCGGATATTGCCAGAAATGAATTTTTACGCTTGGCTGGATTTAGGCGTTTGAATGAGCCAGCAGCCACCATTAGATCGCATAGTCGATCATATTCGGCTTGCGAACCATCGCACCAATGAATGTTGTCCGGCTTGGTTAGCGTAGCAACTTCGGCAACCCATTGAATGAGTTTTTGGTTTTTCACATATTCTGGTGCGGCAACTGAAATAGCATCGTGCGTTAATGGTTGGTTCATGTAAAGCCCTCGCATTTTTAATATCTTTGTTTTAATGATTTTAGCATTTTCCTGTAAGCGTTTTTCATCCCCCGAGAAGCTGCAAGCTCTTGTTTTTGCTGGTAGAAGAAGAAATGCCCGGGAAAAAGAATGGGCAATGTCGCTGTTATTTTCCGATGCAAAATTGGCTAAATATTTTTCCAAGCAAATCGTCTGGCAATAGGCGGCCAGTAATTTGGCCAAGCTGCTCTTGTGCCAAACGGAGCTCTTCAGCGAACAGTTCCAGTGCGCGATTGCCTTGGAGCGCATAGAGGCCGGCCTTGTTTAATGCTGCTTCGGCATGCATTAAACAGTCGATGTGGCGTTGACGGGAAATGAGAACATCTTCTTGGCCTGCCCGCCAGCCAATGCGGGACAAGATCGCATTTTTTAACTCTGCAATACCGGCGCCCGTTTTGGCAGAGACGTAAAGCGGTTCGGAGCCTGTGGCTTTCTCAGCCGCGCTAAGTAGATCTGCTTTATTAACTAAGCGCAAGACCGTGCAGCCAACAGGCAGTGCTGCTGTCACTTCTGCAGAAAGTGGCTCCTCCGCCGAAGCCGCTCCCGGGGCCTCAATAAACAGAAGCAAATCGGCTGTGCGTATCGAAGCCCAAGTGCGTTCGATCCCCATTGCCTCGACCTCATCATCGGTCTGCCGTAGGCCGGCGGTATCAATAATATGTAGCGGTACGCCATCGAGCGTGATGCTTAGTTTTACTCTGTCCCGCGTTGTTCCGGGGACGGCAGTAACAATTGCAATTTCTTCACCAGCCAGGCAATTTAACAAAGAGCTTTTGCCTACATTGGGCGCGCCCACCAGCACCAACTGCACGCCATCTCGTAATATTTGCCCTTGTTTAGCCGTAGCAAGTAAACGCTGGAGGTGTTCTTGAATTTCCGTCAATTGTTGGCGCGCATGGGCATTTTCTAAAAATTCAATTTCTTCTTCCGGAAAATCAAGGGTGGACTCCACCAAAATGCGCAGTTGCGTTAGGGCCTGTACTATACGATGAATATCTTCTGAGAATGCGCCCTGCAGGGATCGTGCCGCACCCATAACGGCGGCGTGTGATTGCGCATCGATTAAATCAGCAATGGCCTCTGCTTGGGCTAAATCAATTTTTCCATTTAAAAAAGCGCGCAGGGAGAATTCGCCTGGCTCGGCTATCGCCAGACCGGCACTATAGCCGAGCTGCAGGCAGCGCCGCACAACCAAATCCAGAAGTTGGGGCCCGCCGTGGCACTGTAGCTCTAGTACATCTTCGCCCGTAAATGAATGGGGCCCTAAAAAGTAAATTGCAAGGCATGAATCAATGATTTGCCCGTCTTGGTTGCGCAGATCAACTAGAGTGGCTTTGCGGGGCTGCAGACGTTTATTAGTAATGGCAATGGCAAGTTCCTGCAAGCCTTCGCCACTGATACGAACAACCCCTACCCCGGCTTTGCCAGGCGCGGTAGCGATAGCAACAATGGGGATTTTTCTGGATGCAGGCCCCATTGTTAACATAGTGAAATTGAATGCAGTTTTACATTGCTCGTTTAATAATCATCTTGTTGATCTGCCACTGCTGCGCAATCGACAATATGTTGTTTACCACCCAGTACAAAACTAATCCGGCCGGGAAGAAAAAGAACATAACGGAAAAAATGATTGGCATATAGAGCATCACTTTTGCCTGAATTGGGTCTGGTGGAGTTGGGTTCAATTTAGTTTGAACCCACATGGATACCGCCATAATGACCGGCAAAATGTAATAGGGGTCTGGCACGGCCAAATCATGAATCCAAAGAATCCAAGGTGCGTTGCGAATTTCAACCGACGACAACAAAACCCAATACAAGGAAATAAATACAGGTATCTGGATCAACATTGGCAAACAACCACCAAGGGGATTAATCTTTTCCTTTTTATATAAGGCCATCATTTCTTGATTCATTTTTTGCGGGTTGCCATTGTTGGCCTCTCGCATTGCCATCACGCGTGGCTGCACCTCTTTCATGCGCGCCATTGACTTATAACTTGCGGCAGATAGCGGGTAGAACAAGAGCTTAATCAAGAAAGTCAATATAACAATTGACCAACCCCAATTGTTCACGTATTCATAAATACGCTCCAGAGTCCAAAATATCGGCTTTGCAAGAATGGTTAAATACCCATAATCTTTAAGCAGTTCCAATCCGGGCGCTATTGCCTCTAGCGTGCTTTCCTGTTGCGGCCCTACAAATAAACGCGCGGTTTCAACGGTTGTTTTACCTACTGCAATATTTTCGAGGGGAGTTTGAATGCCAACGCGATACACATTGGTGTCGATTTTTCCAGCATAAATATCGCGGTTTAATTTGTCGCTAGGTATCCATGCGCTCGCGTAATAGTGCTGCACCATCGCCACCCATGCAGGATCTCCAGCAGGCACCTGTTTTGGTATGGTAATTTTATTTTTTTCAATGTCGGTAAATTCAAGCTTATTAAATTTCTCTTTGTCGGTATAAACTGCCGGGCCTGTAAACGTGCTGTAGAACTGACTCTCCTCTAGCTTGCTTCCATCGCGTACTAATTCGGTGTATAAAACCAGCGGGCCTACTGCCGCATTATTTTTAGTTACGCGGTGCATCACATCAATCACATAACTACCAAGATTTAAAATAAAAGTTTTTTCAAGGATTACGCCATTGCGCTCACTGGCAACTACCAAGAAGGGGCGTCCTGACCCATCTTTGCCGCTGCTTTGTAACTTGAACTCACTGGTGTGATTTGGGAGCTCTGCGTTGCCTGCGGCAATTAATCCCGAGCGCGCAAAATACTGGTGGCCGGGGGTTACCTGCATCAGTTGCATTGGTTTCTTGTCAATTTCCAGCTCTTTTAACAAGGTTGCGCTAACTACATTTGCACCGTCTGCACTGACCTCAATTGCCAGCATGTCGTTTTGTAAAGTGAATCGCTCTTTGTTTGCCAGTTGTGCCATGCTTGCTGGAATTGCTTTTGGCGCAAGCACTGGTGCGGTGTTGGCGCTGGTTGCTGTTGGTACCGGGACGTCACTCTTCTTTTCATCGCTAATGGGCGCGCTTTCTTGCTTGCTCATGCTTTGAGGTCCAAATAGCGGTGTTTTGCCCTCGTATGCCAACCAGTTGTTGTAAAGGAGCAGTCCTGCGATTGAGAAAACGGCCCAGAGGATGGTTCTTTTCGTATCCATGTATTTATTCTTTTATCTTGCGTGGGTTAATTGCTGGGTCATAGCCACCATGACTCCAAGGGTTGCATCGCAATAGCCGCCAGACAATCAGTCTGGCGCTTTTAGCGCTGCCGTGGGCTTTAAAACAATCGCATGCGTATTGGGAACAGCTTGGTTCGTATTTGCATTGAGTACCAAAAAATGGGCTCAGGGCTATCTGGTAGATACGGATCATTGCTATTGCTGCGCGGTTAATGATCTGCACTTAAATTAACTCCACTAATTGCTCTTTTAGGGCGCAAAATTCCATAGAGCGCAATCGTCCCCGCGTTGTTTGGCCAATTGGTTTTTTAAGTCGAACAACAATATCGTGGGTCTCTAATATGGTGCTATGCGGTTGGCGCGTGCTTTCTCGTATGAAGCGTTTGAGTTTGTTTCGATCAACCGCTCTTTTGGCCAATTTTTTGGCAACAGTTATTCCCAGGGCGCCATCCATGCCTTGACTGCGTGACCCCAAATACAAACCCCAGTTTTTTGATGTTTTGGGATTTGTTTTAAGTAATTCGGATATGCGTGCGCTATTCAAGCGAGCGACTTTACACTGCTAGGCGTTTACGGCCTTTGGCACGACGTGCATTTAAAACGGTGCGGCCACCACGTGTTTTCATGCGCACACGAAATCCGTGGGTGCGTTTGCGGCGGGTTACGGATGGTTGATATGTTCTTTTCATGTTTGACCTCGGGAAAGCCAAGTATTTTCCTTTGTGGCGCCCAAAAGGTCAACCTAAGTTGTACCTTTATTGGGTTTTTCCCTTATTTTATTTTCTATTTTTTTCTTTGTTGTTTGATTTATATGGTTTTTTATCGTTTGGCCACAACTTATCCACAGGTTTTACACCTATCAATGGCTTGTGGATAACTTTAGAAAATCGCTACAATCAACCCTCCGAAAATGAGTAATCTAGAAAATAACGCCTCCCTTTCTTCCTTAAGCCCGCTGGGCTTTTGGGATCACGCCATTGCCACCTTGCTGCGCGAACTTTCGCCGCAACAGTTCAAGACTTGGATACAACCTTTAAAGTTATATGGCCTTGATGAGAGTGAGTGTTTGCTTACAATATCCGCTCCAAACCGTTTTAAGTTAGATTGGACGAAAAAAACGTTTTCCGATCGACTTCAGGAGCTTGCTCATGGCTATTTTGGCAGGCCTTTTACCTTGATGTTTGTGTTGGATGATGGCGGCCCCACATCAACCGGCAGCGCCTCGGCCACACACCTCTCAGGCAAACCCCAAGAAGCAAATGCCGCGCCTTCTGCTTATTTGCAAGTCGCGCCTGAGGTTGATCTAGGCGAGCCGCCCGCCTTTGAGTTGGAAGATCACTCAAAATTAAATCCCATGTTGACCTTTGAAACCTTTGTTACAGGTAAAGCAAATCAATTGGCGCGCGCAGCCTCCATTCAGGTGGCACACAACCCAGGCACCTCATACAACCCTATGTTTTTGTATGGGGGTGTTGGCTTAGGTAAAACTCACTTAATTCATGCTATTGGCAATCATCTATTAAAAGAAAGCCCCAATGCCCGCATTCGCTACATCCATGCTGAGCAATATGTGTCGGACGTTGTAAGGGCATATCAGCAAAAGGCGTTTGATCGTTTTAAGCGGTATTACCACTCCCTTGACCTTTTGCTGATCGATGACATACAGTTTTTTAGCGGCAAATCGCGGACGCAAGAAGAGTTTTTTTATGCGTTTGAGGCCCTTTTGGGCAATCGTTCACAAGTCATCATTACTAGTGATACCTACCCCAAAGAGATGGCGGGCATCGATGAACGCCTTATTTCACGTTTTGATTCTGGCCTCACAGTGGCAATCGAGCCGCCCGAACTGGAGATGCGCGTAGCTATTTTGATGAAAAAGGCCGCGGCTGAGGGCATACCAATGTCAGAAGACGTTGCTTTTTTTGTAGCCAAACACCTTCGCTCAAATGTGCGCGAACTAGAGGGTGCGCTGCGAAAGATATTGGCTTTTGTGCGCTTTCATGGGCGCGACGTAACCATTGATGTTGCCCGCGCGGCCCTGAAAGACCTGCTGTCAATTCAAAACCGCCAAATTTCAGTTGAAAACATTCAAAAGTCCGTAGCCGATTTTTACAACATAAAGGTAGCGGACATGTACTCCAAGCGCAGGCCCGCCAACATTGCTAGGCCCCGGCAAATTGCCATGTTTATGGCAAAAGAATTGACCCAAAAAAGCCTTCCAGAGATTGGTGAGTTGTTTGGCGGGCGGGATCACACCACCGTTTTACATGCGGTCCGTAAAATTACAGAAGAGCGCTCCCACGATAGCCAGCTAAACCACGAAATTCATGTGATTGAGCAGACGCTGAAGGCCTAAATGGTTTGTGGATAACCCTGTGGATGAGTCTGTGTGTAACCGAGCAAATTTCATGTGCATAAATTGGGGAAAACATCGCTGTTATGCAAAAATAGGGTTGGTTGAAAAGGTTATCCCAAATCTGTCCTTAGCTTATACCAAGATTGTGCACAGGTTTTTTTAGATATAAGTGGTTGTTGTGTAAGTCTTTAATGGGTTATCCACCGTTTTTTTGAGGCTTATTACTATTACTAGTTAGACATATACAAGGATTTAAAAGCAATGCAACTTATAAATACATCGCGCGATAGTTTATTAAAACCACTTCAAATCGTAAGCGGCATTGTTGAGCGTCGACACACCCTTCCTATCCTGGCCAATCTATTGTTTAAAAAAACAGGAGAGCGCGTTTCGTTTGTTTCTACCGACATCGAAATTCAAATAGCAACCAGTGCAAATTTTGGGGTTGGCGACTCGGATGCGACAACTACGGTTGCGGCTCGTAAATTGTTAGACATTCTGCGAGCGCTGCCTGAGGGCCCCGTATCGTTAAACTTAAAAGATTCAAAATTGGTGGTGCAGAGCGGAAAAAGTCGCTTCACCCTTCAAACCCTATCCGCTACTGAGTTCCCAGTAATGCAGGCTGTAGGTGAGGTGACGGCAAGCTGGAAAATGCCCCAAAAGGCATTTAAGCAATTAATTAGTCAAGTGCATTTTGCGATGGCGCAACAGGACATTCGCTACTATCTTAATGGCATGTTATTGGTTATTGATGGTAAAGAGGTTGTTGCGGTTGCTACAGACGGGCATCGATTGGCCTATAGTCGAGTTGAATTGGCACAACCGGTTGTTGGAAGTGGTGGCCATCAAGAAATTATAATTCCTCGGAAAACAATTTTAGAGTGCCAACACTTATTAGACGATACTGATGCCGACCTGGATGTGAGTCTGTCCTCCAATCAAATTAAGTTTAGTTTTGGTGATGTTGAGCTCATCTCTAAGTTGGTAGAGGGCAAGTTCCCTGATTTCCAACGGGTTATTCCAAAGGGCCACAAAAATACACTAGTTGTTACTCGTGAAACACTCCAAGCAGCGCTACAAAGAGCTGCTATTTTGACAACTGACAAATTTAAGGGCGTTCGCTTTTCCTTATCACCCAATCGCATCACGATTCAATCCACCAATGCCGAACAGGAAGAGGCTCAAGAGGATATTGAAACCGAGTACACGGGTGATTCGGTTGAAATTGGCTTCAACGTGAGCTATCTGCTTGATGTCCTCGCAAACGTCAAAGTGGAGAGTATTCAAATTAGTTTAGGTGATGCAAACAGCAGCGCTGTGATTACCCTGCCTGCCTCCGAGGACTTTAAGTACGTTGTAATGCCAATGCGCATTTAAATTAGAAAAATATGACTGAAGATATAAAGGCAGCAGAGCAATACGGGGCATCATCCATTCAAATTCTGGAGGGCTTAGAAGCGGTTCGAAAGCGTCCGGGAATGTATATTGGCGACACGTCCGATGGAACCGGTCTTCACCACCTGGTGTTTGAGGTTCTTGACAACTCTATTGATGAGGCGCTTGCTGGGTATTGCACTGAAATTACAGTGGTGATACAAACCGATAACTCCATTTCTATTGTCGACAACGGGCGCGGCGTTCCGACTGGCGTGAAGTTCGACGACAAGCATGATCCAAAGCGCAGTGCAGCTGAAATTGTAATGACGGAGTTGCACGCAGGTGGTAAGTTTGATCAAAACAGCTATAAGGTGTCAGGTGGCTTACACGGCGTTGGCGTAAGTTGCGTTAACGCACTCTCGAAGTGGTTGAAGTTAACCATACGGCGCGACGGAAAAGTCCATTACATGGAGTTTGCACGCGGCGTCATTCAAAATCGCAACCTAGAACAAGCTCAAGGCGTAGCCACATCCCCTATATCCGTAACCGGAGATACCGAAAAAACGGGCACCGAAGTTCATTTCTTGGCTGACGAAACGATTTTTGGAAAAGTGGAGTTCCACTATGAAATTTTAGTTAAGCGCATTCGTGAGCTTTCGTTTTTAAATAATGGCGTTCACATTCGTTTAATTGATCAACGTTCTGGCCAGGAAGAGGATTTTGCGTATTCTGGTGGCGTGAAGGGGTTTGTTGAGTACATCAATCAAACTAAGAACGTTTTGCACCCCAACATCTTTTACGCTGAAGGAAATCGTCCATCGGATCTCGGTGGACAAATTACCGCTGAAGTATCCATGCAGTGGAATGACAGCTTTAGTGAACAAGTGTTGTGTTTTACGAACAACATTCCACAGCGCGATGGTGGCACTCATTTAACTGGTTTGCGTGCCGCAATGACGCGCGTGATCAACAAATACATTGATGAGCACGAGGTTGCAAAAAAAGCCAAGGTCGAGATATCGGGTGACGATATGCGCGAGGGCCTTACTTGTGTTTTGTCGGTTAAGGTTCCAGAGCCTAAATTTTCTAGCCAAACCAAAGATAAATTGGTATCCAGTGAGGTTCGTGGCCCAGTAGAAGAAATTGTGGCCGAAGCCTTGAGTGCATATCTTCAAGAGCGCCCACAAGACGCCAAAATACTCTGTGGGAAGATAGTTGACGCTGCGCGCGCTCGTGAGGCCGCTCGCAAGGCGCGCGACATGACGCGCCGCAAGGGTGTTCTCGATGGGTTAGGCTTGCCGGGCAAGTTAGCAGACTGCCAAGAAAAAAATCCAGAGAAATCAGAATTATTTATAGTGGAGGGCGATTCTGCGGGCGGATCTGCAAAACAGGGGCGCGATCGCCGTTTCCAAGCCATTCTTCCTTTAAAAGGGAAGATTCTGAACGTCGAAAAAGCGCGCTTCGATAAAATGCTCGCTAGCCAAGAGGTTGTGACTTTAATCACCGTGCTCGGCACTGGAATTGGCGTTGAAGAATACAAGGCGGATAAATTGCGCTATCACCGCATTATCATCATGACCGATGCGGACGTTGACGGTAGCCATATACGCACTTTATTGTTGACCTTCTTTTATCGCCAGATGCCGGAGTTGATTGAGCGCGGTCACATTTATATTGCTCAACCCCCGCTCTACAAGGTGAAGTTTGGCAAAAACGAGCAGTACATTAAAGATGATTCCGAATTAAATCAATTGCTCTTGAAGATTGCTTTGGAGTCCGCCTCCATTCAGACACCTGGTGGTGAGTTAATACAGGGGCCGGCCCTAGATGAGTTAGCCAGAAACTATCAAGTCATACAGGCCGTTGTGGATCGGCTGTCACGAACCATGGATGAAGACGCTTTGCGAGCGATTGCCGCCGGCATTCCCCTTAATCTAGATACCGAGGCGGCCGCCCAAGAATCTGCAGAGCTACTGCGTGTTGCCCTTAAAGAAAGCCTAAGCTCCCTCGCGCTTGCGCCTGAGGTGATTGTCCAAAAAGAAGATCGTACCGAGCGTTTCCGTCTTCTCTTGTCACGCCGGATTCACGGAAACCTAAAATTATCTGCGATTAGTTCAGACTTCATTCATGGTGATGATTATCAGAGCCTGACTGTGGCTGCCCGCGCTCTTAGTGGAAAAGTTCTACCTGGTTCGCGCGTGCGCCGTGGGGACCCTGAAAAATCACAGAAGGAGCAGGTGGTTGCTGACTTCCGCGCTGCATTTGCGTGGTTGCTGGCTGAGGCCGAACGCGTCGTCAGCCGTCAGCGTTACAAGGGCTTGGGCGAAATGAACCCTCAGCAGCTATGGGAGACCACCATGGACACCACAACCCGCACCTTATTGCGTGTACAAATTGAAGATGCGATTGTGGCAGATCAGGTGTTCACCACCCTAATGGGCGATGAGGTTGACCCGCGTCGCGCCTTTATTGAAAAGAACGCATTGATTGCCCGCAACCTTGATGTGTAACGCATGAAAAAAAAGAAGTTGAAGCTGCCCAAGGTGAATCGCGCCGCTATTGTAGTGCGCTCCTCCCCTATTCATGGCAAGGGCGTATTTGCAAAGGCTGCCATTAAAAAAGGCACTGTCTTAATTGAATACGAGGGTGAACGCATTAGCTGGAAGGAGGCGGAACGTCGCCATCCACATAACCCAGAAGAGCCAAATCACACCTTCTATTTTTCTTTGGAAAGTGGCCGCGTCATTGATGCCAATCGTGGTGGTAATGCAGCCCGCTGGATTAACCACTCTTGCAAACCAAATTGCGAAGCGCAAGAAGGCTCATACGAAGATATGCCGCGCGTATTTATTTTTGCTAAGCGTGACTTAGATCCTGGAGAGGAATTGTTTTACGACTACTCGCTGGATGTCGAAGGCCGCGTCACAAAACAAATGAAAAAAGATTACGAATGCCGTTGCGGTGCCAAGCGCTGCAGAGGTACCATGCTTGCCAAGCGCGATAAGTAAGACGGCGTCATCATGTTTGTGTCCATTCAAGAATTAGAGGCGGCGATTAATTATTGGCGCAATCAATCCCCTGCATCGGGCGAGGCCTTTCAGTTGTGCGTCGAAGCCTCTGCATTGGCAAAGCCTTACGCGATGATGATTGTTCAGGGCTCAGCCCGCATCCCCCTGGATGTGCTTGATGAAACTGCGCGCAGCGCATTGAAAGCGTTCCTTGCGCGGTAAGGCTTGGTTGCGACTGTTTGAGCGTGCGGGTTGTTGCCTTGCTTGAAACGGCCATTGAATTTTCCTTGTATTTGTGGCCCCTATTATTGGCGGCCTCCTTTTTTGCGGGCCTGGTCGATGCGGTTGCGGGCGGTGGCGGCCTAATTCAAGTGCCCACCCTTTTTGCTGCTTATCCCGAAGTTCATCCGGCTACCCTGCTCGGTACCAACAAAGTGTCTGCTATTGGCGGCACCATCAATGCAGCTCGCAAATACTTGCGCTACGTGCGCCTACCTTGGGCGCTGATTGTTCCGGCGATTATTGCGGGCTTTGTAGGCGCGCTTTTCGGCGCCAATGCGGTCAGTGTGTTTCCCGCCGAGCCCTTGCGCAAGGCCCTTCCCTTCCTCTTATTTTTTCTATTGATCTATACGTTTTTTCAACCTTCGCTTGGTCAAGACCATCAGCCCGCAGCTCATAGCCGCTTGTTGCAGCTAAAGGGGGTTGGTTTGGGTTTGGTGGTGGGCTTCTACGACGGGTTTTTTGGACCGGGCACAGGAAGCTTCCTGTTATTCGGCTTTGTACGCTTTTTTCAATTTGATTTTCTGCATGCGTCTGCCGCCACAAAGCTGGTTAATGTGGCGACAAATTTGGCGTCGATTGTTATGTTGGGCGGCCTGGGCAAAATTAGCTGGGCCCTTGGCTTTGCAATGATGGCTGCAAACATCGCCGGCAGTCACTTTGGTAGCCGCCTCGCAATTAAGCATGGCAGCAGCTTCGTGCGGAAGGCATTCCTGATTTTTGTTTCTGTTTTAATTTTAAAGTCGGCCTGGGATGCCTATTTTTCTTAATTAAATCAATTGTTTAGGGCTTTTTTCGTATAAACTAGTCTGCCTTTGTTTCACGTGAAACAGGGCAAAATGATATGATAATTGCCCTTATTGAGGCAAACCATGCGGTATTCTAAAAAATTTGATGTGATTGTGGTTGGTGGTGGACACGCTGGCACCGAGGCGGCGCTGGCTTCTGCACGTATAGGTTGCGACACCCTGCTTCTTACCCACAGCATAGAGACGCTTGGTGCAATGAGCTGCAACCCCTCGATTGGGGGCATTGGTAAGGGTCATTTAGTAAAAGAAATCGACGCACTGGGCGGCGCAATGGCCGCTGCCACCGATGAGGCGGGTATTCAGTTTCGTATATTGAATGCCAGCAAAGGCCCTGCAGTTAGGGCAACGCGGGCCCAGGGCGATCGCATTCTATATAAAGCAGCAATCCGCCGTAGGCTTGAAAATCAGGCCAATTTGAGCCTATTTCAAGCTGCCGTGGATGACTTTCTTGTTGTGGGCAATGCCGTAGTTGGAGTTCGCACCCAATCCGGTCTTGAGTTTGCCGCTGGCCGCGTTGTTTTAACGGCGGGTACATTTTTGGATGGCAAGATTCACGTCGGATTGAATAGCCATTCAGGCGGCCGCGCCGGTGATCCCGCCGCCCTGACTCTCTCAGCGCGGCTAAAGGAGCTTGCTTTGTCACAAGGGCGCCTAAAAACAGGTACCCCCCCACGAATAGATGGTAGAAGCATCGATTTTTCAGTGATGCTAGAGCAGCCGGGGGATCTGGATCCCATCCCCTGTTTTTCTTATTTGGGGCGGCCCGAGCAACACCCAAGGCAGGTTCCCTGCTGGATTACCCACACGAACGAAGTAACCCATGAGATTATTCGTGGCGGCCTAGACCGCTCACCCATGTATACCGGCGTTATTGAGGGCGTTGGGCCGCGCTATTGCCCCTCCATTGAAGACAAAATTCATCGTTTTGCCTCAAAAAATAGCCACCAGATATATCTAGAGCCTGAGGGCCTGACAACAAACGAGTACTACCCCAATGGAATTTCAACCAGCCTGCCTTTTGATGTGCAGTGGGATTTGGTGCGCAGCATTCGGGGCCTCGAAAATGCCACCATCGTGCGCCCTGGCTATGCCATTGAATATGATTTTTTTGACCCGCGCCAACTGCGGCATAGCTTAGAAACCAAGGCCATTGAGGGGCTTTATTTTGCCGGCCAAATCAATGGCACAACCGGGTATGAGGAGGCTGCAGCCCAAGGCTTGCTTGCTGGAATGAATGCCGGACTTGCCGCTAAGGGCGGCTCGCCCTGGGTGCCCAAACGCAGCGAGTCCTATATCGGGGTTTTGGTAGATGACCTCATTACTCGGGGTGTGCAAGAGCCTTATCGGATGTTTACAAGCCGGGCCGAGTATCGGCTTAGCCTGAGAGAAGACAATGCGGACTTGCGCCTAACTGAGATCGGAAGGTCCCTTGGCTTGGTGGATGACGCGCGCTGGACATTCTTTTGTAAGAAAAGGGACGCTGTTTCACGTGAAACAATGCGGCTCAAGGAGGCTTGGGTGAGCCCAAAGCATGCTTCCGCCCAATCTTTGGCGAGGCTTTTAGGACAAGGGCTGTCCCATGAGGCCAGCTTAGCCGAGATTTTAAAGCGGCCCACAGTTACCTACGCAATGCTATCTGAGGCCTATGCGGGCTCTGTACCCCAGCTCGATGCGGACTCAAACTTAAACCAGCAAATCCAGGATCAGGTTGAGATCTCGATTAAATATGCGGGCTACATTGATCGGCAGGCCCTGGAAATCGCCCGCCAAGAGTTTAATGAGGGCCATCCACTACCGGAATTCTTGGATTACAGCTTGGTTCGGGGCCTATCTAAAGAAGTTCAGCAGAAATTAGACGCGCAAAAACCAGAAACGTTGGGGCAGGCCGCACGCATATCGGGGGTCACTCCAGCGGCCATTTCTTTATTGTTGGTCCATTTAAAGCGGGGCATTGGCAAATCCCAGGAGTCAGTGTGAAGCAGGCAGGTCTTGAGTTTGGGGTTGCTGAGCTTGGTTTGGCCTTATCGCAGAAACAATTGGCCGATTTAAATGTGTTCTTGCAAGAGCTTGAGCGCTGGAATCGCGTGCATAACCTAACCTCGGTCGAGGGCGAGCAAGCCAGCATTGATCTGCATCTCATTGATTCTATTGCAATTTTACCAATAATGCGTGAATTTTTACCGCTAACGCACGTGCGCATAGCAGACCTTGGATCTGGCGGGGGTTTGCCCGCAATACCCATTGCAATTGCACAGCCCAATTGGAGCATTAGCCTGATTGAGGCGGTTCGCAAGAAAACGGCCTTTTTGCAAAACGTAAAAGGCAAGCTTGGCCTCAGTAATGCATCGATTTACAGCGATCGCGTGGAGCACGTTGCAAGCCAAGAGCCAGGCAAGTACGATGCAGTTATTTCCAGGGCATTTACAAGCCTAGATCGTTTTTTAGACTTGGCAGAGCCATTCTTGAAACCAGGCGGCCTGGTTTTTGCTATGAAGGCAAAGCGTGCGGATGAGGAGTTGGCAACCGTATCGACCAAGCGCTGGCGGCTTTTGACAGACCGCTTTGTATTGATTCCCAACAGCACGGCGGAGCGGCGACTTTTGGTCTTTACGCCCCATGCGAAAATCACAACGTAAAGGCAAATAAAAACCCATGGCCAAAATATTCTGCATTGCAAATCAAAAAGGCGGCGTTGGAAAAACCACGACAGCAGTGAACCTGGCCGCTGGTTTGGCAGGGCATAAGCAGCGGGTACTGTTGGTTGATTTGGATCCACAAGGCAATGCAACCATGGGCTCTGGCATTGAAAAAGCAGAGCTTGTCATGAGCGTGTATCAGGTGTTGATTGGTCAGGCAACGGTAGCGGGGTCTGTGCAGCGGTGTGAGAGCGCTGGTTATGATGTGCTGCCAGCAAACCGCGATTTAGCGGGCGCAGAAATCGAGTTGGTTGATCTTGATGAGCGCGAGCTACGCCTAAAGGCTGCGCTTGCTTTGGTGGGTGCCGAGTATGACTTCATATTGATTGACTGCCCGCCCGCACTCTCCTTGCTGACGCTCAATGGCCTATGCGCAGCGAATGGCGTTATTGTTCCGATGCAGTGTGAGTACTTTGCCCTAGAAGGCTTATCGGACTTAGTGAACACCATCAAACAAGTGCACGCCAACCTCAATCCAGATTTGATGATTATTGGCCTGTTGCGGGTGATGTTTGATCCGCGTATGAGCTTACAGCAACAGGTGTCGGAGCAATTGCTGGAACACTTTGGCGACAAAGTATTTAAAACAATCATTCCACGCAATGTCCGTTTAGCAGAGGCGCCATCGTATGGTTTGCCAGGGGTTTCCTTTGATAAGACATCCCGTGGCGCCAAAGCGTATTTGGACTTTGGCGCGGAAATGATTCAACGAATTCAACAAATGTGATTGATCAAAGACCATGAGCACAATGAAGAAAAAAGGCCTTGGCCGGGGCCTTGAGGCCTTGCTGGGCGAAAAATCAAAGCCGGCCCAAGATAGCGTTGCCATAACTAGCCTACCCCTTAGCGCACTGCAGGCTGGCAAATACCAGCCCCGCCAAAAAATGGACTCAGGCCCGCTACAAGAATTGGCTGAAAGCATTCGCGAACAAGGCATCATGCAACCCCTCTTGGTGCGCGCAATTTCCGCAGGTAAGTACGAAATTATTGCCGGCGAGCGCCGCTTTAGGGCTGCCAACCTAGCTGGACTTACTGAGGTTCCAGTCCTGGTGTCCTTGGCAGACGATAAGGGAGCGGCAGCAATGGCGCTCATCGAAAACATGCAGCGCGAGGACTTAAATCCCCTAGAGGAGTCCCAGGGACTGGCGCGCCTGATTGAAGAGTTTGGCTTTACCCACGAACAGGCCGCAAAGTCCGTAGGCAAATCAAGAAGCGCCATCAGCAACTTATTGCGCCTTAGCCAGCTGGCAAAGCCAGTACAGGCTATGTTATTGGCCGGCGATATTGATATGGGCCATGCGCGCGCCCTACTCCCCCTGCCGGGAGCGAGTCAGGTTGCGTTGGCGCAAAAAATCATGGCCCAAGGGCTTTCGGTGCGGGAGGCCGAGCGCCTGTCAGCAGTGCTTGCAAAGGCAGGCGGGCAGATGGGCGCGAAGAAGTCCAAAAAAGCAGCCGATGCGCGCGCGGCAGATCCAGATTTGCAGCGCTTATCACGAGATATTTCAGACTTAATCGGCCTTAGTGCCGAATTTAAGCTCAAAGGTAAAGGCGGAGAGCTGCGGATTCGTTTCAGTAAGGCAGATGAACTAGATGCCCTTTTAAAAAAACTGGGTATTGAAACGTAAACACCGGATAAGTTAAGGGATCTATTTGAAAGCGCCAACCAATCAACCGAAGGCCGATGATCCTTGGAAGGAGCCAGAAGAGCCCTATCGGGTCTATAGCAGCGAAGAGATGCAAGCGCTATTGCAAACTAGCGCAGGCAAAAGTAGGTTGACATTGCCATGGGGGGTAGTAGTCGGTCAAATGCTGGCGACCATCGTGGGCGCGCTCATTAGTTGCGTTTTTTGGGACGACGGACGTATTGGCGTTTATACTTACTCGGCCTTTCTAGGCGGGTTAATTGGCGTTTTGCCTGCCACACTATTTTTGCTCCGCTTAGAAATTGCAAGAGGCGCTCAGCGCCTTACCTCTGGCGGTTTTTTGTCAGCGCTTGTTTCTGGTGAAGTAATAAAAATTACCGCTACAATCGCAATGTTTATTTGGTTGGCGTTTAATTACGCAGAATTAAAATGGATACCGTTGTTGCTGACTTATATTGTCACGCTCAAATGTTATCTTCTGGGGCTGTTTAGGCGTTAATTAGCATTTTGTGAAAAAGGATTGCTTACGATGGCAACTGCAGTAAATGGAGCTCCTAACGAGCCTTTAACGCCCACAGCGTACATTGCAGAGCATTTGCAAAATTTAAACAATATTGGGGGGCCCCAAGCCTCCATTATTGATTTCAGTGTTATTAACTTAGACACTATTTTTTGGACCCTTGCTATGGGTCTGCTGACGGTTGGATTTTTACTCCTTGCCGCACGGCGAGCAAGCCCTGGAGTGCCCGGGCGCTTTCAGGCATTAATTGAATTGCTAGTCGAAATGGTCGAAACGCAATCGAAAAGCATTGTTCACGGTGACCGGAGCTATATTGCTCCCCTTGCACTGTTTGTATTCTGCTGGATCATTTTGTTGAACACACTGGATCTTGTGCCGGTAGATTGGGTGGTGGGCGTGAACCACTTTCTTGAGAATTTAGGTTTGCATGTACCGCACCATAAGTTGGTCCCCACAACCGATTTGAATGCGACATTAGGCATGTCCTTCGCGGTTTTGTTGCTGGTTTTTTACTACAGCTTCAAGGTAAAGGGCTTGGGAGGATTTGTGCACGAGCTCCTATCAGCGCCATTTGGAGCAAAGTGGTACTTGGCCCCATTCAACCTGATTCTAAACATCATCGAATACATCGCCAAAGGGGTTTCCTTAGGTATGCGGTTGTTCGGCAATATGTATGCGGGCGAGCTAATTTTCTTGCTCATCGCCTTGCTGGGCAGTATTTGGACCTTTAGTCTCGACTTGAGTGTGCTTGGTCTTGTGGGGCATGTCATTGCAGGATCTGCCTGGGCAATATTTCACATTCTCGTTATTTTGTTGCAGGCGTTTATTTTTATGATGTTAACTTTGGTCTACATCGGCCAAGCACATAGCCACCATTAACCGTTTTATTTTTATTACCACTTTTATTACTTAGGAGTCATCATGCAAGAATTTTTAGCAAATATTCAGGGTTTAACTGCAATCGGCATCGGCCTCATCATTGGTTTGGGCGCGCTTGGTGCATGTCTAGGCATTGGCCTTATGGGCGGAAAATTTATTGAGGGCGCAGCACGTCAGCCTGAGCTGATGAATGAACTGCAAACCAAAATGTTCTTGTTGGCTGGCCTGATTGATGCTGCCTTCTTGATCGGCGTTGGTGTTGCAATGCTGTTTGCGTTCGCAAATCCATTGTTGGCCGTTATTAAGTAATTGTTCTGACGCGGGCAACGCTGTGTTGTCCGCATGCTCTCAACAATACCGAAAGGAATACCGTGAATCTGAACGCAACCCTATTCGCGCAAATGATCGTCTTTTTCATTTTATGGTGGGTAGTTGCACGCTTTGTGTGGCCCCCATTAGTAAAGGCTTTAGACGAGCGCGCCACCAAAGTTGCAGAAGGCTTGGCAGCCGCTGAACGTGGCAAGGCTGATCTTGCCTCCGCATCAAAGCTGGCCGAGGAAGAGTTAGTGCGCGCTCGCCAAGAGGGCGGACAGCGCGTAGCTGAAGCAGAAAAGCGCGCATTGCTGAGCGCGGATGAGATTCGTAGCAATGCACAGGCAGAAGCGGCACGAATTATTAATCAAGCAAAACAAGACGCAGAACAGCAAGTATCCCGGGCTCGCGATGTGTTACGAGTCGAAGTTGCAAACTTAGCAGTGCGTGGAGCCGAGCAAATTTTGCGCCGCGAAGTGGACCCAAAAGCCCACGCCGCCTTGCTAGACCAACTCAAGGCAGAGCTTTAATATGGCTGATTTAGCTACCATTGCACGCCCTTACGCTGAGGCGCTTTTTTCAAGCGTTAAACCTGCAGAGCTAAGCTCCTCTTTGGCTCAGCTTACCGAACTAGCACGGCTGTCGGAAATGCCGGATGTGGCAGTGTTGGCAAACAATCCAAAAATTTCAGCGGATGAGCTCAGCACATTATTGAGTGGTGTA
>CAMEXM010000016.1 GCA_945947155.1 Polynucleobacter meluiroseus | reverse complement strand
CGGGTTTTTTCAGCCCCATCTAAGCGCAGTCGGTGCTGCTGTTCGCGCAGCAGACGATACGCATCAGCTACTGCAATGGCGGATGAATCCGAAATCAATCCTGCGCTCGAGGCAATACCCAACAATGCGATATTGCCCAAATTACCAATCAACGCAGGATGCTGGTATGCGTAAGCCAATATCAGAAATTGCACGATGAACTCAATATCAACCATACCGCCCGCATCATGCTTTAGGTCAAATTGATTACTGGGGTTAGGGTGTCCAGCATGTACTTTGCGACGCATACCCAGAATCTCTAAACGCAAGGCAGCAACGTCACGCGCCTGACTTAAAACATCGGATCGAATGGCGTCAAACTGCGGTGCTACCTGGATATTGCCGGCAGCAAAGCGGGCGCGGGTTAAGGCCTGATGCTCCCACACCCAGGCCGCATTATCGCCTTCCCGAAATTGGTACTTGCGAAATGAATCGAGACTCGTGACCAAAAAGCCTGCGGAGCCATTGGGCCTCAAGCGGGTATCAATTTCAAAGAGGGTGCCTGCAGCAGTGTGCGTCGTCAACCAATTAATCATCCGCTTGGCCAGCAATGAAAAAACCTCTTGCGCTGGAAATTGAACTGCGCTCGCCTCGGCCTCAGTTTGGTCGTATAGAAAAACCAAGTCCAAATCAGATGCATATCCCAATTCCTTACCACCCAATTTACCGTACGCAATTACTGCAAACGATGGGAGAGATGGATCTAAATCAAATTTCTTGGCTACGCTCGGCCAAATTCGCTCAAAGCTCGCCTGCAGAATTAAATCCGCTAAAGCAGATAGGCGATCGCTTACAGACTCAACACTCAATGGCTTAGCAATGCCTATTCCCAAATCGGCCAATAGCGTAATAAATGTTTCGGTATGGTGGGTCACCCGCAAAATATCCATGGCGTGCTCGGCTGCCCCATCGCCATCGGCTAGAGCATCATCGAGGCGCATATCTAAATCGGCCTTAATACCCTTCCAATAGGCATCGGGGTGATTCACGAGTTCCGATTCGGAACGGGTAGCGAGGAGATAATCCAGCAAATGGGGGTGGCGACTTAAGTAGCTTGCGCCCCATTGAGAAGCTTGCAATAAAGCCAAAATGTTATGCAGAGCACTGGGGTACTCCGCCAAAATGGAAAGGTATGCGCTACGCCGCGCAATCGCTTCTAATAAATCAAAAAAGCGCAATAAGGTTTGGTCTGCTAAAGCAGCGCTAATCGTGTCTTGCTCTAACTGCTCTGCCGCCTTGCAAATCAAGTTATTAAAGATGTGTCGGCTTTTTTCTGGCAAGCTGCGCTGTTTTGAGCTTTCTAGCCAAGTCTGCCAACGCTGACAGGCTTCTGGATAGCGGTTGCGATTGGGTTGCCAATCGGATGCAACCGATTCGGTATCGAGGCGTGTTTTATCGTCCAGCACAAAGGCTTTTTCAAATAAGCGCGCAACCCGATCTTGCAGGCGAGTCAGCTCTTCTAGGAATGCCGATAATGGCGCCTCAGATTGTCCTTCTAGTCCAGCCATGGCCTCTGCTAAACGCGCCCGAAACTCCATCTCTTCAGGAAAATAGTGGGTTTGCTGATCCTCCCATAACTGAATGCGGTGCTCGAGGCGACGCAGAAAAATATAGGCCTCTGTTAAATCATGCACCTCATCTTCTGGCAACAGATTCTGTTGGGCCAATAACTGCAATACCTGCAAAGTTGGTCTGATGCGAAAGCGTGGGTCTGTGCCGCCCCGCATCAATTGAAACATTTGCGCTAAAAATTCAATTTCACGAATACCGCCACGTCCGAGCTTGATATCGTGTGACCTACCGTGGCGATTGGCGCTGCGTTTTTCTGCCTCGCGCTGTATCTGCGTATGCAAATCCCGAATCGCCGCAATCACGCCATAGTCCAAGTGGCGTCGATAAACAAACGGGCGGATGAGTTGATCCAATTCTTTTTCGCAGCGCGCATGGTCGGCTGAACCTGCCAGCGGATAAATCAGTCGCCCTTTAATCCAGGCATAACGCTCCCACTCGCGACCTTGTACTGTCAGATACACCTCGAGCATATCCAAGCTGCAGACTAGAGGGCCAGAGTCGCCATTCGGCCGCAAGCGCATGTCTACCCGAAAGACAAAACCATTGGCATCATGCTCCGAAATGATCTTAATTAAGCGTTTACCCATCCGGGTCAACCACTCGTGATTCGAAAGGCTTTTTTCACCGCCTTGGGTGTCGCCCTCATGCTCATAGAGAAAAATTAAATCGATGTCTGACGACAGGTTCAACTCATAGCCACCGAGCTTACCCATTCCCACCACCATCAGCGGCACCTCGAAATTGCCTTCTGCAGACCACGGAATACCAAAGCGAATCCTTAAGTCGGCGCGGATCGCCTCCAAGGCGATTGCGACGGATTGCTCAGCAAACAAACTCAGTGATTCAGTAACCTCGGCCAACGGCGCTTGCCCACTCAGATCACGCAAACCCAAAAACAGCATTAATTTCTGGCGGGCCAGGCGTAACTCCGTCATGAGCCTACCTTCGTCCAATTCTGGCTCGGCAGCGATATCCTGCGCTGGCTCAAGCAGGGCCTTAATCGTAGCCAAATTGACCGGCTGAGCTTGATGCTCTAAAAGCCAAGAGGTCCAATCGGGACGAGCGCGCAACCAGCGGCTAGCAAATACAGAATGCCGCTGTAAAAAATCGATTGGTTGATGAGGCGAGGCCATACCGAATCATAGCTATTCTTGAGTGGGGTGACGGATAATAGGGTTTATGTTTCGACACCCTTCCCTTGGCCCCTTGCTACGCAGCTTGAAAAGCAGCGTCGCGCGACCGCATTGGTCGCGTTGGCTGGTCCGCCTTCTTAAGGTAATGGGCGCTATCACTGTACTTGCCGTTGCATTGCATTTTGGAGTTCGCTATCTAGTTTGGCCGCAGATTGAAAAATCCAAACCGACTCTAGAAAAGCTCATAGGATCCCGACTGGGCGTTACGGTCACGATGGATGATGTGCGTGTCACCTGGGATGGCCTACGTCCTGAATTTGAGATCGATGGATTGCGTTTTTATACGCAGGGGGTAGGTACTGTCAGCGCTAGCAATAAAAATACGCCTGCCCTTGCCATTCAATCTCTATCTGGTGAGCTAAGTCTGCTGTCCTTTTATCACCTTGCTCCGTATTTTGAAAAGCTAACCATCAGCAATGCCGAGCTCACGGCTGAGCGCAGTCAGGCCGGAATTATTTCGATTGCTGGTATCGCGATTGATCCAAATGAAAGTGGTCACGCGGGTAGTGATTGGTTGTTGGCACAAAATGCGATTCGACTAAACAATGCAGTGATTCACTGGCGGGACCGAGAGAAGAAAAAATTAGATACCGATGTTCGGATTGAATCCCTAGTAATCTCCAATGGCCTTCGCGATCACCTAATTGACTTGGTGGCTTATCTACCCAGCAATCCAAGCCCAGTGCGCTTGAGCGCAGACTTTAAACACGGGTTTGGAGGCGAGCCCGGCAATTGGCGCAACTGGAGCGGTCAATTTACCTGGGACTTTAAAGGGCTCGATCTCAATCGCTTGGCGCTCGACTTTAAACTGCCTCCGCCCATACTTGAAGGCATTCTTGAGTCGCGTGGTTTTGTAAGCCTCAATAAGGGCATGCCAAATGGAGGCGATGCTTTGCTGTTTGCGGATGACTTACGCATTCAATTAAAGCAGGAGCGCGATCTTTTAGAGTTTGGTCGACTCGAGGCGGAAATTCAGGAAACTTCTAAAGGAAAAGCAGTATCCGTGACGAGCAAAAAATTAGCGTGGCGGGATATTGGCAGTCCTAAAAACTCCCCCCTGAAGCAATTAAGCCCAATGTCGTTTTATTGGACTCCGCCCAAAGCCGGTGAAGAAATTCGGGAATTTGGATTTGCATCCCCCCGAATCAGTGTCGATGACGCTACCTTGTTTGCGCTCAATCTACCCCTCCCCAACAAACTGCATCGCATCATTGCAGGCTCAAAAGCAAGTGGGCTGCTCGAAAACGTCGATATCCAGTGGTCTGAAAAAACATCTGTCCTACCCTTACCTAAAACCTGGTTACCAAATGCCAATTTGGCCCTGTCGATCAAGGCAGACTTAAGTAACTTTCGTTTTCTAGGCCCCCGCACTGTTTTACCTAGCGTGACGAACTTAACGGGCCGACTGGAGACCAATGAAAAGCAAGGTAGCCTGATATTGAATTCCCCCAACCTCGAGCTCGATATCAGCGGCTTTTTAGTAGATCCGAAACTCAAGCTAGAGACCGCAAAAGGCCGAATTGATTGGCAAAAGATAAAGGGGCAATGGCAAATCAGTGGAAAGGATGTTGCATTCAGCAACCCTGATGTCAGCGCATCCCTATCTGCGAACTACCTCTTTGGCGACCCCAAGCAAACCGACTCACTGACCCTGAATATGCAATTTGAGCGCGCCACACTTAACCAGGCGCATCGGTATCTTCCAGTAGAAATGGCTCGCGATGCGCGTACCTATCTTAGCAAGGCATTTGCTGCTGGCGAGATTCAACAAGGCAACTTATCGATTAAAGGGGATCCCAATCAAATTCCCTACTCTGCTAAATACCCAGGGGAATTCACACTGAATCTGCCCGTTAAAAATACGACCTTTAATCCCGTTCCAACGCTTCCAGTTAGCCAAGGTAGCTGGCCAGCATTTTCTAATATCAGCGGCGTAGTAATGATGAAGGAGTCGGCCGTGAAAGTACAAGTCGATAAGGCCAATTACCAGAATGTTCTGTTGCAATCAATTCAAGCGACGATCAATGACATAAATGCTCCCAATTCAGAGTTAAAAGTAACGGGCTCCGCTAGCGGCGACCTGAAGGAGTTGCTGGACTACATCAAACCAACACCCATTCTGCAGAGGCGGCCCTCTGTTGCGCAGTTTCTAAGTGTCGGCGGCCCTGCAGATTTAAGTGTGGAGTTAGCAATTCCGCTGTCAGGATCAAAAGATCCCGATTTCGATATTCGTTTAACTTTATTTGGCAATCAAATACAGTGGTCCGACTTTCCGCCGCTGGTTAATGCTAAAGGCAGCCTGCGAATACAGGATGACTTTCCGATGCCAGAAACGCTCCGCGCTGAACTCATGGGTGGCGAGCTCAAAATGACCAGTCAGTCAGCAAAAGGGTCAGAAAAGCTACTGACGATTGCTGGCGGTATTAATACCAATGAACTCAAAAAACACCTTATTAATACCAGTGATTCTGCCTTTTTGCCTTTGTTGAACGCAATGGCAGGTAGGATTAGTTATGACGGTCAGGTCCGTGTAGACAAATCCAATATCGATAGCAATCTCCGCTTCAATCTGAGTTCATTTGCTTTGAATGCGCCAGAGCCATTAAAAAAAGAGATTAATACACCACTTAATGGTCGCCTGAGTTTAAAAAGCAATGCGGATTCTAAAAGTGGGGGCAGCGCCATTAGTTGGTCTGGTCAAATTGGTGAACGTATTTTTATGCAAGGCAGTTCTGCTACTGGAACCCCAATACGACAAGCCTACAGCATTGGCATGCCGGCCGCCCTGCCTCAGAATGGCGTCGCTTTTGGGATCAATGCCAACGAGCTTGATCTTGATGCCTGGTATGGATTTTTAAAACCAAGCCCAGCAATTGATGCGACCACCAAAAGAGGGGGCGAACCCACCCCATCACAATACGCCGATGGTAATGCGCCGGTAGAAATCACTGCCCAAGTAAAAAAACTGATACTACTTAATCGCCTTTGGTCTGATATGCAATTAAGCGCAAATAAAAAAGACGCGCAACTGCAGTTGCAAATCACATCACCACAGGTGGCAGGGCAAATTCAGTGGCAAGCGAAGAAAAAAATGGATATTGCGGGGCAACTGAGCGGCAAGCTAAGCGCCCTGCGTATTCCGGAAATAATGGAGTCTGCCGCCACCATTAATCCAGCGACCAAACAGCAAGAGCAACTCCAGGTATCGGTAAGCGAATTACAAAATATCAATGTGGCCATCGATGACTTTCAATATGGTGACAAGTCTCTTGGTAAGGTAAGCCTTAAAGCAAGCCGCTTACCCAATGCCTTGGTTATTAATAATCTGCAGGTTGCTAATCCGCAAGACACCACCACCATTAGTGGGGTATGGCGCGGAAAAGATGATACCCAAAAAGAGCGTGCTGAGATCGATATCACGATGGCGATTGCCGATCTTGGCCCCATTGCAGCCCGTTGGGGTAACCCCAAATCAATCGAAGGTGGCGACGGTAACATTAGCGGAAAATTAGCCTGGAATGGCTCAGTATTTCAGCCCCAACTTCCTACCCTCAACGGCAAGATCAATGTTGCGCTCGAAAAAGGCCGCCTCTTAAAGGTCGACACTACTGCCGCTAAATTGTTTAGCGTGCTGAGCCTACAAAGTCTCTTGCGCTTTGCCACCCTAGACTTGCAAGGCAGTCTTGGAACGGTGGTATCCCAAGGGACTGCCTTTAAAACCATAACAGGTGATTTTGCAGTCAACAATGGAATTGCCAAAACAGATAATTTTTTGCTGCAACTCGATCAGGCCCGCGTTGCCATAGTAGGCTCTATTGATGCTCCCAAAGAAAATCAGGATTTACGCATTACGGTTTTTCCTAGTATTGATGCAACCTCCGGCGCCTTGGCTGTATTTGCGATTAATCCGATTGCTGGACTAGGTGCTTTAATTGGTCAATACCTAGTAACTAATCGAATCAACAAGGCAATGCAGTCCGATTATTTAGTTCAAGGCTCCTGGACAGATCCTGAAATTATTCCCCTCAATCAGCAGGGCCAGCCCTTGGATCCCAAAGTGCTTGATGGTATTCGGACGAAGGGCCTACTCAAAGAGCAGATTAAGCCAAGTACACCCAGTCCAAATGCCCCTAATCCCGCCAGCAAGCAAAATACAGTTGAGTCTCTCACTGGTTCTGGTTTAATCGCCACCCCCAATTAAAGTAAAGCAGTACGATTGAAGCATTCCCACTTTTAACTGATTTCGCATATGTCAGAACTGCGTGTTTGCTCGATTCAGATGGTGTCTACACCCCAGCTACAAGAAAATCTTGATCGGGCGGCGTATTGGGTTGCTCAGGCTGCTGCAACTGGTGCCAGGCTTGTTCTGCTACCGGAATACTTTTGCTTGATGGGTTTGGTCGATACCGATAAGGTTAGGGCTAGAGAAAAATTAGGTCATGGCCCAATCCAAGAGCGCCTATCCAGCCTTGCAAAACAGCATGCTATCTTTTTAGTTGCCGGCACCATTCCACTGGAGTGCAGCGATCCAAGTAAGGTGCTCAACACAACTTTGGTATTCGATCCAGATGGTGTACAAATTGCACGCTACGACAAAATCCATTTGTTCGGATTTCAGACAAATGAAGAGCGCTATCAAGAATCAGAAACGATCGCGCCTGGCGATCAACCTGGGAGTGTGTCGGTTTTAGTTGCGGGGGTAGAGTGGCGCTTTGGTTTGAGCATTTGTTATGACTTGCGCTTTCCCGAACTTTATCGTGCGATTGGATTAGTGGATTGCCACCTTATTCCAGCTGCCTTTACCTACACCACCGGTAAAGACCATTGGGACATCTTATTGCGCGCCAGAGCCATTGAAAACCAATGCTATGTCTTGGCATCAGCCCAAGGAGGCCTTCATCAGAATCAGCGCCGCACCTGGGGCAATACGATGCTAATTGACCCATGGGGCCAGGTTGTTGCTACCCTAGATCAAGGCGAGGGATTGGTGCACGGTATCCTCAGCAAAGAACAGTTAAACGCGGTACGCTCTAAATTACCTGCATTACACCACCGCACAATGTGATTTTTTTGAAAGACACTGCATTTATGAATGATGTTCACATGCCGACTGATTGGACTAAACCCAAACAACAGGAAGACTTGCTACAAATAGCAAAGTCAATATTGCTTGAGCCCAGCGGCCTCACCGAATCCGATTTGCATGACACTTTTGGGGTGATGTACGCCCATCGTCTGGATGATGCCGATGTGTATTTTCAGCACACACGCAATGAAAGCTGGAGCCTGGAAGAGGGCATTGTCAAATCCGGTAGCTTCAGCATTGACCAGGGCGTTGGTGTGCGCGCAATTTATGGCGACAAAACCGCGTTTGCCTATTCGGATGAAATCAATCTACCTGCCCTACTCAAGTCAGCTAAAGCGACCCGAGTAATTGGCCCTGCGGGTGGCAAGCAGGCCCTTGCCAGAACCGTATCGACTCCGGTCGCCAACTCCTTGTACTCCGGCTTAAATCCACTTGACTCCTTAAGCCCAACGGACAAGATCGCCTTACTTGAAGCAATTGAGCGTCGCGCTAAAGCGCGGGACCCCCGAATCATTCAGGTGATGGCGAGCCTAGCCGGGGAATTTGATGTGGTGCTTGTGATGCGGGCCAATGGCTTGCTTGCGGCCGACATAAGGCCACTTGTACGGGTTTCGGTGCATGTGATTGCGGAACAAAATGGGCGTCGCGAATCAGGTTCCGCAGGCGGTGGTGCGCGCCATGATTACGGGTATTTCACATCCGACCTAGTGAACCACTGGGTAGATGAAGCCGTCGATAGCGCACTACTTAATTTAGAGTCACGCCCCGCTCCTGCCGGTCCAATGACCGTTGTTATGGGCCCAGGATGGCCCGGTGTGTTACTGCACGAAGCCATTGGTCATGGCCTCGAGGGTGACTTTAATCGCAAGGGGTCCTCTGCTTTTGCAGGCCGTATCGGCCAACGGGTGGCTGCCAAGGGAGTTACGGTTGTCGACGATGGCACCCTTAGTGGTCGACGTGGCTCCCTGAATATTGATGACGAAGGCACGCCAACCCAATGCACTACCTTGATTGAGGATGGCATTCTGAAAGGCTACATTCAAGACACTTTGAATGCCCGGCTCATGAAAATGCCGCCGACGGGCAATGGTCGGCGCGAGAGTTTTGCCTCCTTACCCATGCCACGCATGACCAATACCTACATGCTGGCCGGCAAAGAAGATCCTCAAGAAATCGTGGCCAGCATCAAACGCGGCCTGTATGCGGTCAACTTTGGCGGCGGGCAGGTGGACATTACCAGCGGGAAATTTGTCTTTTCTGCATCGGAGGCCTACTGGGTGGAAAACGGCAAAATTCAATACCCCGTTAAGGGCGCCACGATTATTGGCAACGGCCCAGAGTCCTTAAAACAGGTCTCCATGATTGGTAATGACCTCAAACTGGACAGTGGGGTGGGCGTTTGCGGCAAGGAGGGCCAGAGCGTGCCAGTAGGCGTCGGCCAGCCAACCCTAAGGATTGATGGCATGACTGTAGGGGGCACGGCCTAATCAGCTTAAAATATGACTATGAGTAATCGAACCAACATCACCCCCGAAAACTGGTATGCCAGCGTGGATAAAACCTCGGATACCGACGACCAGCGTATTCACAACATTACGGTATTGCCGCCGCCAGAACACTTGATTCGTTTTTTTCCGATTGCTGGAACAGCGATTGAAAAATTAATCAGCCAAACGCGCAGCAAAATTCGTAACTTGATCCATGGCAAAGATGATCGACTTTTAGTCATCATTGGCCCGTGCTCTATTCATGATCCTAGTGCAGCGCTCGAGTATTGCCAGCGTCTCTTGGCCGAACGCAAGCGCTTTTCGGGTGAATTGGAAATCGTCATGCGGGTCTATTTTGAAAAACCCCGCACTACCGTTGGCTGGAAGGGTTTAATTAACGACCCGTATCTTGATGAAAGTTTCCGCATCGAAGAAGGACTGCGAATTGCACGCCAGGTGTTAATGGAAATTAATCGCATGGGCATGCCTGCGGGTAGCGAATTTTTAGATGTCATCTCGCCGCAATACATCGCCGATTTAATTTCCTGGGGAGCCATTGGTGCTCGCACCACCGAGAGCCAAGTTCACCGCGAACTCGCCTCTGGTTTATCCGCCCCCATTGGATTTAAAAACGGCACGGACGGCAATATCCGCATTGCCACCGATGCAATTCAGGCAGCGCGCAGGGCGCACCACTTTTTATCGGTGCACAAGAACGGTCAAGTTGCTATCGTTGAAACCAACGGCAACAAAGATTGCCATGTCATTCTGCGCGGCGGTAAAGAACCAAACTACGAAGCGAAATTCGTGACTGCCGCTTGTCAGGAACTCGAGGCAGCAAAACTGCCCGCTAGCCTCATGGTTGACTTATCGCACGCCAACTCCAGCAAACAACACGAGCGTCAAATTACCGTTGCCGATGACATCGCAAAACAAATTGAATCTGGCTCACACCACATCTTTGGTGTCATGATTGAAAGTCACCTCAACGGCGGCGCCCAAAAATTTACTCCTGGAAAAGATGATGCTAGCGCCCTTGAATACGGCAAGAGCATTACCGATGCCTGCATCAATTGGGATGATTCTGTACGGGTTTTAGAGCGCTTAGCGCAAGCCGTTAAGAAACGTCGGCGCGGCTAAACCGGCAGCGATCACTCTGGATCAATCGGATTTATTCTGATTCTTCCAGAGAATATCCTGCCCACCAGCAGCGCGATTGAAGATCCGCGCTAAAACAAACAGCAAATCCGATAAGCGATTCACGTACTGTCGCGGCGAGTCGTGCAAGGTATCGTGCCAACCGAGCTTGACGATCGATCGCTCGGCGCGACGACAAACCGTTCTACACACATGGGCCTGCGCAGCAGCACGAGTCCCGCCTGGAAGAATAAATTCAGTTAAAGGGGGGAGCGTGTCGTTGTAGTGCTTTAGCCAAGCATCCAACTGCGCCACTTGCTCTGCTTTGAGTAAGGTGTAATTGGGTATACACAACTCCCCACCCAAATCAAATAAGTCATGCTGCACCCGCAAAAAGAGCGTCTGTATTTCACTGGCAATCGATTCCGGGATGGCCTCGGTCATCAAAACCCCAATTTCGGAGTTGAGCTCATCTACGTCGCCCATCGCGCAAATGCGTAAATGGTCCTTTTCAACCCGGCTGCCATCGCCCAAACCCGTCATGCCGGCATCGCCGGTTCGTGTTGTAATTTTTGAAAGTCGATTTCCCATGAACTGATTATAGGTAAATGGCTAAAATGGAACGATGAACACTGTCGCCCCTCCACCCGATCTCTTAGAAATTCAGGCTTTGCAGGCCAAATTGGTCTCAGCCCTCAGGCCCATCTTGGCTGAAGATGGCCTTTTATGGGAGCCCGAGGACACAATCCCCTATGAATGTGATGGTTTAGCGGCCTATCGACGCATGCCTTTGGCGGTTGCTTTGCCGGAAAACGAGGCGCAGGTATCGCGTATTTTGCAAGTCTGCCATGCCATGAATGTCCCTGTCGTGCCTCGCGGTGCTGGGACCGGCTTATCGGGCGGAGCCATGCCCATTTCACAAGGTCTGGTTCTCTCACTCGCAAAGCTCAAAAAGATTGTGGATATCAATCCATTTACACGTACTGCGATTGTGCAGCCTGGCGTGCGTAATTTAGCAATCTCCGAGGCGGTTGCCCATTTGGGTTTGTACTACGCCCCCGATCCATCCTCGCAAATTGCCTGCTCAATTGGTGGCAACGTCAATGAAAACTCCGGCGGCGTTCACTGCTTAAAGTACGGACTAACGCTCCACAATGTGTTGCGCGTCCGTGGCGTTTTAATGAGTGGCGAAATTGTCGAATTCGGGAGTCTAGCGCCCGATGCGCCCGGACTTGATTTACTCGCCATCGTGATGGGTAGCGAAGGTATGTTGGCGGCCGTTACGGAAGTGACCGTCAAACTCGTGCCAAAACCCAAATTAGCCCAAGTCATTATGGCCAGTTTTGATGACATCGAAAAAGGGGGCAATGCGGTTGCAGCCATTATTGCCGCCGGCATTATTCCGGCTGGTCTAGAGATGATGGACAAAGCGACTACCCGTGCAGTCGAGGAGTTTGTGCACGCTGGCTACGACTTAGACGCCGTTGCTATTTTGCTATGTGAGTCCGATGGTACGCCAGAGGAAGTGGCTGAAGAAATTGGACGCATGACTGCGGTATTAGAAAAAGCCGGAGCAAGTGGCATTCGCGTCTCTAAAAATGAAACGGAGCGCCTAACGTTTTGGAGTGGTCGCAAGAACGCTTTCCCAGCAGCAGGCCGGATTGCAGCAGACTACTACTGTATGGATGGGACTATTCCGCGGCGCCACATTGCTACGCTCTTACGCCGCATTCAGGAAATGGAAAAGAAATATCGACTGGGCTGCTTAAATGTATTCCATGCGGGCGACGGCAATATGCATCCGCTCATTTTGTTTAATGGTGCTGATCCAGATGAGTGGCATCGCGCTGAAGAATTTGGCACTGACATACTAGAGGCCTGCGTAGAACTCGGCGGAACCATTACCGGCGAACATGGTGTTGGTATCGAAAAGATCAATTCGATGTGCGTGCAATTTGGTGAGCATGAGCGGGAGTTGTTCTGGGGCGTAAAACGCGCCTTTGACCCAGCCCAGTTACTTAATCCCGACAAAGCTATTCCGACCCTCAGCCGCTGCGCCGAGTACGGCCGCATGCGCATCAGCGGCGGCAAGTTACCGCACCCTGAGTTGGAGCGTTTTTAATGAGTGTTGTACAGATTCAGCAGTTTCGCGATCAAATTCAAGCCGCAGCCGCATCCAAGTCGGTGCTATCGATCCATGGCGGCGGCTCCAAGGCCTGGTACGGGAATCCCAACGCACATGCAAAGCTACTGACTGCGGGATTTCATGGGATCGTAGACTACCAACCAGAAGAACTCGTGATTACAGCGCGCGCTGGAACGCCATTAGCTACGATCGAATCAGCGCTGGCTGAAAAAAATCAGATGCTGGCATTTGAGCCTCCCCACTTTGGAGCACAAGCGACATTTGGCGGTGCGATTGGTGCTGGCCTTGCTGGCCCAGGGCGCATCAGTGCTGGCAATTTGCGCGACTACCTATTGGGCACACGTCTGATGGATGGGCAAGGGCACGATTTGTCTTTCGGCGGTAAGGTGATGAAAAACGTCGCTGGCTATGACGTCTCGCGTCTGTTGCCGGGCTCCTTAGGCACCTTTGCTCTACTATTGGAGGCCTCTGTCAAGGTCTTACCTAAACCAGCCGGTACCGCATCATTGCGCTGTTTTATCTCTGAGGCGCGCGCCCTAAAGGTACTGAACGAGTGGGCAGGTCAACCCCTGCCCTTGTCGGCGAGTAGCTGGATCGGCTCGGGCGATGCCAATGCCGATGGCGAGCTCACCATTCGCCTTGCGGGAGCAGTTGCCGCAGTGCAGTCTGCTACCGTCCTCATGAAATCGACCCTTGGTGCTACCGAGCTCGACCCTGCGATTGCGGATACATTTTGGCGTGATTTACGCGAACACACGTTAGATTGTTTTCATGATGTGGGCGCCGCTGATGCCCTCTATCGCCTAGCCCTGCCCGCAGCATGTCCTTCAATCGATTTTTCTAAACTCGCCTCAGGCGGCACGCAGCACCGCATTCTGGAATGGCATGGCCAACAACGCTGGTGGTATGGTCCTGCCGATGCAAGTACCCTGGCCAAGCTCAAAGCAAAGGCAATTGAGCATGGCGGTCATGCCAGTTGCTTTCGCGATGGCAGCAATGGTGTAGAGCAGCGCTTCACCCTTCTAAGCGACCAGGCCCATAGTGCAGCACTGACTGCTGTGCAAACCCAATTGCGTAAGGCATTTGATCCATCCGGGGTTTTTGCAACCGGTCGCCTTCCTTAACTCATTCATTGATATGCAAACCCAATTAGCTCCCCAGTTCATTAATACCCACGACGGCAATGAAGCTGCGCGCATTCTTGGAAAGTGCGTGCATTGCGGTTTTTGCACTGCTACTTGCCCAACTTACCAGTTATTAGGCGACGAGTTAGATGGCCCGCGCGGGCGAATCTACCTGATCAAGCAAATCGCAGAGGGTCAGGCGGTCACTGAAAAAACCCGCCTGCACCTGGATCGCTGCTTAACCTGCCGTAATTGCGAAACCACCTGCCCAAGTGGCGTTCAATATGGTCAACTGATTGACATCGGCCGCAAATGGGCTGAACAAAGTACAGCTCCGCGTAAATCCAGTGAGCGCCTCACGCGCTGGCTTTTAAAAGAAGGTTTAACGCGCCCAGCGCTCTTCAACTCCGCTATGGCACTAGGAAGATTAGTGCGCCCACTTCTGCCAAGCGAACTGAAACGCAAGGTACCCATCAACGGCGTCTACACCAATCAAATTAAGACAGACAACGCAGTATCCGTAAAGCCAGTAAAGCAGGCGGCACGCAGTACGATGCTGATTTTAGAAGGCTGCGTGCAGCCTGGGATGCTGCCCAATATCAATCTTGCTACCCGACGTGTTTTATCGCACCTTGGCGTTGACCTGATTAGCGCCCCTAAAGCAGGCTGTTGCGGCGCGCTCCGCTATCACCTCAATGACCAAGATGGCGGGCTCGAAGCGGCGCGGCGCAATATTGATGCGTGGTGGCCTTACGTTGACGGCATCAACCCAGTGAGCGCAATCGTGATGACCGCATCGGGTTGCGGTGTCATGGTGAAAGATTATGGCCATTTACTTGCTCAGGATCCGCACTATGCTGCAAAGGCTAAACGCATTTCTGAGCTGACAAAAGACTTGGCGGAAATTCTGCCGAGCCACACAGAAGATTTAGTGGCACTGCTAGGCAGCAATCCAAAATCAGGCGTGGTCTACCATCCTCCATGTACCTTGCAGCATGGCCAGAAAATTCGGGGCAAAGTAGAAGACCTATTAGAGAGTATTGGAGTGCCGGCTCGCCTGTGCGCAGACAGCCATTTATGTTGTGGATCTGCTGGTACTTACTCCGTTTTGCAACCAGTCCTTTCAGATCAATTACGTCAGCAAAAATTAGATCATTTGCAGCGGACGTATGAAGATAGCAATGCCACTGCCATTGTTTCTGCCAACATTGGCTGCATCTCGCACTTGCAACAGGAAAAAATGCCAGTACTGCATTGGGTTGAGATCGTTGATCAATTGCTGAAAGACGCGGCCCCAGTTACAGAGGCCGATGTAGCATGAGGGGAATCGCCGTCAATTTAATCCAGGTCAGAGACCGCATTGAATTAGCCGCCCTCGCCGCTAAACGCGAGCCTGAAGAAATTCAATTGATGGCAGTCAGCAAACTATTCCCTGCCAGTGCGGTCGAAGAGGCAATGCATGCAGGCCAAACGTGTTTTGGTGAAAACTACGTACAAGAAGGCGTTGAAAAGATACAGAAACTCGCTAAATTACGTCCTTGGCTGGAATGGCATTTTATTGGTCCACTGCAAAGCAATAAAACCAAGGAAGTAGCACACCATTTTGACTGGGTTGAAAGTATTGATCGCCTAAAAATTGCAGAGCGTTTGTCGGCACAGCGCCTAGAGCTGCCCGAGATACTGCCCCTGCAAGTCTGCGTTCAAGTCAATGTCAGCAATGAAGAGAGTAAAAGTGGGGTCTTGATTGACGAGGCAGCGGCACTATGCGATGCAGTTGCGCTACTGCCGGGTCTGACCTTGCGCGGACTCATGGCCATTCCTGCTCCCAGCAGCGACCCTGCAGAACAACGCGCGGCATGCGCCAAAATCAAAGCGCTGTTTGTGCAAATTCAGCAATCCCGCCTGGATGACCGGGGCTACGCCTATTTTGATACCTTATCGATCGGCATGTCGGATGACCTCGAGGCAGCGATTGCAGAAGGTAGCACCCTGGTTCGAATCGGCACCGCTATCTTTGGTAAGCGCCCTATCACCTAGGCCTAGTACTATTCTCTTTATGACTGACTCCCTCCTCTCCTCTTTAGCGCATACGCAGATCACCTTTATTGGTGGAGGCAATATGGGTCGAGCCCTGATTGGCGGTTTGCTGGCTAGCGGCTTACAGACTAAACAGATCACAGTAGTAGAGCCATTTACTGCTACTGCCGAAAAGCTGAAAGCTGATTTTTCAGTAGCCATCGTCAATTCGATCGATGGGCTGCAAATCGATTCGAAGCTCGAGCACCTCGTGGTTATGGCCGTAAAGCCCCAAGATTTTAAGCAAGTAGCCGTATCCCTTGCTCCCCATTTAAAAGCCATTGATGCGCAACGCCTGCTCATCATTAGTATTGCAGCCGGCATTCGACTCAGCAGTATGGCGAACTGGTTAAGCCATTCTCGCTGTATCCGCGCAATGCCAAATACCCCTGCCCTCATCGGCATGGGCATGACGGGCCTATGTGCAGGTTCCAGCGTTGATGCGCAAGCCTGCTCTCAAGCAGCAGCACTATGTAATGCGGTTGGGCAAAGTGTCTGGGTAAAGGATGAGAATTTGATTGATGCCGTTACTGCACTGTCTGGCAGTGGCCCCGCTTATGTGTTTGCATTTTTAGAGGCGCTGCAACGTGGCGGGGAAAAATTAGGTCTTGATCCAGTCGCTTCCAGAGCCCTTGCATATGCCACCTTGCAGGGCGCCGCCCAGCTTGCGATCAATTCAGATGAGTCCGCAGGCAGCTTGCGCGAAAAGGTGACTTCCAAAGGGGGCACCACCGCTGCGGCTTTAGCTGTCCTTCAGGAAAGTAATTGGCAAGGCATCTTGGAGGCGGCCCTCGCTGCAGCAGCCAAGCGCGGACAAGCCATGGGCGACGAGCTAGCCCAATAATCCCAGCATGATCCCCAGGAACAAAAAGGCGCCTAGCCAATTGTTTTGGCGAAATGCCTTAAAGCAAGCCTCCCGTTGCCGGGTGCGCACCAGTGCCACATGGTAGATCGCGCAGATGAGCGCTCCAATCCAACCCAACCAAAACAAGTCATTGAGTTGAACCAGGTAAGCAATCCACAGCAGGCTGAATAACAGCAAGCCGTAACAAACTGCAATTGCAATCACATCAAAACGCCCAAAGGTAATCGCGGAGGTACGCAAACCCAAACACAGATCATCGTCACGATCGACCATGGCATACGCAGTGTCATAGGCAATCGTCCAGAAAAGATTACCCGCAAACAAAATCCATGCCTCGACTGGCACTTGATTCTGGCTTGCGGCATAGGCCATCGGAATTCCAAATCCAAAGGCAACCCCCAATACGGCTTGTGGCATGGCAAAGAAACGTTTCGTGAATGGATATATGGCTGCGACGATAATCGCAAAAACCGATAACTGTTTCGTAAGTAAGTTCAGTGGCTGAATTAATCCAAAGGACAACAGGGCAAGAATGGCAGCAGTCAGAACTGCTTCTTTACCGCCGATTTGACCGCTTGTGATGGGGCGATTCTTAGTGCGCTCGACATGGCGATCAAAATCCCGATCGGCATAGTCATTAATGGCACACCCTGCGCTGCGCATCAAAAAAGTACCGAGCGTAAAGATAATCAACAAATCGAACGGCGGCATCCCTTCATTGGATAACCACAAAGCCCAATAGGTTGGCCACAATAACAGCAGCGTACCAATCGGCTTGTCGAGCCGAATTAAGCGGGCGTAAGCATAGAGGCGCTGCAAACTCAGACCAGCCTCACTCCAGGCAAATCACAGCGCCGGATTGTTTTGGCGAGCTCTACCATCGCAGCCGCACGCGGATAACTTTTACGCCACACTAAACTCACGCGACGGGTCGGCATTGGCTCTTCAAACGGGATATAGCGGATTAAACCTTCGCGTGTTTTGGGATCAGGAATCGAGGTGCGTGGCAAAACGGTAATGCCAATGCCGCCAGCAACCATTTGCCGAATGGTTTCCAGTGAGGAGCCCTCAAAACTGCGCTGCTCACCTATCGTCGGACCCGGCCCAAAGCGATTCAGTTCTGGACACACGCCAATAACGTGATCACGAAAGCAATGCCCCGCGCCCAAGAGCAAGGTATTTTGTTCTTTTAATTCCTCATGCCCAATCAATTTACGATCGGTCCATCGGTGGTCTTTTGGAACGGCGACATAAAATGGCTCGTCATACAACTCGGCAACCTCTAGGCCTGCTATCGGAAATGGGTCGGCCAAAATAGCGCAGTCGAGGCCGCCTTGACGAAGCAGCTCAAGCAAACGAACCGTAAAGTTTTCTTCTAAAAAGAGAGGGGCGTTGGGTATGGACTCGCGCGCCACCCGCACAAGGCTGGGTAGCAAATAAGGTGCGACCGTATAAATTGCCCCTAGACGCAAAGGGCCAGATAAAGGATTTTGACCGTGCTTTGCTAGGTGCCTGAGCGCATTGGACTCCTCTAAAACACGCTGAGCCTGCTCCACAATCAAAGTCCCCAAAGCCGTCATTGCAACCTCAGCACTGGTTCGCTCAAAAATCTGCGCGCCCAATTCCTCTTCAAGCTTCTTGATGGCAACTGATAAGGTGGGTTGCGACACGTGGCATGCCTCTGCGGCACGCCCAAAGTGACGCTCCCGGGCAACCGCAACAATATAGCGAAGTTCAGTTAATGTCATGACTCAATTATCAGGCTTTTAGAAAATCGGCGCGCGATCCGAGCCACCGTTCCAGTTGCTGCTCTACCACCACAGGGTGATTTGCTAAAAGGCGCTCTGCTGCCTGCTGGGCTAAATCAATCAGCCAGGCATCACGTTGCAGGTCGACAAAACGCAGCATGGTATCTCCGGATTGCTTGGCTCCCAAGAGCTCACCCGGGCCGCGCAGCGACAAATCCCGCTCGGCAATAACAAAGCCATCGGATACCTCACGCAAGGTTTGCAAGCGCTCCTTTGCTGCGGCCGAAAGGGGTTCCGCGTACATCAAAATACAGACAGAGTCAGCTGTGCCGCGCCCTACTCGACCACGCAATTGATGAATTTGGGCGTAACCAAATCGCTCTGCATGTTCAATCACCATAAGGGCTGCATTGGGTACGTCAACCCCAACTTCAATCACGGTAGTTGCGACCAGTAATTGAATTTGATTGGCCTTGAATGCCGCCATAACGGCAGCCTTCTCCTCCGCCTTTAATCGTCCATGCACTAAGCCTATTTTAAATTGGGGAAGGTGCTGCTCTAACTGCGCATAACTCTCCACTGCAGTTTGCAATTGCAAGGCATCCGATTCTTCAATTAAAGGGCAAACCCAGTAGGCTTGCAAGCCTTGGCTCAGCCAGTCCTGCAGTCCATTGATGACTTCATCCCGCCGGCTGTGCTTTACAACCTTAGTCGTAATGGGCTTACGTCCCGGCGGCAACTCATCAACCACAGCCACATCTAGGTCGGCATAGTAGGTCATTGCTAACGTGCGCGGTATTGGGGTTGCGGACATCATCAATTGATGGCAGTAAAACAATTCAGAGCCGATACGCTGCGATATCTCTAGGCGTTGGCGCACCCCAAAGCGGTGCTGCTCATCTATTACCGCTAAGCCTAACTTCGCAAAGGAGACGCTTTCCTGAATCAAGGCATGGGTACCAATAATCAGTTGCGCAGCGCCACTCTCAATCACTGCATGTGCGGCTTTTTTTTCTTTGGCCTTTAAACTGCCCGATAGCCATACGATCTGCACACCAAGCGGCCCAAACCATTCCTGCATTTTGATGTGGTGCTGTTCTGCCAGGATTTCAGTGGGTGCCATGACTGCAGCCTGATAGCCATGATCGATTGCCCTTGCTGCAGCGAGTGCCGCAACCACGGTCTTGCCACTACCGACATCCCCCTGCAACAAGCGGTTCATCGGAAATGTTCGGCTCAGGTCCGACTCAATTTGTGACCACACCCGTTTTTGAGCCCCTGTTAGCTCGAATGGCAGGGCTGCCAAAAGCCCTTGCTCAATCGATTGACGCCCTTGAGTTGATCGGTCTTCATGCAATCTAGGCGCATTGCGCTGACGGCGCAGTGCATGGGCTTGCTTTAGCGAGAGCTGCTGCGCCAATAACTCTTCGAACTGTACACGTCGCCATGCGGGATGGGTTCGCTCCATTAATGCGGCGGTATCGGCATCTGCCGGTGGGTTGTGTAGGTAGTGAATGGCATCATGTAAAGGCATCCACTCGCCCCGCGGCAAGAGATCAGCAGTTACGGATACGGGTATCACCTCGGCTAGAAATTGCCTAATGTCACTCGATCGCAAGGCCTGCTGTACTGCCTTGCGAATCACGGTTTGACTCACTCCAACGCTGGCTGGATAGACTGGAGTCAGGCTTGCTGGTAGTGGCGCATCAGGCGCAACTGCTTTGACGGTGGGGTGAACCATCTCAGGTCCTGCGTAGCCATCGCGCACCTCGCAACGTACCCGAAGATGGACGCCCACGGCCATTTGCTTTTGCTGGCTCGGATAGAAGTTGAGAAACCGCAACTGCAACACATCAGTCTCATCCTCAATCGTTACCACCAACTGGCGCCGCGGCCGAAACAGCACCTGACTGCGTATCACTTTCCCTTGGGTCTGTACCGCGCTAAATGACCCTTTCATTAATGCGTCTTCGATGCTGTACAGGGCAGTCTCATCCTCGTAGCGGCTTGGAAGATGCAATGCAAGCGCAATTGGGCTATTTAAGCCCATTTTTTCGAGTGCATTTGGTGGTCGGGGTTTCGTCATGAGTAGAATTCCAACTTCGATGGTAACGCTATGCAACTCTCCGACTTCAATTACGACCTTCCGCCCGAGCTAATTGCTCAGCACCCCCTCGCTAATCGCTCTGACAGCCGCTTGTTGGAGGTGGTTGCGGGCGGCTTACATGACCGTGCATTTATCGACATCAGCCAAATTGCCAAACCTGGCGATTTATTCATCTTCAATGATACGAAGGTAATCCCGGCAAGGCTATATGGTCAGAAAGAAACCGGGGGGCAAGTCGAGCTTCTGATTGAACGCATCACCGGCGAAAACCGCGCTTGGGTTCAAATCCGAGCATCGAAGACGCCTAAAGTCGGCAGCCGAATCCATATTCAGAATACGCTCGGCGAAAAAATGGATGTTGAGATCCTGGAGCGCAAGGATCGCTTTTATGAAATTGCATTCCAACAGAACGTATTGGAATTACTTGATCGCTTTGGCGAACTACCGCTCCCACACTACATTGCGCACCAAGCCGATCGCGATGATGCCGAGCGCTACCAAACTGTTTTGGCCAGCAATCCCGGTGCAGTAGCAGCGCCAACGGCAGGTCTGCACTTTGATGATTTGGTTTTGGGGCGACTAGCTGAGAATGGGGTAGAACGAGCGACTATCACCTTGCACGTTGGTGCTGGTACTTTCACACCCGTTCACTCAGAAGATTTAAGCCAGCACCAAATGCATTATGAGTGGTACAGCATCCCCGAAAAAACCATCGAGGCTATTACCCAAACCAAGCAAAGGGGTGGGCGGGTGATTGCCGTTGGCACTACCAGCTTGCGCACGCTCGAGAGCTACGCCATTACCCAGCAGATCACTGGAGATACCAATTTATTTATCACCCCGGGCTTTCAATTTAAAGTAGTTGATGCCTTGGTAACTAACTTCCACCTGCCCAAATCCACTTTACTCATGTTAGTCAGCGCCTTTGCCGGCATGGATACCATTCAGGAGGCCTATCGGCACGCGATTGCGCAGCGCTACCGCTTTTTCAGTTATGGTGATGCCATGTTCCTGAATCGTTCATAAAGTACCCCAATGACTTCACCCATTCAATTTGAGTTAATCAAGCGTGATTCGCAAAGTTTGGCGCGACTCGGCAGGCTTGATCTACCCCACGGTAGCGTACAAACGCCCATCTTTATGCCGGTCGGCACCTACGGCACCGTAAAGGCCATGACCCCGCGCGACCTCGAGGAAGCAAAAGCGCAAATTATTTTGGGCAATACCTTTCATTTATGGTTGCGTCCTGGACTCGATGTCATCGCAAAACACGGCGGACTGCATCGCTTTATGGCGTGGGATAAACCTATCTTGACTGACTCAGGAGGCTTTCAGGTATTTAGCCTAGGTGCACTGCGAAAAATTTCAGAAGAGGGTGTGACCTTTGCTTCACCCATTAATGGCGATAAATTATTTATGTCCCCCGAGGTCTCGATGGAGATTCAGGCGGTGCTCAATAGTGACATTGCCATGCAATTCGATGAGTGCACTCCCTATGAGACTCACGGTCAAGCCACCACCGAAAAAGCGGCACGGCAATCACTCGAGCTCTCGCTGCGTTGGGGCGCCCGCTCACTGAAGCGCTTTCGGGAACTCAACACTGGCAATGGGCTCTTTGGAATTGTCCAAGGCGGTATGTTTGAGTCCTTACGGGAAGCCTCCTTGGCCGAAGTCAGTCAGCAGGGATTTGATGGAATCGCAATCGGGGGCCTTTCGGTAGGTGAACCCAAGCCTGAGTTTGAGCGAATTTTGGCCTTTACTGCCCCTAAGCTTCCAGAAAAAGCCCCTCATTATTTAATGGGTGTTGGTACCCCTGAAGACCTCATGCTCGGGGTTAGTAATGGCATTGACATGTTTGATTGCGTCATGCCCACCCGAAATGCCCGAAATGGCTGGCTGTTTACCCGCTTCGGCGATTTAAAGCTCCGCAATAGCGGCTATAAGGACGATGCCCGTCCAGTAGACCCGATTTGCACCTGCTATACCTGCCAGCGCTTTACCCGGTCCTATCTCAATCACCTGCAAAAAGCCAATGAAATTCTAGGGGCACAGCTCAATACCATCCACAATTTGTCCTACTACTTAGGGCTAATGACTGAAATCCGGGAAGCCCTGGCGCAGGATCGGTTTAGCGCCTACCGTGAGCAGTTTTATGCCGATCGGCAACGCGGCGTCGAGCCAGGCCAGGATTAGGCTTCAAATCCCCCGAGCGGTTTAGAATTGCACCTTAGCCGATCTTTCTGGCTTATTAATTAGGGTTCTATATGGAGGCGTTGAATATGTGGATTAGTAATGCATTTGCTCAAACTGGCACAGGCTCAGACAGCGGCGGCCTGATGGGTTTCTTACCCATCCTTTTGATGTTTGTGGTGCTGTACTTCATCATGATTCGCCCACAAATGAAGCGTCAAAAAGAAACGCGCCTCATGCTCGAGGCATTAGCGGTTGGTGATGAAGTCATCACCATCGGTGGAATTCTGGGCAAAGTCACTGCAATGAAAGACCAAAACGTGACGGTTGAAATTGCATCAGGCACTGAAGTGATTATGCAAAAAGGTGCGATCACCATGGTTTTACCTAAAGGCAGTCTCAAAGCTGCTTAATTTCATTTTCAGCATTAGCGCCATCGAGACACTATGAACCGTTACCCGCTCTGGAAGTACCTTGTAATTGGTGTTGCGCTCCTGATTGGGGCGCTCTACTCTTTACCCAATATTTTTGGAGAGGCTCCAGCGGTCCAGGTCTCGGCGGCCAAGCCAACCGTCAAGGTTGAACTGGCAACGCAAGCACGCGTTGAAAAGATCTTAGCGGATGCCTCGATTCCAAGTACGGGGATGTTTTTTGAGCGCACTGGTAATGTGGGGTCGGTAAAGGTTCGCTTTGATAACACGGACATTCAGCTTCGAGCCAAGGATTTATTACAACAGAAACTCAATTCGGATCCAAATGATCCGAGCTTTACGGTTGCTTTGAATTTACTTTCCAACACACCGCATTGGCTCAGCTCCATCAACGCACTGCCAATGCCGCTTGGCCTCGATCTGCGCGGCGGAGTGTATTTCCTGCTGCAAGTCGATATGCAAGGTGCGGTACAGAAAAAAGTGCTGGCGATCGCTGGTGATATTCGCAGTCAATTGCGCGAGAAGAACATTCGCCACCAGGGCATTGAGCGTGGCAATGAATCCATCACCATTCAGTTTGGCAGCACGGAAGAAGCAGAAAAAGCCAAGTCACTGCTCACCGCCTCGCAAACTGACCTCACATGGCAACTGAACGCTCAGGCCGGCGGTGCTCGCCTCCTTGGCCAGTTCAAGCCGAGCTCGCTCAAAGAAGTGCAAGACAGCGCGGTAAAGCAAAACATTACGACGCTCAATAAGCGCGTCAATGAATTGGCCGTGAAAGAGCCTGTGATTCAACAGCAAGGTGCCGATCGCATCATCGTGCAATTGCCTGGCGTACAAGATACTGCTCGTGCCAAAGACATTATTGGCCGCACCGCCACCCTCGAATCCCGCCTTGCTGACCCGTTGGTTTCAACCATTGCAGTCGGCGATCCCGTTCCTCCGGGCATGGATGTCTTCCGCTTTGGCGAGGGTCGTCTAGGCGTGTTCAAGAAGTCGATTATTTTTAGTGGTGATCGCATTACCGATGCGAGCGCTGGCTTTGATCAAAACCAACGCCCCTCGGTCAATATCTCACTCGATGCGGCTGGCGGCCGTGTGATGCAAGAGGTCACCCGTGAAAACATTGGCAAACCCATGGGCATGATTTTGTTTGAAAAAGGTAAAGGCGAAGTCCTCACCATCGCTACCATTCAAAGTGAGTTTGGTTCCAAGTTTCAAATTACGGGTCAGCCCACCACCGAAAGCGCCAATGACCTTGCCCTGCTATTGCGTGCAGGCTCACTGGCAGCGCCAATGGAAATCATTGAAGAGCGTACCATTGGTCCTAGCCTGGGTGCTGAGAACATTGAGAAAGGCTTTACCTCGCTGATCTTTGGCTTTATTGCAATCGCGATTTTCATGATCGTGTACTACATGCTGTTTGGACTTTTCTCAGTGATTGCACTGGCTGTTAATTTGGTTTTATTAATTTCCGTGCTATCCATGTTGCAAGCCACCTTGAGTTTGCCGGGCATCGCAGCGATGGCCTTAACACTGGGCATGGCGATTGACTCGAACGTGCTGATTAACGAGCGTATTCGGGAAGAACTGCGCAACGGCGTTGCTCCCAGTACCGCGATTGCGATTGGCTTTGATAAGGCCTGGGCAACCATTCTGGACTCCAACATCACAACCCTGATTGCAGGCTTGGCCCTCCTGGTTTTTGGCTCAGGCCCCATCCGTGGGTTTGCGGTGGTCCATTGCTTGGGTATTTTGACCTCGATGTTCTCAGCGGTATTTTTCTCGCGCGGCGTGGTAAATCTTTGGTACGGCAGACAGAGAAAGTTGCAGAAAATTTCGATTGGCCAAATTTGGCGCGCAAAGGAGAAATAAGCCATGGAATTTTTCCGCATCAAAAAAGACATTCCATTCATGCGCCATGCATTGATCCTCAATGCATTCTCACTGATTACTTTCCTTGCTGCGGTATTTTTTCTTTGGCAAAACGGCTTACACCTCTCCATTGAGTTTACCGGTGGTACGGTCATGGAAGTGAGTTACCAGCAAACAGCACCACTGGATTCGATTCGCAAGAAAGTAGAGAAGCTCGGCTACACCGATACCCAAATCCAGAACTTCGGCAGCTCCCGCGATGTCATGATCCGCCTGCCATTGCAAAAGGATGCGGAAGGAAAAAACATCTCTTCAGCAGATCAAAGCTTAGTAGTCATGAAAGCCCTACTAGAAGACGGCACAGAGGCCAAGTTGCAACGCGTTGAATTTGTCGGACCCCAGGTAGGCAAAGAATTAGCAATTGATGGTTTAAAGGCCCTCACCTTCGTGGTGATTGGCATCATGATTTACCTCTCATTCCGTTTTGAGTGGAAGTTTGCGGTTGCCGGCATCATCGCCAACTTGCATGATGTGATTATTATCTTGGGCTTTTTTGCTTTCTTCCAATGGGAATTCTCGCTCTCGGTCTTGGCTGCGGTCTTGGCTGTTCTGGGCTACTCCGTCAATGAGTCGGTGGTTATTTTTGACCGGGTGCGCGAGAACTTCCGTAAGTACCGAAAAATGAATACCACCGAGGTAATTGATAACGCCATTACCAGCACCATTAGCCGTACCGTCATTACTCACGGCAGTACCCAGATGATGGTGTTGGCGATGCTGTTGTTTGGTGGACCTACCCTCTTTTACTTCGCGCTAGCCCTCACCATCGGTATTTTGTTTGGTATCTACTCGTCGGTATTCGTGGCTGCTGCGATTGCGATGTGGCTTGGCATTAAGCGTGAAGACTTAATTAAAAACGATAAAAAGCCAGACGATCCGACACGCAAAGACGATCCCAACTACGGCGCTACGGTTTAATGCATTCGGTTTTGGAGTGCGGCCATGATTCTCGTGGTCGCGCCCCGATACTGCGCAGCATACCGCAAGGCTGCTCCCCCCATTGCTCGGCGCCGCTCTTTATCTTGCAGAATTTGACTCATCGCATCGGCTAATTCCGCAGCTAGCGATCCATTACCCTTAACCCGTATGGCGGCACCACAATCAATTGCGTCCTGGCTTGCCTGCTGAAAGTTAAAGGTGTGCTCTCCTAAAATTACTGGGCAACCGGCAGCACAGGCTTCAATCAAGTTTTGACCGCCCAGTGGCATCAGGCCTCCTCCCATTATCACGAGATCAGAGGCGCTGTAATACAAGGGCATCTCGCCCATTGAATCGCCCAGCACTACTGCCGTTTTTAAATCAATCCAATTTTGCAAATCCGCAGCACCCAAATCCATTTCAGAGCGCTGCAATACCGTCAGCCTTGAAGCGCGAATGAGCCCAGCCACTTCCATAAAGCGCTCGGGGTGGCGAGGCACAATGCACAACAATGGTGGTGGCGTTGATATTGATGCTGATGCTGATGCTTCCGCATGCATTTGAAGCACGGCGAGCCACGCCTCTAGAATGATCGCTTCTTCACCCTCGCGAGTGCTTGCAGCACAAACCATACGGCGATTGGTTTTTTCTAAATGGACATGCCATGCGTAACCATGCTCAACTAGGGCGGGGTTTAGCAGCACATCAAATTTAAGATTGCCAACGACCTCGCATTGCTTTACGCCCAGCACCCGATATCGCCCCGCATCGAGTTCGGTCTGCGCCAAAATAGCGGTGAATGCCTGAAACAACGACCGGCCTGCAGCGCCAAAGCGAGCAACGCGGCGGGCACTGCGCTCGGATAAACGGGCATTGATTAAAAAAACCGGCAATTTCATTTCAGCAGCACGAAACACAATCGTTGGCCATGCTTCGGTTTCCATAAACAAACCCATCTCTGGCTTGGCTGCTTTTAAAAACCGCTCTACCGACCAGCAAAGGTCATAAGGTAAATACACTTGCTGCAAGCGGCCCTGAGCAATCGCTTCTGCAAAAATGGTGGCGCCAGTGCGTCTGCCGTTGGGCGTCATGCACGTCAGCAAAATGGCTTTGCCCTGCAGTAAATACGCTTCGATCAGGGGCTGGGCTGCTCTGGTTTCGCCGACCGATACGGCATGTATCCAAATGGCTCCCGGCCGAATATGTAGACCAAAACCAAACCGCTCCGCAATCGATTGGCGGTAGCCGGGATCTTTGCGCCCACGCCACCACAGCCGCAGCAGCACGATTGGCAACAAACCATGCCACCCGAGTTGGTAGCAGGCAAACCAAAACCAAGGACGATCCACTGTCGCTTGCGGGAATGCAGGCTCTGGGCTAGCTGGCGTCACTTTTTGAGGCGCTGAGCTAACTCGATTGCCTTACCTAGATAGCTGGATGGCGTCATTTCCAGTAAACGGGCTTTTGCATCATCTGGAATCGCCAAGCCACGAATGAAGACCTGCAGATCCGCTTGATTAATGCCCTTGCCACGGGTTAATTCTTTTAACTGCTCGTAGGGATTTTCGATACCATAGCGGCGCATCACGGTTTGCACCGGCTCGGCCAAGACCTCCCAGCACGCATCGAGATCAGCCGCAATCGCAGCCGTATTAACTTCGAGCTTGCTAATGCCGCGCATAGCACTGTCGTAAGCCAAAACACTGTGCCCAAATGCAGGGCCCAAATTACGCAGTACGGTAGAGTCGGTTAAATCGCGCTGCCAACGTGAGAGCGGTAACTTTTCAGCGAGGTGGCGGAGCAACGCATTAGCAACGCCCAGATTGCCTTCGGAGTTTTCAAAATCAATTGGGTTTACTTTGTGCGGCATGGTGGATGAACCAATTTCACCGGCCTTGGTACGCTGCTTGAAGTAACCCAAAGAGATGTATGCCCAAAAGTCCCGATCCATGTCCAGCAAGATGGTATTAGCGCGTGCAATTGCATCAAACAATTCAGCCATGCCATCGTGTGGCTCAATCTGAATCGTATACGGATTAAATTGCAAGCCTAGGCGCTGCTCCACGACTTCGCGTGCAAACTGCTCCCAATCAAAGTCGGGATAAGCCGATAGGTGTGCATTGTAGTTGCCGACCGCGCCATTCATTTTGCCGAGCAAAGGTACTGCTGCGATCGCTGCAATCGCGCGCTCCAATCGTTTGGCAATGTTAGCCATCTCTTTGCCAAGTGTAGTAGGCGATGCGGGCTGGCCATGGGTCCGGGAGAGCATGGGTACGCTCGCATAGGCTAGAGCCAATTCAGTTAAGGCGTCGTGGATTTTGCGCAGCTGGGGTAACAAGACGGTATCGCGCGCGCCCCGCAGCATTAAGCCATGCGCGGTATTGTTGATGTCTTCCGAGGTACAAGCAAAGTGGATAAATTCACTTGCCTTGAGCAGATCAGGCCTACCCGATACTTTTTCTTTTAAGAAATATTCGACCGCCTTCACGTCGTGATTGGTCACTGCTTCGATTTCTTTAATCCGCTGCGCATCGGCATCGGTAAATGCATTGGCCAAGGACAACAAAAAATCCGCATCGGCCTGCGAAATCTGCGGTACATCAGCAAGGCCAGCAGAACCTAAAGCCAAAAGCCAATGAATCTCTACAAAAACGCGCTGCTTCATGAACGCAGACTCGGACAACCAGGGTCGCAACGCATCTAGTTTGCTGGCGTAGCGCCCATCCAGTGGGGATAGGGCATTTAAAGTGCTAATCGGTTGGCTCACAGTCCTGCCTCTTTGGGGTGTAATCGTTAAGTACCTATTTTAAAGCGTTATTGGGTTCTCCCCGCTGTAGAGCTATACTCCATCGCTATGAAAATGATTGGATCTCTTACCAGCCCTTACGCCCGTAAAGTACGGATTGTCCTTACCGAAAAGAAGATCGAGGCCGATTTCGTCCTTGAAAACGTCTGGGCCCCCGAAACGACCATTGGGCAAACCAATCCCCTCGGTAAGGTTCCCTGCCTGGTGATGGACGATGGCAGCGCCATCTTTGATTCACGGGTCATCGTGGAATACGTCGACACCTTAAGCCCCGTGGGTAAATTAATTCCGGCCGATGGCCGTGAGCGTGCGGCGGTTAAAACCTGGGAAGCCTTGGCGGATGGCATCTTGGATGCGGGCATTTTGGCAAGGCTCGAGGCGACCTGGCGACCAGCAGAGCAGCAAAGCCCAGCCTGGATTGAGCGCCAAATGAGCAAAATCGATGCGGCCCTGAAGAGTATGTCTAATAGCCTGGGTGAATCGAATTACTGCCACCGCAACCAATTTGGTCTAGCCGATATTGCAGTCGGTTGCGCCTTGGGTTACCTGGATTTTCGCTTTCCATCACTGAATTGGCGCACGCCCTACCCGAACTTAGAGGCCCTCTATCAAGGACTCATGCAGCGGCAGTCTTTTAGAGACACAGTCCCGCCTGCAGCTTAGAGCTAAGAGGCTCGGGGCACTTATGCTGGGTTCGCGGAAATAATCCCGCCGCCCAAGCAGATATCGCCGTCATACACCACAGCAGATTGGCCGGGAGTAATCGCCCACTGCGATTCCTCAAATTGCAGAGCGAATCCAGCAGGCGCAGTTTGCAGGGCGCAATTGGCGTCTAGTTGGCGGTAGCGTGTTTTGGCCCCATAGGTACCTGCCAATGGCATTGCGCCACTAATCCAACTGGCGTCCATTGCGTTTAAATGCAGACTGCAGAGCCACGGATGCGCGTGGCCCTGGGCGATATACAGGGTATTGCTCGCCATGTCTTTGCGGGCGACATACCACGCATCGCCATTACCATCCTGGCTGCCGCCAATCCCAATGCCTTTGCGTTGACCGAGGGTAAAAAATGCCAAGCCCATGTGCTCGCCAACGGTCTTGCCATCCGGGGTTTTAATCGGGCCTGGGGCAGTCGGTAGGTAGCGATTCAAAAATTCCCGAAACGGCCGCTCGCCAATAAAACAAATGCCGGTCGAATCTTTTTTACGTGCGTTTGGTAAACCAATTTGGTCAGCCAATTTGCGTACCTCGGTCTTGGCCATTTCGCCCAGCGGAAACATCACCTTTGCCAGCTGCTGCTGGGTCAGGCGGTGCAAAAAATAACTTTGATCCTTGCTGGCATCGAGTCCCTTTAGAAGCTGAACGCCCTCTACAGCGTGCCTTGCTCGGGCGTAGTGTCCGGTGGCGATGGCGTCTGCACCCAAAGCCAGCGCATGGTCTAAAAAGGCTTTAAATTTGATTTCGGCATTGCATAAGACATCGGGATTGGGGGTGCGGCCGGCGCTGTATTCGCGTAAGAATTCAGCAAAAACCCGCTCCCGGTACTCTGCAGCAAAGTTCACCGCCTCTACATCAATCCCAATCAGGTCCGCGACCGAGACCACATCAAGCCAATCTTGGCGGCTCGAGCAATACTCGCTGTTGTCATCGTCCTCCCAGTTTTTCATAAAAAGTCCAATAACTTCAAAGCCTTGCTGCTTTAAAAGCCAGGCCGTTACGGACGAATCCACGCCCCCAGACATCCCCACCACGATTTTTGAGGGCTGAGAAAGCGGAATTGCGGAAGATTGAAGGTCGAGCATCGAAAAATGAGAGAATTACACTTAAGTTACCGGTTCCCCATTGTAAAAGTCTTCTGTTGGACACACACCAATAAAAAGAAATTATGAACGCAATGGGTAAGTGAGCTCACAAGGCCAATCTACTTTAACTAATACCGCTTTTCTAAATTATTTGCTTTCGGAGACGTGCCATGCGCATTGGAGTGCCACTAGAAACTAGACCGGGGGAAACTCGGGTTGCAGCAACACCGGAGACGGTCAAAAAGCTGATCAGCCAAGGTCATCAATTCATTATTCAATCGGGTGCCGGTAACAGTGCCAGTGTCCCTGACTCGGCGTATGAAGCTGTTGGCGCCACTATCGGTAGCGCTGCAGACGCCTTTACGGCTGAGATTGTTCTTAAAGTTCGCGCGCCTCAAGCGGCTGAACTCAAGCAAATCAAATCCGGTACCGTGCTGATTGGCATGCTGGATCCATTTGATAACGAGGCGATTGCAGCCATGGCCAGCCAAGGCATTACCGCCTTTGCGCTTGAAGCGGCGCCGCGCACTACCCGCGCCCAAAGCATGGACGTATTGTCTTCTCAAGCCAACATTGCCGGCTACAAAGCCGTGATGATCGCCGCCAACGAGTACCAGCGCTTTATGCCAATGTTAATGACGGCTGCAGGTACTGTTAAAGCAGCACGCATACTCATTTTGGGTGCTGGTGTTGCCGGTTTGCAAGCCATTGCGACTGCAAAGCGCTTAGGCGCCGTAATTGAAGCGTCTGATGTGCGCCCTGCTGCAAAAGAACAAATCGAATCGCTTGGCGCTAAGTTTGTTGATGTGCCTTACGAGACCGATGAAGAGCGCGAGATTGCGAAGGGTGTTGGTGGCTATGCGCGTCCGATGCCAGAGTCTTGGATGAAACGCCAAGCGGCTTTGGTTGCAGAGCGTGCTCAGCAAGCGGATATTGTGATTGCTACTGCTTTAATTCCCGGGCGAAAGCCTCCCGTCTTATTGCACAGCGACACCGTAGCCAAGATGAAACCCGGTTCGGTTGTCATCGATTTAGCCGCTGGCCGTGGTGAAAACGGTTCTGGTAATTGCCCGCTCACTCGCGCAGACCAAATCGTCGATGCGAATGGCGTGAAGATTGTTGGTCATACGAACTTACCCAGCATGGTGGCAGCAGATGCATCGGCACTCTATGCGCGCAACGTGCTGGACTTTATGAAGCTTATCATCAATAAAGAAGCGCAGCTCGCTATTCCTGCTGCTGCAGATGATGACATTGTTGCAGCCTGCCTCATGTGTCGTGATGGCCAAGCTGTCCGTAAAAATTAATTATTGAAGGAATGATCATGGATGCAGCTGCAATTCAAAGTATTCTTACGGTCCAAAACATTACGGTGTTTGTGCTGGCCATTTTTGTTGGCTACCACGTCGTTTGGAACGTCACTCCCGCATTGCATACGCCCCTGATGGCGGTGACCAATGCGATTTCTGGAATCATCATCGTCGGCGCTTTGTTGCAAACCGAAGTCATCAACGGCGATGAAATTACCCTCACCAGCATGATTGGTGCGCTTGCTGTCTTCCTCGCCTCGATAAACATTTTTGGTGGCTTTATGGTCACCCGCCGCATGCTTGAAATGTTTAAAAAGAAGGCTCCTAAAAACGAAGCCGCTGGCACACAGTAAGAGAACCACACCATGTCTAATATCACAGCGATTTCCTATCTCATCTCTTCGGTACTGTTTATCCTCGCGCTGCGGGGCTTATCGTCACCGACCACCTCCCGTCAAGGCAACGTATATGGAATGGTCGGCATGCTGCTGGCTGTTATCACTACATTCTTGATCCCCACATTTAAGCCTGTTTATTGGCTAATTGGCGTTGCCATTGTTGCTGGCGCGATCATCGGTTCAATTGCGGCTAAACGTGTGCAAATGACCAAGATGCCAGAGCTGGTTGCCTTAATGCACTCCTTCGTTGGTCTATCGGCGGTACTGATCGCGATTGCAGCGGTAATCAACCCAGCGCAAGACCACTCAGGCGCGCAGAAGATCGAACTCTTTATTGGCGCCTTCATTGGCGCAATTACCTTTACTGCATCGATAATTGCCTTTGGTAAGCTGTCGGGCAAAGTCAGCGGCAAGCCAGTGACTTTCTCTGGCCAGCACATGCTGAACTTGGTTCTTGCCGTATTGATGGTTGCCGGCGGCGTCGTTTATTTCTTGACTGACAGCCATGCTGCCTTCCTCGCGATGTGCGCAGTTGCATTGGTACTGGGCGTCACCCTCATCATCCCAATTGGTGGTGCAGATATGCCAGTAGTGGTATCGATGCTTAACAGCTATTCCGGCTGGGCAGCGGCGGGTATTGGCTTTACTTTGAATAACCCGGTATTGATTATTGCTGGCGCCTGCGTTGGCTCTTCGGGTGCGATTTTGTCTTACATCATGTGTAAGGCGATGAACCGCTCAATCATTGCAGTTTTGCTCGGCGGCTTTGGCGCTGAGGCAGCTGCTGGTGGCGACGATGATGGCACTCCAAAGAACTATAAATCGGGTTCAGCTGAAGATGCGGCATTTTTAATGACCAATGCCGATACTGTCATCATTGTTCCAGGCTACGGTTTGGCAGTTGCGCGCGCGCAGCATGCACTGAAAGAGTTAACCGAGAAGTTAACTCACCACGGCGTAACGGTGAAGTATGCAATTCACCCGGTTGCCGGACGGATGCCAGGTCACATGAACGTCTTGCTGGCGGAAGCCGAAGTGCCATACGACCAAGTATTTGAAATGGAAGACATCAACAGCGACTTTGGTCAAGCTGATGTGGTTCTGGTTCTGGGCGCCAACGACGTCGTTAACCCAGCAGCACGTACGCCGGGTAGCGCAATTTTCGGCATGCCCATTTTAGAAGCCTATAAAGCAAAGACCATTATTGTCAATAAGCGCTCGATGGCTGCGGGTTACGCAGGCCTCGATAACGAGCTCTTTTACATGGATAAAACCATGATGGTCTTCGGTGATGCGAAGAAGGTCATTGAAGACATGGTCAAAGCAGTTGAGTAAGACGTAGGAGCCCTATTTAATAAGGCTTTTAAGGGAATAGATTAGGGCTTGTCCAATTTCTGTCCAACTGAGGCAGAAAAATGGCATCAATTCGCAGCCGTAACGGCAAGTGGCAAGCCCGAATCACCCGCAAGGGTGAACAACCCAGAGCAAAGTCCTTTCAGTCACGGCAAGATGCTGAGCGCTGGGCAAGGCAAATTGAATCAGACATAGATAAGGGAAGCTATACCAACTTGGTATTGGCTGACAGAACCCCCTTTAAAGCCGTCATAGAACGCTACGTTCAAGAAGTTACGTTAACGACTCGGAGCATGAAAGAAGATACCTTTCGGCTGAGGGCTTTAGCTAGGCATCCCATAGCCAAACTTAATATGGCTGCGATTACCCCAATTAAAGTTGCGGAGTACCGAGATGAACGCTTAAAGATTGTCTCTACTGGCACAGTGATACGAGAGCTGAGCTACTTCTCTTCCATCATCAACCATGCAAGACGGGAATGGGGCATAAACATGATTAACCCTATCCCTTTAGTTAAAAAGCCTCCTGCTCCGCAAGGTCGCAGCCGCATTCTCTCCGAGGATGAATTAAACCGCTTATTTGATGCCTTAAAGCCCAGAGTGAAGAACGCCAATACTTGGCTCCTCCCGCTAACTATGTTCGCATTAGAAAGCGCCATGAGACGTGGCGAGATACTAGGCTTGCGGTGGAAGCATATCAACCTAGAAAAACGTACCGCATTCATTCCATTAACTAAGAATGGGGAATCGAGAACTGTACCGCTGTCACTGGCTGCAATTGAAATACTGAAACAACTTCCCCGCAATCTCAACGGGCAAGTATTTCCAGTAAACCCTACAACACTGTCTGCAGCAATTGATAGAGCAAGAATTAAAGCCAAGCTTGAAGACTTTCATTTCCATGATTTAAGACACATGGCAATCACTCGAATAGCGGAGAAGCTGCCAAACCTCATTGAGCTTTCTGCAGTGTCTGGTCATAAAAGCTTGGCAATGCTGAGGCGCTATTACCATCCAAATGCGGAGTTACTTGCGCAGAAAATTGCATAAATACAACATCCATTTTCTATATGAAAT
>CAMEXM010000015.1 GCA_945947155.1 Polynucleobacter meluiroseus | reverse complement strand
CAGAAACTATTCGCCTGATGGGTGACAAAGTATCTGCCAAGCGTGCCATGATTAAAGCGGGCGTACCTTGTGTTCCCGGATCCGACGGTGCACTGCCAGAAAACCCCAAAGAAATTATTGCGATAGCCAAAAAAGTAGGTTACCCGGTCATCATCAAGGCAACTGGTGGTGGTGGAGGTCGCGGCATGCGCGTCGTTCATACCGAAGCGGCTTTAGTCAACGCAGTCAATATGACACGAGAAGAGGCAGGCCGTGCTTTCGGTAACCCCGAGGTCTACATGGAGAAGTTTTTAGAAAAACCCCGCCATGTGGAAATCCAGGTTCTAGCCGATACCCATGGCAATGCCGTCTGGCTGGGTGAACGCGACTGCTCAATGCAGCGCCGCCACCAAAAGATCATCGAAGAAGCGCCAGCACCGGGCATCGATCGTCGTGCGATTGCCAAAATTGGTGAGCGCTGCGCAGAAGCCTGCTGCAAAATGGGCTATCGCGGCGCCGGCACCTTTGAATTTCTCTTCGAAGATGGTGAGTTTTTCTTCATTGAGATGAATACCCGAGTTCAAGTCGAGCACCCGGTCACTGAAATGATTACCGGCGTCGATATTGTGCAAGAGCAAATTCGAATTGCGGCTGGACTCAAGCTGGGATTTCGCCAAAAAGACATCGTATTCCAAGGGCATGCCATCGAATGCCGCATCAATGCCGAAGATCCCTTCAAATTTACGCCCAGTCCAGGCCGTATTCTGTCATGGCATATGCCAGGCGGCCCTGGTATTCGAGTGGATTCCCATGCCTATGGTGGCTACATGGTGCCTCCAAACTACGATTCCATGATTGGTAAATTGATTTCCTATGGCAAGACCCGCGAACAGGCAATCCGTCGCATGCGCATTGCCCTCTCGGAAATCGTCATCGATGGCATCACGACCAATATTCCGCTGCACCGTGAACTCATGCTTGACCTCAACTTTGAAGAAGGTGGTACCAGCATTCATTACCTCGAACATCGCCTGGAAGAGCAAGCTGCCAGCCGAGTGAAGGGGTAGTTTTTCTTGAAAGCGCAGGGCCATGCCGTACCGTGAACTGATTTTTACGGTTCATGCTGAAATAGCCGAACCCTTAGGCGATGCGCTGATGGAGCTCGGCGCCCTGTCGATTACGGTGGAAGATGCCGCTGCTGGCGGCTATGATGAAAACCCCCTTTACGGTGAGCCCGGGCTTTCTCCCGAGGTTCAAGCATGGGATCGCTCGACCGTAACCGCCCTGTTTAATCCCGACGTAGATCATTCGGATGATGCGAGCTTCATTCCAGGTCTTTTGCAATCCTTAGGCGATGCCGGCTTTAGCCTAGCGCACCCTGAAGAAAAAATCGTGGCCGAGCAAGATTGGGTCCGTTTAACGCAAAGCCAATTTGCCCCGATTCAGATTGGTGAGCGCATTTGGGTGGTGCCCTCTTGGCACGAAACCCCCACCGATCCAAACGCCATTTGTTTAGCAGTCGATCCGGGGTTGGCATTTGGAACTGGCAGTCACCCGACTACCCACCTTTGCCTCTTATGGCTAGAGCAACAAACCCAGTTGCAAAATATAAGCCTGCTCGATTACGGCTGCGGCTCCGGCATTTTGGCCATCGCCGCCAAGAAATTAGGTTGCAACCCCGTAGTAGGCACCGACATTGATCCCCAAGCCATGGTAGCTGCGCGTAGCAATGCCGAAATCAATGCAGTCGATATCACCTTTGCTCTGCCTGACGATGCGGTGCCGATGCTGGATGCAGATGCACGCTATGGCATTGTCATGGCCAATATTTTGGCAAACCCTTTGCAAGTATTAGCGCCGGCTTTAGTGCAGCGCATCCGCCCTGGGGGTCAGATCGTACTCTCTGGGGTATTGAGCCGTCAGGCCGATGAAGTGATTGCCACCTATAGCCAGTGGCTAAAGCTCTCCGTTTGGAAAGAAAGTGAGGGCTGGGTCTGTCTTTCTGGCAAGCTAGAAGATTCTTCCCCGTCCGCCCCGCCCATTGCAACTGAAGTAAAAAAAAACAATAGTGACGTCACTGAAGAATTAAGCGCATCCGCCGCAAATAAGGGCCTGGCTTTCGGTAGGCTCGGTAAATTAATTCTCGTTTTGATATTGGTGGGCACATGCGGTCTTTTTGCTATGCACGTTGCACGTGATCGCTTGCTGCCATATGCTGCGCCGCGGGTAGATCACACACCATCGGCATTCCATTTGGAAATGTTTGCTGCATTACTGCGCGCTGATCAAATGCTGTGTGCGTCATTTGGCTGCACAGAAGGGGCTATAAACGATTTTTCTGCATGGAAGATTACATTAAGCGCGCTTGGCATGCAAACAGCGCAGCAAGCCTCTAAAGCGCCTGCAAATCCATCCCTGCTTGAAGTAGAGATACAAAATCGATTAATGATGCCAATTGCACTACCGCATTTGGAATTAACCCTCACCGATACCGATGAATCCACCGTGCAATTGGTTGTGTTTACTCCAGAAGAGTGGTTACCCGCATCTTGGCGCGAATCCCATACCCAATTTGCCAGCAACGGCGCTCCCGGCGGCGAACGTATTCGCGCCCTCATTCCACTTCAGTTACCCAGCAACGCTGCTGGGTATCGTGTGCGGCTTTTTTATCCCTGATCCCTTAATCATTACGAAAGTACTTTATGGCTAGCCTTATTTGCGGTTCCATCGCCTACGACACCATCATGAACTTTGAAGGCCGCTTTCAGGATCAAATCCTGCCAGACCAAATTCATATTCTGAATGTTGCTTTTTTAGTGCCGAGCATGCGCCGTGAATTCGGTGGCTGTGCTGGCAATATTGCTTACAACCTCAAGTTACTCCGCGGTGAGCCAGTCATCATGGCAACCGTGGGCGGTGATGCCGCACCTTACCTTGATCGCCTCAGGGACTTGCAAATTGATACGGCACACATTCGAACCATGGAGAGTGCATTTACAGCACAGGCGATGATCACCACCGATCTCTCGAACAATCAGATTACGGCCTTTCATCCCGGCGCCATGAATGAATCACACCTGAATCAGGTCAGCGATGTCACGGCTGCGCGTACCCAGAAGAAAAGTACGCCTATTGCCTTAGCGATTGTTGCGCCCGATGGTCGTGCTGGTATGTGGGAACATTGCCATCAATTAGAAGAGGCGCAAATTCCGTTCATTTTTGATCCAGGTCAGGGTTTACCCATGTTCGATGGTCCTGAGCTCTTAGAACTTACTGAACTAGCAAGCTACCTGGTCGTCAATGACTATGAGGGTGAAATGCTCTCCAAGCGGACAGGCTTATCGCTTACGCAATTGGGTGAGCGCGTTAAAGCGCTGATTGTTACCAAAGGTGCAGAAGGTGCCCAGATTTATACGGGCGGTAAATCGATTGCCATTCCACCGGTCAAAGCCGCACAGCTGATTGATCCAACCGGGTGTGGCGACGCCTTTCGGGGTGGACTCCTGTTTGGCTTGGAAAATGGCATGGACTGGGAGACGACTGGTCGCCTTGCTAGCCTGATGGGCTCGATCAAAATTGCCCATCAAGGTCCACAAAACCACCAATTGAACCTGGATCACATTAAAGATCAATTCAAAACCGCTTTTGGATTTGGGTTTTAAGGTGGCCCAACCCAATAACAAGCGCGCTGACGACGGCGCTTGGTAATTGACCATAAAAATGGGGTCCCGAGGGACCCCATTTCATTACTACCTGACCTATAAGCTTGCGCTTATGGGCGTGTGCCTGTTGGGAAAGGCCAAGCAGCAGCTGGATTCAACGCAGTTTGCGTTGTAGCAGCAGGCTTCTTAGCCGCGGGCTTTTTTACAGCAGAGCCCGCTTTCTTCTTGGCAGCAGGCTTACTTACTTTTTTTTTTCAGCAGGCTTGCGCTTAGCAGCAGCTTTTTTAGCAGCAGGCTTCTTCTTTGCTACTTTCTTTGCAGCAGGCTTCTTAGCAGCTACTTTTTTCTTTGCAGCAGGCTTCTTAGCAGCTACTTTTTTCTTTGCAGCAGGTTTCTTTGCAGCTGGTTTCTTTTTGGCGATTGCCATAGTGATACTCCTTCACGTGAGGATTAGAACGAACTACCGATTAAGAAGACCCGACCATTCAGATCTGCCGTGCCATAAGGCCTGACGGACCGAGCGAGCGAGCCATTCATCGGCGCGCGGCTTGATGCTAAGTGCTGCACGCTAATGAATCCTGGAAAAAAAGCCGCGACCCCAAGGGGTGACGGCTTCTTAAAAATACTGGAAAAAAAGGAGAATAAAGAGCAAACGCCTCGTTTGAGGGGTTTTTTAAACTGTGTCTGCTTTAGATTACTAAAACTATCCAACCGTTTACTCTCCTGTGAACCAGTGAGGCGCTTATTAGGTAAACCATTACTCCCAGTTCAGCGCACCACCAGTTTGATACTCAATAACGCGTGTCTCAAAAAAGTTTCGTTCTTTTTTCAGATCGATCATTTCTGACATCCATGGAAATGGATTCTCTTCATTTGGGAACATTGCGTCAAGTCCTATTTGCATACACCGACGATTACAGATGTATCGGAGGTAGCCTTTGAACATCGGCGCATTCAATCCGAGCACACCCCGAGGCATCGTATCTTCGGCATAACGGTACTCTAATTCGACTGCTTGTTCGAAGATGCCGCGGATCTCTTCTTTGAACGCGGAAGTCCATAACTGCGGGTTCTCCAGCTTGATTTGATTAATCAAATCGATGCCAAAATTGCAGTGCATAGACTCATCACGCAAGATGTATTGATACTGCTCAGCAGCGCCTGTCATTTTGTTCTGACGACCCATTGCAAGGATTTGCGTAAAACCAACATAAAAGAACAAACCTTCCATTACGCAGGCAAAAACAATCAGCGAACGCAGTAACTTTTGATCGTTTTCTAATGTGCCGGTCTTAAAGTTAGGGTCCGTTAGCACATCAATGTACGGAATTAAGAACTGGTCTTTATTGCGAATGGACTCAATCTCGTTGTATGCATTAAAGATTTCAGACTGGTCTAAACCTAACGATTCCACAATATATTGGTAGGCGTGGGTATGAATTGCCTCCTCGAAAGCCTGACGCAATAGGTATTGGCGGCATTCTGGAGCGGTAATGTGACGATAAGTACCCAAAACAATATTGTTTGCGGCCAACGAATCTGCAGTTGTGAAGAAGCCAAGGTTGCGCTTAATGATGCGGCGCTCATCTTCTGTCAAGCCATTTGGATCTTTCCAAAGCGCGATATCGCGGTTCATATTGATCTCTTGTGGCATCCAGTGGTTTGCACAACCCGCCAAATACTTCTCCCAAGCCCACTTATATTTAAATGGAACCAGCTGATTTACGTCAGTCTTCGCATTAATCACGCGCTTATCAGCGGCATTGACACGCAAGGCTGCGCCACCAGATAAATTAGCAGCCTCTACTGGCACAGGTGTAGCAGTTTGGGGTGCGATTGCCACTTGATCTGGCTGCGGCGCTTTATGTGGCTGAACTGCTGGCTGCGGCGCTAAACCGACCTTAGCCATTGCTGGCGCGACTTCTTCTTCCCAATTCAACATAGTATTCTCCAAAATTCCATCGTTTCACTACCAGTAAGTAAATGGCTTACTGGCACGCTTCGCATTCATCAAACCCAGCATCGCCTGGGCGCATCGTACAAACAGGGCCATCTGCCGCTAGTGCTGCTGCGTCGGTACCGTTCACGCCACCGCCGCTGGACACCGAGTTAAGTTGACCGCTTGCTACAGTCGACTTCTCCACGTGGGTTGCTGCCATCGTCCGCAGGTAATACGTGGTTTTTAATCCACGCAACCAAGCCAACTTATAGGTGTCATCGAGCTTCTTACCGGAGGCGCCACCCATGTAGATATTCAAAGACTGTGCTTGATCGATCCATTTCTGACGCCGCGATGCTGCTTCCACCAGCCAACTTGGCTCTACTTCAAAGGCGGTAGCGTAAATATCACGCAAATCCTGTGGTACGCGATCAATCTTCGATAAGGTACCGTCAAAGTACTTCAAATCGGCAATCATCACTTCATCCCAGAGGCCGCGGTCCTTGAGGTCGCGCACCAAATACTCATTCACTACTGTGAACTCGCCTGATAAATTGGATTTCACAAACAGGTTCTGGAAGGTAGGCTCGATGCACGCCGATACGCCAATAATATTGGAAATCGTTGCAGTCGGCGCAATGGCTACGCAATTGGAATTACGCATACCGAACTGCTTAATGCGCGTGCGCAAGCTATCCCAATCCAACGTGGAGGACATATTGACTTCCAAATAACCGCCGCGCTCTTCCGCTAGCAAACGCACGGAGTCTTGCGGGAGAATGCCGCGATCCCACAGCGAACCCTTGTAGCTGCTGTAGGTCCCACGCTCTTCTGCGAGGGCATTCGAAGCCTGGTAGGCGTAATAGCAAACCGCTTCCATCGATGCATCTGCAAACTGAACCGCTTCATCGCTTGCGTAGGGAATGCGTTGCATGTGCAAGCAATCCTGGAAGCCCATGATGCCAAGACCTACTGGGCGATGCTTAAGGTTTGAATTGCGCGCCTTAGCAACTGCATAGTAGTTGATGTCAATCACGTTATCGAGCATGCGCATTGCAGTGCCGATGGTCTTTTGCAATTTGTCGTGATCGAGCACCATGCGGCCATTTGCATCGGTTGTCATGTGGGCAGTTAAGTTCACCGAACCCAAGTTACAGACCGCGATTTCGTCATCATTGGTGTTGAGGGTAATCTCGGTACACAGATTGGATGAGTGGACTACGCCAACGTGCTGTTGTGGGCTGCGAATGTTGCAAGGGTCTTTAAACGTGATCCAAGGATGACCAGTTTCAAACAGCATGCCCAGCATCTTGCGCCACAGCTGTTGTGCAGGAATGGTGCGGGATGGCTTCAAGGCACCACTTTCAGCCTGCTTTTCATAGGCAACATAGGCCTCTTCAAACGCCTTACCGAATTTATCGTGCAAATCAGGCGTATTGGATGGGGAGAATAAGGTCCAGTCCCCGTTTTCCATCACGCGCTTCATGAACAGGTCTGGAATCCAGTTCGAGGTATTCATATCATGCGTACGGCGGCGGTCATCGCCGGTATTCTTACGCAGCTCCAAGAATTCTTCGATATCCAAGTGCCAGGTTTCTAAATACGCGCAAACCGCACCCTTGCGCTTACCGCCTTGGTTTACTGCAACGGCAGTGTCATTCACTACTTTTAAGAATGGCACTACGCCCTGTGATTTGCCATTTGTACCTTTTATGTGGCTGCCGAGGGCACGCACATTGGTCCAGTCATTGCCAAGGCCACCTGCGAACTTCGAAAGCAATGCATTTTCTTTCAAGGCCTCATAAATGCCATCGAGGTCATCCGCCACGGTAGTCAAGTAGCAACTGGATAGCTGTGGACGCGTTGTTGCTGAATTAAAGAGGGTTGGCGTACTGGACATAAAGTCAAATGTCGAAAGTACTTCATAGAACTCAATGGCACGGGCTTCACGGTCAAGCTCATTGAGAGAAAGGCCCATCGCCACGCGCATGAAGAAAGCCTGTGGCATTTCAATGCGGCGTTCTTCAATGTGCAAGAAATAACGGTCATACAGGGTTTGCAGACCGAGGTAATTGAACTGCAAATCTCGATCTGCATTAAGGGCAGCAGCCAGGCGCGCCAAATCAAATTCACGCATGCGGGGATCTAGCAACTCCGCACCGATACCCTCATTAATGTATTTCGCAAAGTACGTGCTGTACTCAGCTTGCATATTGCCCTGCAAAACCTCATAACCCAAAATCTCTTTGCGGATCACGTGCATCAGGATTCGTGCGGTTGCCTGGCTATAGGCGGGGTCTTTTTCAATTAAGGTACGGGAGGCCAAGATCGCAGAGTCATACACCTGGGCCATAGGTACGCCGTCGTACAAATTCTTGATGGTTTCAGTCAGTATGGGGGCGGCGTCAATGGCATTACCTAAACCTTCACATGCCGCCTGAATCACCGTACGCAATGCAACCATATCGAGGGGCTTGCTTACACCGTTGTCGATCACGGTGATACCAGACTCTGCCTGCTGTGCAGCGGTTTGCGTCTCTGGTGCAGCCGCTTGCTGGCTTGCGCGTTCTTGATTGCGCTTTTCGCGGTACAAGACATAGGCGCGGGCGACGTTGTGCTCGCCACTGCGCATGAGCGCTAATTCAACCTGATCTTGAATATCTTCAATGTGAAAGGTGCCGCCATTTGGGCGACTACGCAGTAAGGCACGAACGACTGCATGGGTCAATTGCTCGACCTGCTCACGTACGCGAGCAGAGGCAGCGCCCTGTCCGCCGTTTACTGCTAAAAATGCTTTAGTAACTGCAATCGCAATTTTGGATGGCTCAAATGCCACCACCGAACCGTTACGCCGAATAATTTTGTAATCGGATAACTGGGTTGCTTGGGTGCCGCCGACACCGCCAGCAACAAATCCAGCAGATGGACTTTGGGTCATATTCGCGGTGGGGTTGCCACCAGATGGTTGCCCTAACTGTGCCTCTGCTGCCGATTGGTTGGTATATGTCATAGCGCCCCTGCGTTTACCTAAGTTGGTATAAGAAATGTCGTTTTAAAACAAGGATTTAACCTTATTTTGTTATGGTGTTTTACGGCAAAAAACACTACATCTAGTGTTTTTATTGCATCAAGGTACTAAGTATAGGGAATTATTGCGAGTTGCGTATGTTTTTTATTACAAAAATTACCTAGGATTTGCCCTTATTTTTTATCGCAAACTGAGGGTCAATATTGGTGCAAATTCAGAGGCTATGTCGGTATTGGTATCCAATGTAAGCGAACACTTACATACTTTTAAAAAAGGTTAAATGGGCTAGCGTGAATCTAGGCCAAATGGCAATTTATCCAGGGGCAATCTGTTGTCTTTTTGAAACCGCGCCCAATCAAACTGAGCGCCAGGATCGGTTTTTCGTTCTGGCGCAATATCACTATGGCCAGCAAAACGGAAATGGGGATTCTGAGAATGCAACTGCGTAATGAGTTGCTGCAAAGCCTGGTACTGCGTTTCTTCAAAAAAGGTATCACCGTCGCCTTCGAGCTCAATCCCAATTGAAAAATCGTTGCAACGTGCACGTCCCTCAAATTCGGATTCGCCGGCATGCCAAGCCCGATTCTGCGTCGAAACAAATTGAATAACGCGTCCGGAGCGGGCGATCAAAAAGTGGCTTGAGACTTGTCGCTCTGCAATGTCGGCAAAATAGGGGTGCGCCTGCGGATCCAGTTGGTTCTGAAAAAAATCAACGATGTATTGCGTACTGTTCTGGGTTTTAAATTGCCCGGGTGGCAGACTAATGTGGTGCAACACCACCAAATCCGTCGCGGCTTCACTGGGTCGCGCATCAAAATTAGGGGAGACCCGCCATGCTGCTGATCCCAGCCAGCCCTTTGAATCAATCGCATCGCGGTGTGCGCTAGAGCAGTAAAAACGGTCTTCGTACATTACCCCCTCCTTACTGGGCAAATGCACTCCGCAATGACGGCAAGGTCTGATTTCTTCTGGCTCTGCGATTACTGGCGCGGGGGCTTGGGCTTTCGCTTTTTCTACTTGAGCAGCGCGGCCCTTGTTTTTAATCCAAAAGTAAATGAGGCCAACGCCGACAAGCAGCAAAATCCATTTCAGCACAATTAGGTTCGCTGCAAAATAACTTCAAGCACAAAGCGGCTACCAACATAGGCCAAAATAAGTGCGACATAGGCGCCCAAGACCCAGCGAATGGCCACTAAGCCACGCAAGCCCACGCGCCAACGCGCCACAATCAGTCCGGCAAATAAGAACCAGGAGATCAAGGCAAAGATGGTTTTATGATCAAAAACCAGCGGCCGACCAAATAGCGCCTGCGAAAAGAAGAGTCCAGAAAAAACCGTCAAGCTCAGTAATGCAAAGCCGACGTAAATAAAACTAAAGAGTAGACTTTCCATTGCCATCAAGGGTGGTAAGGACTCTAGCCAGTGGCCAATGCGGCTTTCTTGAGTATAGGTAAATTGACGGCGCAATGCCCGGTCCTGAATGCTCATCAAAATGGCATGCATCACTGCCAGGCTTAATAAGCCAACGGCGCTGGTTGCCACAATAAAGTGCCCCTTAAACCACGCATCCGAAACCGTTCTGGCCGAGAGCAGGGTCCCAGAGAAAATATCGGGCAGAATTGCGCACGCCATTGCTAAGGCAAGGGCCATTAAGCGCATGCTGGAGATCGGCAACATCCAGCTCTGAAACCAATAAAACGCCAATCCAACCCAGGCGATTAAAGAGAGGTTTTGCGCAAACCCAAAGACAAAGCCTTCGGGCGTAAAGATGGAGTCATGCAAGACCGCGCCATGCACCAATAGAATAAGGAAAATGAGGCCTTGCACCAGAAAAATGAAGGGTTTGGTCTCAGGCCGATTGCGCGGCCGCACACTTAAGGCGATCAGCAAAAGCAGATAAAGTGCGGAGGGAAGCCAGTTGAAGCTGGAGTAACCTAAAATTGTCATTTGGAAAGTCTAATCGATAAATGCTAGAGAACCTCACAGACCGCCTTTCTCGTGTTGTTAAAACAATGCGCGGTGAGGCTCGTCTCACTGAAAGTAATACCGCAGACATGCTGCGCGAGATCCGTTTGGCCTTACTCGAAGCCGACGTGGCCCTCCCGGTAGTTAAATCCCTACTCGAGCAGGTTAAATTCAAAGCCCTTGGTGAGGAAGTGGTTGGTAGCCTCAGTCCAGGGCAATCCCTGGTTGGGGTGGTGCAACGGGAATTAACCAGCGTCATGGCGGGCGATGGCAGTCAGAGCAGTGAACTCAACTTGGCCACCCAACCCCCCGCCGTGATTTTGATGGCGGGCTTACAAGGCGCAGGCAAAACCACCTCGGTCGGCAAGCTTGCTAAATGGCTGCGTGAAACAAAAAAGAAAAAAGTATTAACCGTCTCCTGCGACGTCTATCGCCCTGCCGCGATCGAGCAGCTAGAAACCGTCAGCCAATTGGTTGGGGTGGAGTGCTTTCCCAGTAATACCAATCAAAAGCCAGTGGAAATTGCCGCCAATGCATTGGACTGGGCACGCCGTCACTACTTTGATGTACTGATTGTCGATACGGCAGGTCGTTTGGGCATTGATGAAGTGCTGATGCGAGAGATTGCCGAGTTGCACAGCGCCGTCAAACCGATCGAGACCCTTTTTGTGGTTGATGCGATGCTGGGTCAAGACGCCATCAATACTGCCAAAGCATTCCATGAGGCGCTGCCTTTGAGCGGGGTTGTATTAACTAAACTCGATGGCGATTCCCGCGGCGGCGCTGCCCTATCGGTGCGCCACGTCACAGGCGTACCGCTGAAATTCATCGGCGTGGCCGAGAAAATGGATGGCCTTGAGCCGTTTAATGCGGAACGCATGGCCAACCGCATTTTAGGCATGGGCGATATTCTTGCCTTGGTTGAACAAGCCCATCAAAACATCGATGTTGCTAAGGCCGAGAAGTTGGCTGTCAAAATGCAAAAAGGCGGGTTTGATTTGGCGGATTTTCGGGATCAAATTACCCAGATGCAGCAAATGGGCGGCATGGCCAATATGCTGGATAAATTACCCAGCCACATGACGCAAAACGCGGGCAAGGTCAATATGAGTCAAGCGGATCTGCAAATTAAACGCATGCGCGGCATCATCGATAGCATGACCGCGCAAGAGCGTAGTAAGCCTGAACTCCTAAAAGCAAGTCGTAAACGCCGCATTGCAGCAGGTGCCGGAGTCCAAGTACAAGAAGTCAATCGCATGCTCGCGCAGTTTGAGCAAATGCAAAGCATGATGAAGCAATTTAAGGGTGGCAAGATGGCCCGCATGATGGGCTCTATGGCAACGCGCGGCGCGGCTAAGGGGCTTGGCGGCCTATTTAAAAAATAAGCCGCCTTACCTAATTTTTTTATTTCATAAAACGATCTGTTGCTTGGCCGCCTGAACTGCGGCGATGACGTGGTCTTTGATATTTGCAAGCGGGATATTCTGCGCCGCACTTTCAATCCGGCCCTGAAACTCGACCTGACCGTCTTTGAGTCCCCGTTCACCAATCACCACACGGTAGGGTACGCCGATTAATTCCCAGTCGGCAAACATGGCGCCCGGGCGCTCGCCACGGTTATCCAGCACCACATCAATGCCCGCAGCCAGCAGTGCATCGTGTAAGGCATCGGCTTCTGCCTTGACAGATTCCGACTTATCGTAGCCCACGGGGCAAATCACTACTTCAAATGGTGCCATCGAAATCGGCCACACAATACCCCGATCATCATGGCCCTGCTCAATCGCTGCCCCAAGTAAGCGGGTCACGCCAATGCCATAACAACCCATCACCATTGGTTGTGCTTTGCCGTTCTCATCCAAATAGGTGCAACGCATTGCTTCCGAGTACCGCGTACCCAGCTGAAACACATGCCCTACCTCAATGCCGCGGCAAATTTCAACAGAGCCCTTACCGTCCGGCGACGGATCGCCTGCGACCGCATTGCGGATGTCAGCAATCTGCGGCAAGGGCAAGTCACGCTCCCAGTTCACGCCAGTCAAATGAAATCCAGTCGCATTGGCGCCGCAAACAAAATCGCTCATATTGGCAACCGTACGATCGGCGATTACAACGACATCGTCGCTAACACCCGCCGGCCCTAAGGAGCCTGGGCTCGCATTGCATGCAGCGGCAATTTCTGCCTCGCTTGCGAAACGGGATTCGGCTAGGCCAGGAATTTTGCTGAGCTTGACTTCATTTAACTCGTGATCGCCGCGGAGCAAAAGCATGAAGAGCTTAGCCGGGCCATTCTCTTGGTCTACCGCAAAAACCAGGGTCTTCACAGTTTGCTCAAGCGGAAGTGACAAGAACTGCGCCACTTGATCGCAGCGGGTTTGATCGGGTGTTGCCACCTTTTGCATTGCAACCGTTGGTGCGGCACGAACGGGTATCAATGAAAGCGACTCCGCAGCCTCTAAATTGGCTGCGTAATCGGAGTTGGGGCAATACACAATTGCATCTTCGCCGGTATCGGCAATCACATGAAATTCTTGGCTGCCAGAACCGCCAATCGCGCCGTTATCGGCGGTAACGGCCCTAAACACCAAACCCATGCGCTCAAAAATACGGGTGTAGGCATCAAACATCAACTGATAAGACCGCTTGAGGCCAGCAGTATCCCGATCAAACGAGTAAGCATCCTTCATGCTGAACTCACGGCCACGCATAATGCCAAAACGGGGGCGGCGCTCATCGCGAAACTTGGTCTGAATTTGATAGAAGTTCACTGGCAACTGCTTATAACTTCTGATCTCATTCCGCGCTAAATCGGTCACCACCTCTTCGGAGGTGGGCTGAATTAAAAAATCACGCTCATGTCGGTCTTTAATACGGAGCAGCTCAGGCCCCATCTTCTCCCAGCGGCCAGTTTCTTGCCACAGCTCTGCCGGCTGAATCATAGGCATGAGGAGTTCAATCGCACCCGCCCGATTCATCTCCTCTCGAATGATATTTTCCACCTTGCGAATCACCTTCAAACCCAGTGGCAAATAGTTATAAATTCCGGCACTTAACTTACGGATTAAGCCAGCACGCACCATGAGTTGATGCGAAACCACCTCTGCGTCAGAGGGGGCTTCCTTGAGGGTCGCGAGAAAGGTTTGTGTGGCTTTCATGTATAGATATAATCAAATCATTGATCTTAATGGATTTGGAGCGCGATTATGCTCGACCGCGAGGGGTATCGACCCAATGTCGGCATTGTCCTCCTTAACGGCTCTAACGAGGTTTTCTGGGGAAAACGCGTTGGGCAGCATTCGTGGCAGTTCCCGCAAGGCGGGATTCAGCATGGTGAAAGCCCAGAAGAGGCCATGTACCGCGAATTGCACGAAGAGGTTGGCTTGCTACCGGAACATGTCCAGATCATTGGACGCACCAGGGACTGGCTCCGCTATGATGTCCCGGAGGAGTTCTTGCGCCGTCAAACCGCTAGCCGGATGCAACGTGCCAGCTACCGGGGGCAAAAGCAGATTTGGTTTTTACTACGCCTGACTGGGCACGATAGCGACATTCACCTGCGCGCAACCGAGCACCCTGAATTCGATGCCTGGCGCTGGCACTCCTATTGGATTGAGCTCGATTCCGTAGTAGATTTTAAGCGCGAGGTGTATGAATTAGCCTTATCGGAACTGGCACGCTACCTGACTCGCAATCTTAAATTGCAGCAACTGGTTTGGGGTACACCGCTCGAGCTCACGCAACATGTTCGGCGCCATGACTCCGACGCTCCGCCCAATTAAAACAGTACCTACCGTTTAGGCAACCCCATGCACACACCTTCTTTTTTGCGCTCCCGCTTGTTTGCCTATGCGAGCTGCTTGCTCGTTTCTGCAAGCTTAATTGGCTGCTATGGCGACCCCATGATCAGCGGCGTTGACCCCTATGCTCCTACAGTTTTTAAGGAAGGTAACACCAGCATGCCGCTGGTTGCACCAAACCCCAAAACCCTGCTACCTTTTTATGTGTCTGAAACCACCATCTTCAAGTTTGCAATCGATACCCAATCGATCTTAATTGGTAATGATGGTGTAACGCGCTATATGGTGCAAATCACCAGCCCGAGCGGATCAAAGCAAACCCAATACGAAGGCATTCGCTGCGATTCCTATCAAGTCCGTCTTTATGGCACGTATGAAGCCAACTCCAGTTGGCGAGAAAATCCCTTAGGCGGCTGGTCTGGGATCAAAGACAATATTCCAAATCGCTATCAAGCGGCTTTAGCGCAAGGTGCAATTTGTAACTTGTCTAGTCAAGAAAAGAGCCTGAATACAGTAATCAGGTCACTCAACCCCAATAGCTTTATTGGCGGCAACCAAATACCAGGGTATACCAATTGACGCTGATTATTTTGTCCATTAACCTGGACTGAGGCAAGAACCAATTTGTTCGCCAGCAAGCAGTCGGGTTAGAACCCCCGCTTCATGGCCGGATGCAATCACTGTGCTTGCGCCAGTAGTAGCGGCCGTTTTAGCAGCCAAAACCTTAGTCAACATACCACCTTTACTGAGTGTACTTCCAGCCCCGCCTGCCATCGTTTCTAAATTAGAATCGCCAGCAATTGCATTGGCAACCAAGCTTGCACTGCTATCTTTTCTGGGGTCAGCCGTATAGAGCCCACCTTGATCCGTCAAAATCACTAGCGCATCTGCACTCACTAAGTTGGCTACTAAAGCTGCAAGGTGATCGTTGTCACCAAACTTAATTTCATCGGTCACAACCGTATCGTTTTCATTAATGATGGGTACCACACCCAATTGCAGCAAGGTGGTGAGCGTTGCCTTGGCGTTGGCGTTCCGTTCGCTATTCGCTAAATCGGCATTGGTGAGTAAGACTTGGGCGCTACGCAAACCAAAACGCGCAAAGGAACTTTCATACACTTGCACTAAGCCCATTTGACCCACTGCCGCAGCGGCTTGCAACTGGTGTATTTCAGTCGGGCGTTGCGCCCACGCCAGGCGCTGCATTCCTTCAGCAATTGCGCCAGAACTGACCATCAAGACCTCACAGCCTGATTTTTGTAAACCGGCAACTTGTTCTGCCCAATTGGCGATGGCCGCGTGATCTAGGCCCTCACCATTATTGGTAACCAAGCTAGAACCCACCTTCACCACAATCCGTTTTGCGTTCTGTATTCCCATGTACATCTCAATCGTATTTTTAATTCAGGTTAATCTTCGCCGTCCATTACCTTGCGTGCGCGTTCATCATCGTTGCCTTGATAACGTGGATCAATTGCGCGCTCCTCAGCCGCATCGTGCTCCCGGCGTACCGAGTCTAAGTAGTCTTGCAATGCATAGCAGAGCTTTTCACAACCCAAGCCCGTCAAAGCCGAAATCTCAAACACGGGGCCCTTCCATTTAAAGCGCTTTATGAAGTCTTTTACCTTTGCGGCGCGCTCATCCTCTGGGATCATGTCGATTTTGTTGAGCACTAACCAGCGCGGCTTTTCTGCCAAAGCCTCATCGTATTTATGCAATTCATTGACGATCGCTTTTGCATCGGCGACGTTATCAACGCCCTCATCAAAAGGCGCCAGGTCAACCATGTGTAACAAAACACCGGTGCGCTGTAAGTGGCGCAAGAATCGATGTCCTAAACCAGCACCTTCTGCCGCACCCTCAATCAAACCTGGAATGTCGGCAATCACAAAACTGCGCTCTTGCCCAACACGCACCACTCCTAAATTGGGATGCAAGGTAGTAAAAGGGTAATCCGCAATTTTGGGCCTGGCATTTGATACTGCAGTAATTAAAGTAGATTTACCAGCATTGGGCATACCTAGCAGACCAACATCGGCCAGTACCTTTAGCTCGAGTTTGAGCTTGTGACGGTCCCCTGGTTTTCCATTGGTCTTTTGCCGTGGCGCCCGATTGGTACTGCTCTTAAAGTGAATGTTGCCCCAGCCGCCGACACCGCCTTCAGCCAAGCATAGGCGCTCACCGTGCGTTGTAAGATCAGCAATCAGATCGCCGGTTTCAAAATTAGAAATGATAGTACCTACCGGCATCCGCAATTCAATATCGATACCCGCTCTACCGTAACAGTCGGCACCCCGTCCTGGCTCACCATTTTTGGCGGTATGGGTTTTAGCATAGCGGTAGTCAATCAATGTATTGATGTTGCGATCGGCAACGGCATAGACACTGCCGCCGCGCCCACCATCGCCACCATCGGGTCCACCAAACTCGATGAATTTTTCTCGGCGCATGGAAGCACTGCCGGCGCCACCGTCGCCAGCGATTACTTCGATTCGAGCTTCATCAATAAATTTCATGAATAAAAAAGGCCTCGCTGTGCGAGGCCTGTTCCTAAGAGTTTAATTTCAGTGTTGCGTTTGGAAATAAAACGGTCTCAGTCAGGCTGCCTTATGAACGAGGCAATACCGAAACTTGGGCCTTATTCAAGGCGCCTTTAATACCAAACTGCACTTGACCATCGATTAATGCAAATAAAGTGTGGTCTTTACCAATGCCCACGTTTGCGCCAGGATGAACCTTGGTGCCACGTTGACGAATGATGATGCTGCCAGCATTAATGTGCTCGCCGCCAAATACCTTAACGCCTAAGCGTTTCGATTCTGAGTCGCGGCCATTTCGTGTCGAGCCGCCGCCTTTTTTCTGTGCCATTGTTCTTCTCCTGCTATTTCAGCGTGTGCCTGATTAGGCCTTGATCGTATTTATCAAAATTTCAGTGTAGTTCTGACGATGGCCTTGGTGCTTTTGATAGTGCTTGCGCCGGCGCATCTTAAAGATTTTTACTTTGTCGTGACGTCCTTGGGAGATGACAGTGGCCATCACAGCGGCACCATTAACCAATGGATCACCCAGCTTGAGTGAAGCGCCCTCGCCTACGGCAAGAACTTGGTCTAAGGTAATTTCGCTGCCGATATCCGCTGGTATCTGTTCTATTTTCAATTTTTCACCAGCAGCAACTTTATACTGTTTGCCACCGGTTTTTATGACCGCGTACATGGTTTGAAACCTCAAATTTATGAAACATTGAAGCTAATCCACACGGACTAGCTGAGCCGATTATTATATCTTGCATGAGTACCACTGTCAAAACCCCTGATCTGGCTGCCATTTTGGCCCCCATAGCCCCTGAATTAAAGGCTTTGGACGACGTTATTAAGCGCCGTTTAGCCTCTGAAGTGGCCTTAATTGACCAGATTTCGGGCTATATCATCCAATCTGGGGGAAAACGGGTACGCCCAGCCTTGCTGATTTTGGTCGCAAAAGCCCTCTCTAGTAGCAGAGAAATCCCCCACGTACTGGATTTAGCTGCCGTCGTCGAGTTTATTCATACCGCGACCCTCTTACACGACGATGTGGTTGACGAGTCGACTCTGCGCCGGGGGCGGGAGACTGCCAATGCCTCCTTTGGCAATGCCGCCAGCGTGTTGGTAGGAGATTTCTTGTATTCCAGGGCATTCCAAATGATGGTGGCCCCCAATGACATTCGGATCATGCAGATTCTGTCCGACGCCACCAATACGATCGCCGAAGGGGAGGTATTGCAGCTTCTCAATATGAATGATCCTGAGGTCGATGAGTCTAGCTACCTTCAAGTCATTCGCTATAAAACGGCTAAGTTGTTTGAGGCCTCCAGTGAGCTGGGCGCTATTTTGGCCAGCACGAGCAATAGCGAGCGTGAACTCGCCGCAGCATTTGGTCGCCACATTGGCACGGCATTTCAGCTGATGGATGATTTACTCGACTACACGGCTACTTCCACTCAAATGGGCAAAAATGCCGGAGATGATCTGCGCGAGGGAAAGCCAACGCTCCCTTTAATTTATTTATTGGAAAAGGGCAGCGCCGAAGAGCAACTGTTAGTGCGCTCAGCCATTACGCAGAACACTGATCTTCCGGAGGATGTGTTTGAGCAAATTCTGACTGCAGTCCAGCGCTCCGGCGCACTGGAATATACCCAGCAGGCTGCCAAACGCGAAGCAGATCTGGCGCTCAGTAATATCAAAGGATTTCCAAAGAATGCGGCTACGGATTCCTTGATTGCACTGTGCGAATACTCGCTAATAAGGCAAACCTAAGAGCCTGCCCTGGCTCCTTTTTGAGTAACGATAGTCAGATAAAATAGGTCTGCTGGCAATGCCAGTAGTCAGTATCGGCAAAAAGCAATGCCACACGGAATGTAGCGCAGCCTGGTAGCGCACCTCGTTCGGGACGAGGGGGTCGGAGGTTCGAATCCTCTCATTCCGACCACACCCCCATTGATTGATTTACTTGCCCACCGTCTTTATTCGCAAGGCTTTGGCCGTTTCGCGCACCGCCTCCGCCTCGGCTTTCAAGTGCGCCACCTCTTCTGACGACAAGCGTTCAATGTTGGAATAATCCAACTTCCAACTCGGATCGGCGCTCCAGATTAAGGGGGACTGCATACTGGTTCGGGGCCCAGGTGCCGACTCCAATAAACGCAATGCCAACTCAAAATTGAGGGTGCGGGATTCTGCATCATTTGGCCTTGCAGCCGCATTACCCAAAGGAAAATCACTAAACAGCAAGCGCGGCACACCACAATACTCAACAATGTCTTTCGCACTGGCCATCACGACGGTGGATATGCCTGCAGACTCTAAGGTCCTGGCCAGTAGACTTTGGGATTGGTGACAAATTGGGCAATTGGGAATTAATACCGCCACATCCACTGCATCTGCTTGGCACATGGCAATGATTGCAGGCGCATCGGTCTCGAGGGTATGGCGTTGACTGCGATTGCTGGGTAATCCATAAAAGCGGGATGAGAGCGATCCAATTCGGCCGGATTGCTGTGCGGCCTGCGCCGCCTCATACGGAAACCAGCATTCGCTATCGCTCATATTGGCGTGCTTGCGGTCAATCCCAACGTGCGCAATGCGTAAATCCGGCTTACTGCTCATTGCGCCTGCGTAAGGCTGATAAAACTTTGCACTCGCGTTATATGCTGCACCTGCGCCTTGCGGACCCTTATCTGTTTGATAGGGTGCCGCGGTTGTCACTAAGGCCAGCCTGGATGCGCTCAGCGGTTTCTTGAGCGGTGTAAATGGTACATCGATGTAATGCGCCCAGACATAGGGATTTTCATAGCCCAAGCCCAAGTAGTAGCTTCGCGTACGCATCATGTAGCGCACCGGTTGATCGAATTCCGGTGCAAAATCGATTTCAACTGGAGCCGCAGACTGGGACATAACCGATCCTTGATAAGATAGAACGCATTCAATATTGAAAACAAAAGGAATTCATTATGACGCAATGGGTACGCTATCAGCACCAAGGTCAGATTGGCTTTGGGCAAGTTCAAAACGATCAAATTACGGTGTACAGCGGTGATTTGTTTTGCAATCCCAGCCCAACCGGCGCCACGCTCAAGTTATCCGATGTCGTGATTGATATTCCCTGCGTGCCAACCAAGATGGTTGCGCTGGTTGATAACTTCCATGCCCTTGTGACTAAGCTTGAGCATGCAGTGCCAGCAGAGCCACTGTATTTCTTAAAATCCAACACCTCATTTCTAGCTGCCAATCAAACCATTCGCATGCCCAAGTCCTACTCTGGCAAAGTGGTCTACGAAGGCGAGCTCGGTATTGTGATTGGGCGGCGTTGCCAAGGCATTAGCGAGGCCGAAGCCGCCTCAGCTATTTTTGGCTACACCTGCATTAATGACGTCACCGCGATTGAAATCCTCAATCGTGATCCTGGCTACGCCCAATGGACGCGCTCGAAGAGCTTCGATACCTTTGGTGTCTTCGGCCCCTACATCACAACTGGTATCGACCCCAAGCAGTTACACATTAAAACTGTCTTGAACGATCAGGAGCGCCAGAATTATCCGGTTGCCGATATGATTTTCCAACCCGCCAAATTGCTGAGTTTGATTTCACAAGACATTACCCTAGAAGTCGGAGACATCATTGCCTGCGGCACTTCGATTGGCGTTGGCTCGATGAAGCCTGGCAGCAAGGTTAGTATCGTGATTGATGGCGTAGGGCAACTCGATAACGCATTCGAGTAAACACGTAGAGCTCACAAAAAAACCTCAAGGCATCGCTGCTTTGAGGTTTTTTTCCATATCAAACTAACTCTGTAACTCTGTACCGCTCTAACAATCTATATTACTGAAGCAGCAGGCTTAGTATCCCGCCGCAAATGGCAAAGCCAAACTGCCATTGGATGCTTGGACGTTTTCATCTAGCACTTTGGTTAGTGCAAAAACCGTACTGAGGCATGGCGTAGGGGTCTTGGTGATCTGACCGAGCTCGATAACCGAACCGAGCAAAGCGTCAATCTCGAGCGAACGTCCCGCCTCTAAGTCCTGCAGCATGGATGTTTTGTGCTTACCGACTTTTTCAGCACCACCAATGCGGCGCTCGATATCAACCCGGAAAGTTACACCCAGCTTCTCTCCAATGGTTTGTGCCTCGGCCATCATGTTACGCGCTAGATCTTTGGTTAGCGGATGGCGACAGATTCCCTCGAGGTGGCCATGCGTTAAGGCACTGATCGGATTGAAGGTCATATTGCCCCAGAGTTTGAGCCAAATCTCGGCGCGGATGTCTTCTAGGATCGGAGACTTAAAGCCAGCAACAGCCATTAACTCTGAAACCATCTTCGCCCGATCGGATACCGAGCCATCAAGCTCACCAATCGGGAAGCGCGTACCTTCCACATGACGAATCACGCCAGGCGCTTGCGTAAATGTAGCGGGATACACCACGCAACCCAAAATATTGTTGGGATTAATCGTGCGCATGATGAGACCGCCCGCATCCACTGTCTCAACCAAGTGGTCTTGATATTCACCAGGTAACTTTTGAAAGTACCACCACGGAATGCCGTTTTGCATCGGAATCAAGATCGTGTCGGGACCCATGATGGCTGCCATGTCGTGGACGACCGGCTCCACTTGATGGGCCTTCACCGCCAAAATAATGATGTCGGGCTTACCGGCATCGGCAATCTTTTCAACCGCAGTAACCGTGGCATGCAGAGGCTCGGGCTCTTCATTTGTAATGAGAGCCAGTCCTCTTTCCTGAATTGCTTTTAATGTGGCCCCTCGGGCGACCACGGTTACATCATTGCCAGCTCTCGCTAACATGACAGCTAGGTAGCCGCCAATGGCTCCGCCCCCGCCGATCACACAGATTTTCATAACAACTCCATAAGAACAAGAAATTTTTCATTGCACCCAGCGTAGGCTACTTATGCCGTGAAATCTCGCACAGCGAATCAATCACAGCAATACACACATTATTCAAAACCGCACTTACGTCGAACGCAGTGCAGAACGGGGGACTAGACCGCCCAGCAGCATCCCAGCGATACTTGCTAAGAGTCCTGCCAATTGCGGCGGTAAAGTAGCTTCAGGGGCTAATATCTCAGCCCCAATCCAAACTGTCAAGCCAAAAACCACGGCAAGTAGGCCGCCCAAGGAATTGGCCTTCGACCAGTAAATTCCGAAGGCTAGGGGAACAAACGCAGCAACTAAGGTCACTTTATAGGCACTTTCGACCATGTGAAAGATAGAAAGCTCGGAATTCATTGCAAACAAAGTGACGGCTATTGTAAAAAACAGCACCGTAACGCGCATGATTTTCAATATCTCCTGATCGCTTAAGTGCTTATAAAACCCGCGCACGATATTTTCGGCAAAGCTGACTGAAGGTGCTAATAATGTTGCACTTGCACAACTTTTAATGGCGGAGAGCAAAGCGCCAAAGAACATGATTTGCGCAAATACCGGCGCGTGCTCCAGTATCAATTTGGGCAAAATCATTTGGGAATCGGTATTGATATAGCGGTCGACTAAGGCGGGATCAATCAAGGTTGCCGAATAGGTTAAGTACATGGGAACAAATGCAAATACAAAATACAAAATGCCGCCCAAAATCGATGCCTGTACGGCAATATTGACATTCTTGGATGAGCTAATCCGCTGAAAGACGTCTTGCTGCGGGATCGAGCCTAGCATCATGGTGCACAGGGCTGCCGTGAATCCCAAAATCGATACTAAATTCATGTCAGGCCAAAAAGAGAACTTTCCCGCGGCCGCAGCATGCTCAATCACCACGGTAAATCCCCCCGTCAGGGCCGTCATTTCACCGCTGATGTAGAGCATTCCAATCACAATCACGATCATTTGCACAAAGTCAGTAATCGCCACCGACCACATACCGCCAAAGAGGGTGTAAACCAACACGCTGCATGCGCCAACAATCATTCCGAGGTCTTCTGAGATGGCGCCATCCGATACCACATGAAAGACCAGACCCAGCGCTTTGATCTGCGCAGCAACCCAGCCCAAATAGGAAGCTACGATGCATAAAGTGACCAGCACCTCGACTGTGCGGCCATACTTTTCACGAAAGAAATCGCCAATGGTTAACATCCGGCGGTTATAAAGGTGCTTAGCAAAAAAGAGGCCGACTAGAATCAGGCACAGGGCTGTGCCAAATGGGTCGGCAACGACGCCACCCAAACCTTCTTTAATAAACTCAGCCGGAATACCTAAAACTGCCTCCGAACCAAACCAGGTGGCAAAAACCATGGCGGTCACAATCGGCAGGGGGAGGCTATGACCTGCTGCTGCAAAATCGGCCGTATTTTTGACGCGCATAGCAGCCCACAGGCCGATGCCAACCGAGATTACCCAATAGATGACAACAAACCAAATCAGCACGGCAAACCGCCCCATTTAATCATTTGCACAAATTATATGACCTTGTTACTTATGGCAAATATGTTTTTTGACAGCCCTAGCCCACACCGCTCTGACATAATTCCAGCATGACCAAGGCGCATGCACAATCAATGGCTGATATGGCTTACCAGCAGTCCATTTTGGGGGCGGTCTCCAGAACTTTTGCCCTCACCATTCCCCTGTTGCCCAAGGCGCTCGAAACCGTCATCGGGAATACCTATTTACTTTGCCGCATCATCGACACAATCGAAGACGCGCCCACCCTCAGCATTGCAGCCAAGCAAGATTTATCTTCCCTGTTTCTGGATGCTGTTTTAGGCAAGCAATCGGTTGATGCATTTGTAACTCCTTGCCTACGCGCGCTCGAAGGACATTGCAACGCAGACGAGCGTGATTTGATTGCGAATACCCCGACGGTACTGCGTATTTTTCATGGCTTTAATGCAAACGAGCAGGCTGTAATTAGCCGCTGCGTTGAAATCATGTCGAACGGCATGCTGCGCTTTCATGACAAGCAAACCTTAGCGGGTTTACGCGATCTCGCTGAATTTGAAGAGTACTGCTATGTGGTGGCAGGCGTCGTTGGCGAAATGCTCACCAGCGTCTTTGCCATGCACTCACCCGCCTTTGCTCGGGCCATTACTGGCCGCGAACACCTGGCAATTGGTTTTGGTCAAGCCTTGCAGATGACCAATATTTTAAAAGACTCTCCTGAAGACAGTGCTCGGGGCGTCTCTTGGAAACCCCAAGGCTATAGCCAATTGGCTTTACTGGCCATTGCCGACCAGAAGTTAGCGGAAGCAATGGATTACATACGCCTGATTCCAGGTCATGAGGTGGGCATTCGGCGATTTTGTTTTTTAGCCCTCGGCTTAGCCGTGCTCACCTTAAGTCAGATTGCGGATCGAAGCCATTTTTCCCGAGGAAATGAGGTCAAACTGCCTCGCAGAACAGTCTGGCTTTTTTATTACTTCACATACATTGCCGCACGCTCCGATTACGTGATGCAGCAATTTTGTAGCATTGCAGGACGACCGATCAAGCACGCGCTTCGCGGTTGAGAAGCCATACCTTAATGTCCCGATAGAGGCCGGGAGCATCCTGCCCCATAAAGCCACCTAAATTAGTTTTCGCAATAACCCGGTGGCAGGGAATCACTAATGGAAAATGATTGACGCCGCAAGCACCGCCGACTGCGCGCGCACCAGAATGTAGGCGAGCTGCAATCGCCCCATAGGTGATTTGTTCGCCCGATTGCAGTTGAGCAATCGCCTGCCATACCCGCTGTTGAAACGGAGTACCTTGGGGCTTAAGGGGTAAATCAAATACTGCCTTAGGGTCTGCAAAATACCTACGGCATTGTTGCTCTGCCAAGGCTGCTAAAGCATTGCCTGGCGCTTTATGCTTTGTTGATTCAGGCAGATAGCGGATGCGCGCAAGCATCAAACTGCCATCCACTATTTCCGTAGTGATTCCAATGCATCCAAACGGCGCCGCTATCACACAATCATTGCTCTTGTGATTTGGTTGCGGACGAGCGGAAGTTGAAGTCATCATTGGGATCTATGGTATCCGACAGGCAATTCAATTGCACCCGATAGTACTTAAGACGAGCAATCACTACAGTAAGACCAAGCGCTTCAGAGCGCTAAATGCATAGTCTCTTACTTCAACATTATTCAAGGTACTCTATTAATTTGACCACACAAAATGATGACTTTATGGTTATTCGGGCTTGGCAAGCTATCGTTACCCGAGCGATTCAGGCGCGCGCCAGCGATATTCATGTCGAAGCATTTGAATACAAAACAGTCATTCGTATCCGCGTTGATGGCCTATTACAAATACTTCAAGTCCCCATAGTGGTCGAGCACGAGCGCATCATTGCCCGCATCAAAATACTGGCCAGATTGGATATTGCCGAGCAACGCATTCCCCAGGATGGCAGACTATCAGTGGGGCTCAATTACACGCGCCCCAATATCGATTGCCGCGTATCCATCATGCCCACACTGCATGGGGAAAAAGCCGTGCTGCGTTTATTGCCACCTCCCAGCACAGCTTTGGATTTAGGTTTGCTTGGCCTACATGCACAGCAATTGGCCCACTTCACAGATGCCATTGCTCAGCCTGATGGCCTGATACTCGTTACAGGGCCGACTGGCAGCGGCAAAACTCGCACACTCTACAGCTGCTTAAACCAGTTAAATACCGGCGGCCGAAATGTATGCACCATCGAAGATCCGATCGAGATCCGTCTTGCGGGTATCAATCAGATTGCCTACCACCCAAAAGCAGGTTTGGATTTCAATGGCATTATTCGGGCACTGCTTCGGCAAGATCCCGATGTCATCATGATTGGTGAAATTCGGGATGCGGTGACTGCTGAGCTTGCCATGCAGGCTGCGCAAACCGGGCACTTGGTATTGAGTACCTTACACACACGGGGCGCTCTGGCCAGCATTCAACGGCTACGTAGCTTAGGTATAGCCAATGATGTCCTGAGGGCTTGCCTGCGCTGCGTTAGCTCACAGCGCCTAGCACGTCAAATCTGTTCTGCATGCCATGCTAACCAGTCAAAGGATGACTGCCTGCTGTGTGGCGGAACAGGCCTATTTGATCGGATTGGCATCCATGAAGTTTTACCATTCACAAATGCCATTGCCAGCGCATTTGAGAGTAATGCAAATTTTGCTGAATTAACATGCCAAGTTCAGCGCTGCGGCTTTCAGGACATGCGCTCTGCTGGCATGGTCCATGTTGATAATCGATGCATCACTCTTGCTGAGCTGAATGCACAGCTAGGCTCTTGGCATTAGTCATGGCCCTCAGAAAACAAGAGCAGCTGTATTTTGCCCAGCGCATGCTGGTATTGCTGGATGCCGGATTGCCCTTATTGGATAGCATTACGCTCATGCATCAATCGGCTTCACCTGAGTGGCAAAAAGTGATGGGATTGATTGCGCACCATCTGAGTCAGGGTGAGCGTTTCTCACAGTGCCTATCGATGCAACATGCCATTTTTGATCCAGCCTTTATCGGCTTAATCCGTGTCAGCGAAGAATCCGGCGAAATTAGCCTTGCACTGCGTACCATCCAACAGCAATTGCATACACAAATAGAGTTGCATCGTCGGGTACAACAGGCTCTAGCCTACCCTGTAATTACCTTAGGCTCGGCATGCTTACTCATGGTTGCGATGATCGTCTGGGTTATCCCTGTATTCAGTGACGTATTTAGTCACTTCAATGCGCGCTTACCTTGGTCAACTCAATTGCTTCTCAACGCATCACAGCAGTTCACGCTCTACTTCCCAGCAATTGGAGGCGGGCTTGCACTAGTTGCAATTAGCAGCTCACTGCTATGGCTGCGACATCCGGGATTTCAGAAGCGCTGTGATCAATGTCTATTCCAAATTCCGGTGATAGGGGATCTGTTTCGCCAGTCGGCCTTAGCCTGCTGGTGTCGAAGTTTAGGTTACTTGATGGAAGCTGGCTTGCCTGCATTAGAGGCTATACGGATTACAGCGCAAACCTCGAATCAGTGGTTTTGCCATGATCTGAGTGCGCACATCTTTAAATCGCTTGCGCAAGGATGGTCTTTTGGCGAAGCCTTGAAAAGAGCCGATCCCAAGCAGCATTTTTTTGATCATGAGACAGCCCAACTACTCCAGATTGGTAGCGCTAGCGGCGCTTTAGCAAGCATGCTCAGCAATTGCGCCGACGCCCTCGAAAAGCAGCTAACAAGCCGACTTACCTTATTGAGTCATAGCCTAGAACCTATACTCGTTGTTTTCGTAGGACTTTTGATTGGTGGATTGGTGATAATCCTCTACTTACCAATCTTTAACTTGGGGCAAATTGTTTGACTGATCTCGCCTTACTTTCTGATGTGATTCGCTATGGCTTAATTCTGCCCTTGGCCTATGTGGCCTATGTGGATTTTCGAACGTTTCGGATTCCGGATGCCATCACCTTTCGGCTGATTGCCGGCGGCTTACTGTTTAATCTCTTTTTAGATATGCGCTTTTGTAGTCCCCAAGAGGCCATCCTCGGTGCGACAGTTGGATTTGGATTCTTTTGGGGATTGAATTGGCTTTATCGCTCACTCAAAGGCCGTGATGGCTTGGGAATGGGGGATGCAAAACTGCTGGCCGCTTTAGGCGCTTGGTTGGGCTGGCAAGCCTTGCCGGGAATTGTGCTCCTGTCGGCCCTGAGTGGCTTACTTGGTGGCTTACTGTGGCTTTACTGGCAAAAACAAGGGCGCGCGCAAGCCTTTCCATTTGGGCCCTTTTTGGCGTTTGCTGGCATTATTTACTTAATATGGCCTCAACTCCTGCGTATCCCGCTCTCACTGCACTAAAAGGGCAAATTCCGCTCATTGGATTAACGGGCGGGATTGGATCTGGCAAGTCAGCGGTAGCTAAGCGCTTGGCCGAGCTCGGCGCAACTGTAATCGATTCGGATCAGATTGCCCATGATATTACTGCCCCGCATGGGGCTGCCATTACCGCAATTCAGGCTCGTTTTGGCCCTGAATTCTTGGCGGCAGATGGCTCCTTGAACCGAGCCAAAATGCGGCACCTTGTATTTAATGATCCAAACGCGCTTCAATCGCTGGAAGCCATTACCCACCCCCTCATTCACGCTGAAACGCTGCGGCAAGCCTGCGTAGCTCATCAAGACGGCGCCCTGTACCTAGTATTTATGGTGCCCCTCTTGGTTGAATCGGGCTATTGGCCTCAGGTAATCGATCATCTGGTCGTGGTTGACTGCCCTCCGGAGCTACAAATTACACGGGTCATGCAGCGCAGTAATTTAGACCGTAGCGAAATTGAGCAGATTATGCGCAAACAAGCATTGCGCGAAGATCGGCTAGCGACGGCGGATACGATTCTTCTCAATGATGGCAGCCTTGACAAGCTAACTCCCCAAATCGACGTCTTGCATCAATTGATTCTTAAAAATAGGTCTAAGCCCAGTAATTCCGCATAAAATAGACCCCGTGATTGTTTATGAATATCCCTTCAATGAGTTGGTCCGCAACATGCTCCGCTTGGAGTATTTGTTTGGGCGCTATACCCATTTTGCGAAATCAGATGACCCCGAACTACACCAATGTGCCATTGCAACCTTATTTGAGTTAGGTGATATTGGCGCACGGGGTGATATCAAATCACTGCTATTAAAAGAGTTTGAACGTCAAAAGCAAGCGCTGCATGGCCTCAAATCATCGACAAAGGTAGATCAAGTGGTATTAAGCCAAGCCCTCGCCGAGATCGATGGTGCATCCACCCACCTTAATCAATCGCTTGGTAAACCGAATTCAGCGATTACCGAAAATGAATGGCTCAATGGTATTCGTACGCGACTTTCGATACCAGGAGGCACTAGCCCCATTGACCTTCCTAATTTTCATGCATGGAAATGCAGCGCGTCCAGTGATCGGCGTGAGTTACTAAAGAATTTCATTGCACCCCTGATTCCCTGGAATGAATCATCCCAATTATTTTTGAAGTTATTACGTCAGTCGGGTGAGTCCCGCGATGCAGTCGCCCATCAAGGTGCATTTCAGCAAGCCCCATCTGGAAAAGTTTACCAACTCATGCGAATTGAGGTTGAAGATGATTCTATCTTTTCCGAAATCAGTGCAAATAAATACTTATTATCTGTGCGTTTCTTAAAAAGCGAACGGGACAAAAAGCCTCTCCCCATTCAGGAAGATATCCGATTCAAGTTAACCTTGTGTCAGTTTTAATCTCGGCATAAAACCGTTTCAGCTCTTGAATCATTGGTAACGCGGCTGGTAGCAGCGGATCCACAGTTAACTGGTCACTATTTAAATATTGCCATGAGAGGGCTTGATTTTCACACCCAGCAGGCTCACCACTCCAGTCGCGAATGATGCTAACGTGAATGCGCACATAGGCATGCGGATAGTCATGTTCAATCGTCATTAAGTCGACGCTGCCATGAATGGTGATTCCGAGCTCTTCCTGGAGCTCGCGCTGCAGAGCCTGAAAAAGTGTTTCATCTGCCTCAACTTTGCCGCCTGGAAATTCCCAATAGCCCTCATAGGGCTTGCCTCGGGGTCGCTGACCCATCAAAAAGCGCTGCTGCGCATCGAGCAAGATACCAGCTGCTACCTCGGTTACTGGGCGCCGAGCATCACTCATGGGGGCTTAGGCGTGCGTGCCAGTCCAGTGTTTTGCAAACTGCCATGCAACCCGGCCAGAACGGGATCCGCGCTCCAAGGCCCAAACGAGAGCCTCGGATCGAGCGGCCTCAATTTGCGCATCACTCAAACCGAAATGCCGCAGCCAATGGGCCACGATGGCTAAGTATTCATCTTGCTTGGGTGGGTAAAAGGAAAGCCACAGACCAAAGCGCTCTGATAAAGAAATCTTCTCTTCTACCACTTCACCCGGATGAATTTCGCCATCGTCATCGTGGTGATAACTTTGGTTGTCTTTCATATACTCGGGCAATAAATGCCGGCGATTCGATGTGGCATAAATCAAAATATTATCGACCTGAGCGGAAATCGAACCATCCAAGGCTGACTTCATTGCTTTGTAGCCGGACTCGCCTTCCTCAAAAGAAAGGTCATCGCAAAAAACAATAAAACGCTCCGGACGATCGGCTAGTAAATCCGTTATGTCTGCTAAATCCGCTAAGTGCTCTTTCTCAACCTCAACCAAACGCAGACCATCTTTAGCAAAAGCATGCAGGCTGGCCTTTATTAATGAAGACTTACCTGTACCACGTGCACCGGTGAGCAGAATATTATTGGCAGGTTTTTTTTGTACAAAGTTCCGGGTATTGTCTTTAATTGCATCGCGTTGACGATCAATGTGTTGCAGATCTTCGTAAGCAATATCAGCAACATGTTTTACGGGCTGTAAAATTCCAATACTGCCAAAGATGCTGTCGCGACGACGCCAGCGAAAAGCGGTTGATGATTTCCATTGCGCCTCATCCAAGGGTTTTGGAAGAAACGTTTCGAGGTGACTCAACAATCGATCTAGTTTTTCATTCATAGGATTAAGAGCGGTAATCGGCGTTGATCGAAACGTATTCATGCGATAAATCACACGTCCACATGGTCTGCTCGGCAGCGCCGCGGCCTAAGTCAATCTTGACCGCAATCTCGCTAGCCTGCATCACGCGTTTCCCGTCGGCCTCGTGGTAGCTCGGATTGCGACCGCCGTCTTTTGCAACCCAAACATCGCCCAGCCAAAGCTGCACTCGGTTCACATCAAGATCGGCAATCCCGGCATACCCAATGGCAGCCAGAATACGGCCTAAATTGGGGTCACTGGCAAAAAAAGCAGTCTTTACCAAAGGAGAGTGGGCTACTGCTTCTGCCACTAAGCGGCACTCTTCATTGGTCTTGCCACCAATGACTTCAATCGAAATGAATTTCGTAGCACCTTCGCCATCTCGCACAATCATTTGCGCTAGTCGGCGAGCAAATGCAATGAGCGCAGTCCGCACAATCGAGTAGCCGGCATCTGCCGTGCTATTGATCTTTACTGGGGATACACCCGTCGCCATCACAATGAATGAATCATTGGTGCTGGTGTCGCCATCGATCGTGATGGCATTAAACGAAAGATCGGCCACTTCCTTGGTTAGGTCTTGCAATACCTCTGGCGCAAAGCCAGCATCTGTTGCAATGAAGCCCAACATCGTGGCCATGTTTGGATGAATCATGCCAGCGCCCTTGCAAATACCCGTGAGCGTGATGAGCCCATCCGGCGTAATCACCACTTGCGACAGGGCTTTGGGCTGAATGTCCGTAGTCATGATCGCTTCCGCTGCATCAAACCAGGCGTCGTCGGTTAAATTAGCAACGGCGCGTGGAAGAGCAGCAGTTAGCTTTGCAATGGGTAAGGGTTCTAAGATGACGCCCGTTGAAAAGGGCAATACCTGCTCTGGCTGAATATTCAAGGCTGCTGCCAAGGCGCAGCAGGTCTCTAGGGCATCGCGCATGCCTTGTTCGCCAGTTCCCGCATTGGCATTACCGGTATTCACTACCAATGCACGAATTCCGCTATTAGTTTGGGCAACCCAATCCAAATGGGCTCTACAGAGCTGCACAGGAGCTGCACAAAATCGATTTAAGGTAAAAACACCAGCCACTTGAGTGCCAGGGCTGAGCGTGATCACTAAAAGATCTTTGCGATTGGCTTTTTTTATACCCGCCTCGGCAATGCCTAATTGCACTCCAGCAACTGGACTAAGCGCAGCGCGTTCTGGCAAAGGTAAATTGACTGGCATGCTTAACTCAGAGCGCCACAGCAGGCTTTGTATTTTTTACCACTGCCACAAGGGCAGGGATCGTTGCGGCCAACTTTAGGCCCAGATCGAACAGGGGCAACTGCGATATCAGCGGGCTTTTCAGTCTCAGCAGAATCGGTAGCAATGTCAGCGTGCTGATACTGCACTTCCTTGATTTGACTCATGTCCTCGTTAATGGATTCCGAGGCGGCATCCAATTCATCGGCCGTCCGAATTTTGACTGCCATGATGCTCTTCACCACATCGTTCTTAATTACATCTAAGAGTTCGCCATACATCTCAAATGCCTCACGGCGGTATTCCTGTTTTGGATCTTTTTGTGCATAACCCCGTAAATGAATACCTTGGCGCAAATGATCTAAAGCGGCCAAATGCTCACGCCAGTGGCTATCTAAGCTGTAGAGCATGACTGAACGCTCATAGCCAGCAAATGACTCGCGCCCCGATAGCTCTACTTTGCCGTCATACGCTACTTTTGCAGCAGCCAAGATATGTTCGACTACTTCCTCTGCCTCGATTGAGTCGGCCGACTGAACTAGGCCAGTTAAGTCAACACCGAGGCCCCATTCATTAGCCAAACTGTTTTCTAGTCCTGGCAAATCCCACTGCTCTTCCATCGATTCAGCAGGAACATATAAATGACAAAAGCTACTCAGTGCATCGTCGCGCAAGTTGGTAATGAGGTCACCAATGTCTTTGCTCTCCAGCACTTCATTGCGTAAGCGGTAGGTCTCTTTGCGCTGGTCATTGGCAACATCATCGTATTGCAACAGCTGCTTGCGAATATCAAAGTTACGGGCCTCGACTTTGCGCTGCGCAGACTCGATTGAGCGCGTTACCATCCCGGCTTCAATTGGCTCGCCCTCTGGCATCTTTAAGCGATCCATCACTGTACGCAAGCGATCACCTGCAAAAATACGCAACAGTGGGTCATCTAAAGACAAGTAAAAACGCGATGATCCTGGATCACCTTGACGACCGGATCGACCGCGCAATTGGTTATCAATACGGCGACTCTCGTGGCGCTCGGTACCAATAATATGCAATCCACCCGAAGCCAATACTTGGTCATGCAAACCCTGCCACTCGTCGTGCAAGATCGAAATGCGTGCCTCTATATCAGTAGCCGCTAGATTGCCATCGGCCTCCATGAGCGACGCTTGTTTCTCCACATTACCACCGAGCACGATGTCAGTACCACGACCGGCCATATTAGTCGCAATCGTAATCATTTTTGGGCGACCCGCCTGTGCAATGATCTCGGCCTCTTTTGCGTGCTGCTTTGCATTCAAAACCTGATGTGGCAGCTTCTTCTGATCCAATAAGCGCGAAATCAGCTCGGAGTTTTCAATCGAAGTAGTGCCTACCAATACAGGCTGACCTCGGCCGTAGCATTCTTCAATGTCTTTTACTACTGCAGCGTAACGCTCTGCGGATGTTTTATAGATTTGATCTTGGCGATCCGTCCGCTGGCTCATGCGGTTCGGTGGAATAACGACGGTTTCGAGGTTGTAGATTTCCTTGAACTCATAGGCTTCAGTATCAGCAGTACCAGTCATGCCAGCCAACTTGCCGTACATCCGGAAATAATTCTGAAATGTGATGGTAGCCAAGGTGCGATTCTCGCTTTGAATCGGCACCCCTTCTTTTGCCTCTACTGCCTGGTGCAGCCCATCTGACCAACGACGGCCCGTCATTAAACGGCCCGTGAACTCATCCACAATGATTACTTCTTGGTTTTGAACCACGTATTGTTGATCGCGGTGTTGCAAGCAATGTGCGCGCAAGGCAGCATAAACGTGGTGCATCAAAGTAATATTTTGAGGTGCGTAAAGCGAATCACCTGGATTTAAAACGCCGATTTGCGCCAAGATACTCTCGGCTTTTTCATGACCAGTCTCGGTTAAATAAACCTGTTGGGTTTTTTCATCAACCCAGTAATCCCCTGGCTTTTCAACGCCGGTACCATCTGATTTTTCCTCACCAATTTGTCGCTCTAAGTGCGAGGGCAACTGATTCATTTTTAGATAAAGGTCAGTATGGTCCTCTGCCTGCCCTGAAATAATCAGCGGTGTCCGCGCCTCGTCAATTAAGATCGAGTCGACCTCATCAACGATGGCATATGCCAAGCCGCGCTGAACCCGCTGCGCAACGTCTTGCACCATGTTGTCGCGTAAATAATCAAAGCCAAATTCATTGTTGGTGCCGTAAGTAATGTCGGCTGCGTAGGCTGCTTGCTTTGCCTCGTGATCCATTTGGGATAAATTGATCCCAACCTGAAGACCCAAGAAGTTATAGAGCTTAGCCATCCACTCGGCATCGCGCTGCGCCAGGTAATCGTTGACCGTAACAACATGGACGCCCTTACCCGCAATCGCATTGAGGTAAACGGCCAAGGTTGCAGTCAGGGTTTTACCCTCGCCTGTACCCATTTCAGCAATCTTGCCTTGGTGCAGGGCTAAGGCGCCCATAATCTGTGCATCGAAATGGCGCATTTTCATGACGCGGCGGCTGGATTCACGGACTACGGCAAACGCCTCTGGAGTGAGATCATCCAAGGATTCGCCAGCAGTAAGGCGTGATTTAAATTCTGCGGTTTTTGCTTGAAGCGCGGCATCATCGAGTGATTGCAAGCTGGGCTCAAGTGCATTAACCTTAAGCACTACTTTGCGGTATTGCTTTAAGAGTCGATCATTTCGACTACCAAATAGAGTTTTTAGAATGCCGATTGCCATGGGATTTTGACCAAAATTAAGCCTTTGAGTTTATCACCCGAATCCCTTTTTCCCCATGAATCTAAAGCCAAAAACCCCTTATTCTGCCAAGCCAAAGATAGCCCGAGAGTGGTTAGACTGCTTGCGCGGGCCAGAGGGAATCAATGGAATTTTGGCGCGCACGGAAGATTTGACCAAACTCAAGGCCTCCCTGCAACACTGCCTAAAAACCCTTGAATTAGCTCACTTTGGCTCTAAAGTAGAGCCGGTTTGGGCCTCTGGCAAGCCCACAGAGCTTTTGCTCATGGTACCTAATGCCACCATCGCCGCCCGCTTACAGCAATCTTTACCTAGCTTAATCAATGAGTTAGGTAAGAGTGGTCTGAATTGCACTGCGATAAAAGTTAGCTTAAAGCCCGCCCTACCTCAGTCAGAGTGGGCTGTTCAGCCACGAGCCCCAGCCAGAGAAAAGCCCAAGGGATTTAATCCCGTCGCC
>CAMEXM010000014.1 GCA_945947155.1 Polynucleobacter meluiroseus | reverse complement strand
CAAGTCAGGCCGCATAGTGCTTTAGGTTACAGACCACCAGCACCCCAAACCCAAGTACCCCAATTAATCCAAAATCAACCCATGTTGCTGCAATGATTTACTATAGAAATACTCTCTTTGGTAGTGGACCTAAATTGACAGCAGTTCATGGGTAGCCCCTGCTTTTGTTACATTAGTCCTATGAGTAAAGATAAGCGTGGTCTTGGAGATGTCGAATTCGCTGGCAAGGTGAAAACCCAAACCTTCAAGCAATATCAACAAGAGTTGCTCGTTAAGGCGAAGGTGATGCCAGCATCCAAGCTGGCAGAAACTGCCAAGAGGAACGCTAAGCTATTACTAGACTTTGAAGCATCCTGTGTCGATGAGGAACGTCATCGAAAGACTGCAACAATAGCGCCAGAAGACAAGCTAAAGAACCTACCTTTAACTCGGGAACGGTTCAAGAAATAAATACTGTTGTGAATTGACCAACTTGGTCAGGATTTGGTCAGGATTTTTCCTATTTGGTCAGGAATGGCGGTATAAACAAGACTGGTGCAAGATGTGGAATTTGCTATCAGAAGCTTGTAAAGCTTTGTATCTATTAGGTCTTTAGTGGCGCTGGAGTTTTAGTGCAGCACGATTCGAACGTGCGACCTACGCCTTAGAAGCTGGAAAAATGAGGTTAAACAATAGCAGAAACAATGGTTTTAAGGTGTTGGCTATTGGTGTGGCATACACACCGAGAACCATGGTTCGGGGTGGAATAGCTTGGATCTCGGGTGGCATTCGCAGACGGTCAAGTGGTCGGCGTGGAATTTGTCGGGTTAACCGACAAACTTGGAACCTATACCAAAGCGCACTTCTCTGAACTTACAAACCTATCGTATAAGTCGCCATCCCCGTAGTAGTTGAAACAGCTTAAGGCTGTGGGTCTGGATTCTAGTAAATCGTAAGCGACAGCGCAGTGATCACTCTAAAGATTAATTCTAAAAGTTATAGCTCAGACCTATTTTGTAGGTGGTATATTGGCTAGTACTGTTTGGCTCGTAGACGGCATAGCGACCTACTCTTGTAGAAGCGCTTTGACCATAGCTAAAGCTGGTGTAATCTAATCCAATATTTCCGTGTAGTGATTTTGTAAACGCATAGTCTCCAGAAATTCCCAATCGGTAGATAGTCGAATTACCTAAAGTTCCACTTGCAGAAGGTGATCCTGTTTCGCTGATGTAGGAGTTAACCGTATTACCAATCATGGCGTTAGACGAAAGAACCAATGCATTAGTTATCGCAACCTGACCTAGTAGACCTAAACCGTAGTAACGATTGCTATAGGTCTCTTGGTAAGACCCTAAGTTACGCTTCCACTGGTGGCTACCTAGCTCTATAAATGGGGTTACCATTACTTGATCATTAAGAACAAAGCCTTTGCCATAGCGCAAACTAAAATCAGTCAAAACTGCTGGATTAGACTGCTTTACCGAGCCATAGCCTTGTGAGCTACCAAGATAAGACCCAGTGTAATTAGTCTTGCCAGTATTTTGACTAAATGTTGCAGCCAGATAGTCATTACCCAATAACCAGTCCTGCATGAATGAAACATTTAAAGCAAATCCTGGTACATAGCCTTGCTCAGTATCCAAGGTCGAACCACGAACCGTTTCAGTATAGTTAACGTAGGTGCTAATGGCTTGGATACCAATAGCGTTATTGGTATTTTTGATTGCAGCAACACCAGCGCTAGATTGTGCAAATACAGCACAGGGTATCTGTAGCAAAAAAAATAAACACAAAGAGTGAAGGCTCTTTTTCATATCGCAGTCCTTTCAAGCCTCAAGACGCAGCCATCAACCACTAATAGCAGTTAAGGTTAGTCACCACATTACCAGCAGCTAAGGTTACCCACCACATTACCACACGCATAGCTCCCCAGAAAGCTGCACGACCACGACCCCCCCAAAGCACTACATTGTTCAGAACTTGTCACACTACCTAACGCACTTACGCAAGACTGCTGCTGAGCTAAAGATATTGCAGCCCAATTCGAGCTTGTATAACACCCACCATATGCAGTTGGACTCCACCCTCCCCCGCAAGCATTGTACTGAGCGCTAGTTAATGTTGGCCCACCGCCACTAAAATTCGAGCTATCCCAACACCCAGTATTTGAATATACAGTCCAAGGATTACCAGTTGCATAGCCCGGAAGCGCAGCAGCACACTGAGCCAAGGTAGGAGCAGTAGTGGCAGTCAAAAGAGCTCCAGAACCACCGTAGGTTGCACTAGCAGAACAAAGTTCTACAGTTGATGCAATAGTCGCCTGCGCCACCACTGGAGCCCCAGTAGAAGCTTCATTACCACCACCACAAGACGCTAATCCTAAGGATGCTAGCGAGAATAGCAGTACTAGTAGTTTCTTTTTCATGTAACAGTCCTTAGCGATTATTTTGATCAAATACCCAAGCGTTATTCGCAATCTCAGACAAGGTGCTTAATGATGATTAAGCCAAAGACACTAGAATGATTATGGTAACTATAGACTCATTTAGGTATCAAGATGCGCTGGTATACCCTTGCTTTAGTGCATTTTTATTTCACCCAAATAAACTATTTACCCTACCCACTCTTGATAGGGGATGCCATTGGCAATTAAAGGTGTGACATTGGTGACATTCTCTCATCGGATGTCCAAAATACTGTGTAAGTCAGGCATGGGACTCCAAACCCCAATTTAGGGGGTACGGATTGGGTGGGGTCACGCTATGCCCAAATCAACAAGGGGTACCCCCCTTTGTTTAATATATGTCTATGAGCAAAGATAAGCGTGGTCTTGAAGATGTCGAATTCGCTGGCAAGGTGAAAACCCAAACCTTCAAGCAATCCCAACAAGAGTTACTCATTAAGGCAAAGGTGATGCCAGCATCCAAACTGGCAGAAACAGCTAAGAGGAATGTTGAGCTACTCAGAGACTTCGAGGCGTCCTGTGTCGATGAAGTGCGCTATAGAAGAACAGCTACAACAACGCCAAAAGAAAAGCTAAAGAGCCTACCCTTAAATCGGGAGAGGCTCGAGGAATAAAAAAACCACTCGAAAGAGTGGTTGTAGACAAATTTATAGCTATATTTTATTTAGGCATCGGCATTACTTTTTTCATTTCCTCAAGAATCTTATTTGAGAAGGATTCATACATCCAATCCATTCTTGAGCTCGTAATACCCATGACGCCGCCAAATGCATACGAAATATCAACCTCGAATTTATCAATTACCCTATCCAAATCTTTTACAAATACCTGCCCAGTTATGTAATCTGACCCAGCTAAAATTCCCAGCATGATTGCAGATACGCCTGACCGAACTCTAATATTAGTAACCACAATCTCCATCCGCAAATTAGAAGCGCTATTTTGTACTTGTAAATACTTGGCGGATGCAAGGGTTAAGTTTATTTTTTCAAACAACTTATCAACATTAAAATCCTGATTGTCTGCCAATTTTGCAGCTGCAGCTGAATCAAGAGAAACCGTTAATGCTCTTAGAGGTTTGAAGGGAATAACCTGAATAACTTCTTCTTTGACTACAGACCTATCTTTAATGCTAGCGTCATTTCGATTAACTGTAGAAGCACAACCAACCAAGCCAGTTACGGTGACCAAAAAGAATAATTTGATAAGTATGTTCATTTTTCTCTTTCAGATAAAAGCAAATATGCGTTTACAAACTTTTTATAATTTCAGTCTTTTTGGCGTTGTATTCATCCTGAGTAATGAGCCCTTTTTTAAACATAGTGTTTAGCTCTTCTAATCTTTTGGCAGGATTTGGCAACTCACTAGCAGGCTTTGCACCTGGCGTAATTGCAGCCCTGGCTGGACTAGAGGCGATCGGCTCTGTAGTACGAATGATTGGCAAACCAGCATTAATTTCCTGAGTTACAACTGGTGTAGCTGGACATCTTTTATCCATTTGCATTTGTTGTAATCGTTCATATCTGGCTTTTGCAGCCTTTTGTTCCGCTTCTGCAGCGCCGCCCAAGTCCATAAAAAACCAAGGTATGCCTAAAGTAAAGATGCCCACCACACCTAATGCAGCATTTGTTCCAATTTGCTTATCCCTATTACCATCTGCCTGTACTTGCGCAGTAACCATGCTCTGCATTTCATTTGCAATAGCATCGCAGCTCTTCGTTTCATCACCAACTTGGGCAACTGGCACAGGAACGGCAACAGAGCTTGCACAACCCGCTGAAATAATGGACGCAACTAGCATCAACGCCGTAAGTTTTTTATTCACGCCATTAACTTTCTAGAAAATATCTAAGATATTTATGACTATAGTTTGAATTAATCTCATTTAGTTGAGGCTGTACTAGGGGTATACCAGCGCTTTAGATCTAAGAAAATGGATTTAAACGCTTTTTACTCTGTTTGAATTGACTAGTTTTGTGCAGGAATGGCGATATTAATAAGATGGGTACAAGCACCTGAATGAAGTTGGCGATGGTGCTTTGAGTAAATTAGAGTGCATAGGATGCGGGAACAGATAGCCCAAATTGGGAGGTACGGGTACGGTAGGGTCTGGATTCTAGGAAATTAATAGTGGCGGTAGGCAATAAAAAACCACTCCGTAAAGTGGCTTTCGTGAGGCATTAAAACTAAAGACTACTTCTTTGCCTGCAATGCTGTAATCGTTGCTGTCAGCTGCGCCGACGGATTATTAGCAGGAACGGTAGTGCTAGCACTTGGATTTAAAGTCTTTACTGTTGCTTGTAATCGACTACTAGGATTATCAGCAGGCACAGTAGCATTGCAATTGGTTTTGCATAGACTTTTAACCGTAGCTTCTAAACGCTGTGATGGATTCGTTGTCGTAGCGCTTGGTGGAGTGGTGCTAGGTGTATTGGAGGATGTACTACCACCATCACCACCGCAAGATGCTAGAAGGATAGTTAGCGAGAGAACAAAGGAGGTCTTATTGAGAATCATTACTACCCTCCAACATAAGTAGCAGCTACTGGTCCTTGAGAAGGAGTTCCATAGCAATTACCTGTTAAGGTAGTTGTACTCATACTGCAACTAAAGCTGCTGGTACCAATGCTTAACATTAAGTTGTAATAATTAGTTGTATCAGTGAAAGTACCAACAATAGGTACCTTGCAGTAATCTGGATAGCTAATAGAATTGTAGACACTACAATTCTGTGATTCAGCTATGCCACTAACACCAAAAGCAAAGGAACCATTATTCGGTACAAAAAAAGTTAGAGACATCGTGATTATGGAATTAAGAGTTATCAAATTTGCGCCGCTGTAAGTAACCGAGGGTGTAATTTGCAAAGGGGAAGGGAAAGACCACGACAAAGGAGCAAATGAACCCACAACAGTTGTAGTTTTGTCAGAGCTAGTTGGAACCTGCGCCCCAGCCCACATTGGACACATGAGAACTGCCGATGCAATTAAAGTAATTAGTTTTTTCATGGCAATGCTTTTTATCAATGTCGTTAAGTAGCAGCTTATCATTAATGAAATTGGATAGCCTTGAAAAGTAGAAAGTTTTTCTCTATACGGTACGATTTCTAAGTCCTTACTTCTTTGCCTGAACTCCTGAAAAATGGTTGAATTTTTTTGTATATTCCCCTTGGCTATTGCATTTAAAAACATAAGGGGGCGCTTCCTAAACTCACTCATCGGACATCCAAAATACTATGTATAGGCTAGCCCAGAACAAAGGGGCTAATTTAGGGGGTACGGGTATGGTGGGGTCTAGGAATCCAGAAATGGGCAAGGGTACCCCCCTAGTTTCTTGTTAAATTAACTGTATAGATGATTCAAACGATGATCAGGGCGACGTTGCGTTTGCTGGCAAGCTGCAGACCAAAACATTTAAACAACTTCAACTAGAGCGCCTTCTAAAGAGCGGAGCCGTTATTCCTGCATCAAAGCTAGCCGAAGCCAAGGAGCTGATGTTGCAGCGTGTAAAGGATTTTGAATTAGCTTCAGCAGATGAAGAGCGCCATAGAAGAACTGCTACAACAACGCCAGAAGACAAGCAAAAGAACCTACCCTTAACTCGGGAGCGGTTCGAGGAATAAATACTGTTGCGTATTGGCTAACTTGGTCAGGATTCTGGGAAATTGATAGGGGTGGCTAAGTTTGTCCATTCCCTGTCCAGATTTTGTCCAAATGCGGGTAGAAATTCCCTTGAAATCTGACATAATGAGAACGTTCGCATGTATTTATGTTTAACAACGCAGGAATTGGATTCGCCCATAAATCGCCCGCAAATGCCCGAAGGGCAACAGTCTGCTGATAACGAGCTCTTTTACATGGATAAAACCATGATGGTCTTCGGTGATGCGAAGAAGGTCATTGAAGACATGGTCAAAGCAGTTGAATAAACTGTCCTGACTTAGTCTACTTAGTCTTTCTAACAAAGCCACTTTCGGGTGGCTTTTTTATTACCCTGATTGCAGTCAAATTAAGGCAAAGAAAAAGGGCAGCTAGGCTGCCCTTTTCAGTTCTAGCGAAGCTAGATCATTACATCATACCGCCCATACCGCCCATGCCGCCGCCCATACCGCTCATATCGGGCATGCCGCCTGCGCCGTCATCTTTTGCTGACTCGCAGATTGCACAATCGGTTGTGAGGAGCAGTGCTGCAACAGACGCTGCATTAACCAATGCAGTTTTAGTTACCTTGGTAGGGTCGATAACCCCCTGAGCTACCAAATCGCCATACTCGCTTGTCGCTGCGTTATAGCCGTTGTTGCCCTTACTGGCCATGACTGCATTCACAACTACACTGGCTTCGTCGCCTGCGTTCGAAACGATGATGCGCAGTGGCTCTTCCATGGCGCGCAGAACGATACTGATACCAGCATCTTGATCAGCGTTATCGCCCTTGAGGCCCATGATGCCTTGCTTAGCACGAATCAAAGCTACGCCGCCGCCAGGAACAATGCCTTCTTCCACTGCAGCACGGGTTGCGTGCAGAGCGTCGTCAACGCGTGCTTTTTTCTCTTTCATTTCAACTTCAGTAGCAGCGCCAACCCGAATCACTGCAACACCGCCTGCCAACTTGGCTACGCGCTCTTGCAATTTTTCACGATCGTAGTCGCTAGTTGCTTCCTCGATTTGAACGCGAATGTTCTTCACGCGCGCTTCTATGGCTTTAGCATCTCCAGCACCGTCGATCAAGATGGTGTTTTCTTTGCCAATCTCAACGCGCTTGGCTTGACCCAAATGCTCCAGGGTGGTTTTCTCGAGGGTTAAGCCAATTTCTTCCGCAATCACTTGACCGCCAGTCAAAATGGCGATGTCTTCGAGCATGGCTTTACGGCGATCACCAAAACCAGGGGCCTTCACAGCACAGGTCTTAATAATGCCGCGGATGTTATTCACAACCAATGTAGCCAAGGCTTCACCTTCGACATCTTCTGCCACGATCATGAGTGGACGACCCGACTTCGCTACTTGCTCGAGTACGGGCAGCAGATCACGAATGTTGCTGATCTTCTTGTCAAACAAGAGGATGTATGGGCTTTCCAAGACAGCCACTTGCTTCTCTGGCTGATTAATGAAATAAGGCGAGAGGTAGCCGCGATCAAACTGCATGCCCTCTACGACTTCGAGTTCATCTTCGAGTGATTTGCCATCTTCAACGGTAATCACGCCTTCTTTACCCACTTTTTCCATGGCTTCGGCAATGCGCTGACCAATGCTGACATCACTGTTAGCAGAGATCGAACCGACTTGAGCGATTTCTTTAGTAGTGGTGCATGGCTTGCTGATTTTCTTGAGCTCTTCTAAAGCGGCAGTGACTGCTTTATCAATACCGCGCTTTAGATCCATTGGGTTATGGCCTGAAACAACGTACTTCATGCCTTCGCGTACGATGGACTGTGCCAGTACGGTTGCGGTTGTTGAGCCGTCACCAGCGATGTCAGCAGTTTTGGAAGCCACTTCCTTCACCATCTGCGCGCCCATGTTCTGGAGCTTATCTTTGAGTTCGATTTCTTTCGCTACGCTTACGCCATCTTTTGTGATGGTGGGGCCGCCGAACGAACGCTCGATCACGACGTTACGCCCCTTTGGTCCGAGGGTAACTTTTACTGCGTTGGCGAGGATATTGACACCCTCAACCATTTTGGTACGGGCGTTATCGCCAAATACGACGTCTTTTGCTGCCATGATTGAATTCCTTTCTTATGCTCTCGATTACTTCTGAACAACGGCCATGATGTCTTCTTCGCGCATGACGAGAAGCTCATCTGCGCCCACTTTGACGGTTTGTCCGGCATATTTACCAAACAACACACGGTCGCCTACTTTGACATCAGGGGCATTTAATTTGCCGCTGTCATCTCGCTTGCCTGGACCTACGGCTAAAACTTCGCCCTGATCTGGCTTCTCTGCTGCTGCATCTGGAATAACGATTCCTGAGGCAGTCTTGGTTTCTTGATCCATACGCTTGATGATCACGCGATCATGTAAAGGACGTAGATTCATTCCTTCTCCTAAGTTAGTGAGTATTAACTACATAAAAATCGATATAAATCGTCGGGTTACAATCTCTACACCTCAAGTTAAAACGATTTTGACTCAGTCATGGTCGTTTTAGCACTCGATTGCAGTGAGTGCTGATTATATAGGTCTATTCCCGCTGATTTCAAGGGGCGGCCTAATAAAAGCCTGTTGTAGGCCCTTTCCTACAAACAAATCAGATCTGCCTGCTTACTTCCCGGACCTGTCCTGCCTAGACTGGAAGGTCATCGACTGGAGAACACCATATGAGTCCCAAATCTCGGCTGTATACGCTTGTTCATGCATGGAAGAACAAGCCTTTTCATGAGCTGCGGGATGTCCAAGGCACTCATGAGCCCAATCTAGTCCACGAAACCCAGGATGCCGGTAGCAATACCAACTGGTCTAAACGCCAAACCGTCAGCTACGAACCCATCTTTAATGCAGCAGGCAATGCCATGTCGGCTGCCTTATTCAGGCCGCTCCTAGCTGCCAGCGACTCCCAGGTATTGCGCTTTAGCATGGAAGGGCTGGATGCGGCCAGTTACTGGCATTGCTGCAATCGACCCATTCAGATTCTCTTGCCTTTATCGCCGGGCGTACTCGCCAATCCACAGCGCATTGATGCCCTGTGCGACCTAATTTTAAATTCCAGATTACCCGTTGGCTTAGTTCATATTGGCATTACTGCAATCCCATCTGATGCACTGCGCACCAATTGCAAAGAGGGTCTATTGCGCCTACGTCGCATCGGCGTACTACTGCACCTGATGAATGCCAAACCGCAGTCAATCCAGCCGCAGTGGTTAGAAGAAGTTAAATTCGACGGCATCCATTTTTCAATTCAGGAGCTGCGCAGTGACGATATTGCTCTAGCAAACCAACAAGCCCAATTACTCGATGCCCTTGCGATGGCAAGGGAACTGGGTGCAGTGCTCTATGCCAACGGCATTACCTTGATTAAAGACCTCGAAAACGCCAGGCTCTTGCCGGTGGATTTTTGCTACGGCGGCTTAATGATGTCGCCCGTAAGTAGGCACCAAATTCTTCATATCAGCGACAGTCGAATTGCGAAAGCCATTTTTGCAGTGAAACCCCCATCGAAGTACAAACCAGAACGGAGATAGGCAATGAAGAAAAGTGTCATGTTAGTAGACGATCATCCCGCCATGTTGATGGCCCTCAAAAGTATGCTGCAAGACCAATTACTGTTTGAGGTAGTAGGCCAGTGTCGCAATGGAGAGGAGTGCTTACAAAGTATGAAGCAAATTAATCCCGATATTGTGATTCTCGATCTCGATATGCCTAAAACGGATGGCTTTGATGTGATTCGCCGCATTAGTTTGACTTACCCCGAGATCCGCTTGCTTGTTTTATCGAGTCTAGATGAGCATGTGTATGGAGGACGTGTTCGCTCCTTAGGTGCCCATGGTTTTATCAACAAAACCGCAGGGGCCGATGTCATATTAGCGGCCTGTGTAGCCATCTCCCAAGGCTATGCTTGCTTTTCGCACACCCGCAATGGCCATAGCTCGCTGAGCGACCAAGAGAAACTGGCGCTCATCTCTGATCGTGAATTGCAAGTGATGAAGTATTTAGGTAAAGGCAACAGCAACCAGCACATTTCAGACCTATTGCACATCAGCAATAAAACCGTAGCAACCTACAAAACGCGCATCTTTGAAAAGCTTGGCATCAACAATATAGCTGACCTCATTCTGTTTTGCCGCAATAACCACATCATCGAGGGATGATGCGGGTAACTGCATTCGGTAACTTTGCTTGTAGCGCCGTACTGCTTTACTGCAGTACGGCTTTTGCGCACACTATTGAACTGACTTCAGTAGAGCAGGCATGGATCAAAGCAAAGCCGGTGGTATATTTCAGCATTCATGAGCAACACGCGCCCTACCTTGAACCCCAAGTCAGGAATGGGCAAGCTGGGGTTTACCAATCGCTCATTGATGCGCTGAGCCAGCAAACGCAGCAGCAGTACCAACCAATTTGGCGCGCCAACGATGCAGACTTAGCCGACCTACTTAGCAAGCAATCGATTGATTTTGTAATTGATCCGCCCATAGCCTCTCAAAAGCAAATGCAGGCAGGCATCTGGTCAGAGCCTGTGTTTTGGGGTCATAAGGTGATGGTAACGCGTGCCGATACCTTACTCGACGGTCCAGTTATTGCTCAAAAGATAGCCTTTTTTGAAACAGGCTCCATCCACCGCAATCACCAATCCGTAGCCCATTTATTTGCCGCACTCATGAAGCGCGAGTACGACGCCGTAGTAATGCCGATTCGGCTTGCCCGGTATGCCATGCGTGCAGAATACCAAGCGCATTTAAAGCTCAATGGTTTATATGGTCGTGAGCCACTGGCATACCGCTGGTTTATTGGCAACCATGCCCAAGCCCTCAAAAGCATCCTGGGAAAAACCGTGCATGCGCTTGATCCTGTGGCATCGCGTGTCCTCTTTTCCGTCCCCGGTTTTGGTATCGAGCCAAGGGACGATTCTGGTGGCGCCGATCTTGACTTTATGCACCAGCATCATGCCCCGTGGAAGCGCCATATTCTGTTTGGCTTTTTATGCGCCATGCTCTTGGGTGGATTTGCTTGGATTATCCATTTGCAGCGCAATCGAAAACAACATGTGCGACAGAATGCTGCCCTATTGATGCAAAAAGAACTTGCAGAGCGGGCCAATAATGCTAAATCCTATTTTTTAGCTGAAATGAGCCATGAAATTCGAACGCCGATGAATGCTATTTTGGGGGTTCAAGAGCTGTTACTGAAAAGTCCACGCTTGCCGGATAGCGAGAAGCCTTTGTTGCAGAGCGCCCATGCCTCAGCGGAGTCACTCCTCGGTATGCTGAATCAAGTCCTCGACCTTTCCAAGATTGAGGCGGGCAAGCTCACATTAACGCCGGAGCCCTGCTGCCTTAAAACCCTGGTTGAGGAAATTGATGCGGCTTTTTCGATCTTTGCATCGAATCGCCAATTGAGCATGCATACTCATCTGGACCTGCGCATTGCAGAAGTACTGATGGTTGACTCTTTGCGACTGCGTCAAGTTTTAAACAACATCCTGAGTAATGCCATTAAGTTTACGAATGCGGGTTCGATTCATTTTTCGGTCCGCATCTTGGCCGATGACCATGCGGGTCAGTTAATTGAGTTTCGAGTAATTGATACCGGCATTGGCATGAATCCTGCGGATATTGCCATCGCCCTTCAGCCCTTTGAGCAAGTCCGGGCCCAACACCAACAGCCTACGGGCAATACCCCTCAAGGCACTGGGCTCGGTTTAACCATTACCAGTCATTTGATTCGATCGATGGATAGTCACTTGTATTTTGATAGCGAACCTGGAATGGGTAGCAATGTCTATTTTTCTGCTGCTTTTCCCAGAACAACTCAAGTGGCTTCGAATCGATTGATCATCGAGGCCGCTCTAAATTGTGCGCAGCGCATGCATCGACACGGCAAACAAGTCTGCGCTTTAGTTGTCGAGGATCACCCTGCTAGCCGTCAAGTTCTGTCGCTGCAATTAGAGGCCCTTGGAGCACAGGTCACGGTCTGTGAAAATGCCGGGCAGGCATTAAGACTCCTGAAGCAGGGCCATTTTGATGTCATGCTGACCGATCACTCCATGCCGGGCATGCATGGCGCTGCTTTATCGCAATCGATCCGTGCCGATGGATTTTCGGAGCTAATTATTATTGGCGTTACCGCCGATATCTATGCTCTGGAAATTCGGCATCGACTGCTTGCTTCAGGCATGAATGCGGTTCTGATCAAGCCCCTTAACTTGGCCACCCTCGAAAATGAATTAGCACGCCACTTCACCCTCGAAGAAGTAGACTGCGATACAGAAGAAGATACGATTGCGTTTCCACAGCTGGGAAAAAGCAGCTCCGATCAAAATCAAATCGGCAGACTGATCCTCCATGAAATTATGGAGGTACACCACCAGGCGATTGCAGAACTGTCAACTGGGGCTATATCCCAATCTGACCTGGGTAGTCTAATTCATAGAATCAAAGGCGGGGCATTACTAATGAATGGCCTGCGTTTTGCCAATCGCCTAGATAGCCTCGCTGCCAACCTTCTTGACCCCACCCCAAAAAGGGCGGCCCTACTGAAGGAATTACTCCTGAAACAAAATAGCGTAATTGATGCTTTTTTAAACCGCACCTCATTTGAATGAATACGATAGTAGCCTCGGTGTCCAAGCTCAAGATGAATTAAGTAGGCAGCTCAATTTTTAGTGTTTTGGCTGTTTTGGCTTACCATAAGCCGGTGCCACTCTTTTCTACTTCACGCCCCGTAGTCCTTCCTGCATTTCAGCATGCAATCCGACCATTGCAATGGCTAGCGCTGCTATTACTCTGCGGACTTGGCAGTCAGTCCCTCTGGGCATCCGCCACTAGCAGCGCGATCGAGGTTCCGCCCGCCGTGTGGCAGTCACTCGCTAAAAATCAAATTCCACGCGATGCGGTCAGTATTTCGGTTTTAGAGTTGCCCAGTACAGCTGGCGGTAATGCGCGCGAAATACTGGATTGGCGCGCCAAACAATCGATGAATCCCGCTTCCACCATTAAGCTACTAACTACCTTGGCTGCACTGGATTTACTGGGCCCACAGTACCGCTGGAACACTAATCTGTACACAGATGGCCAGATTAAGAACGGTCTTCTCAAAGGTAATCTTTACCTGCGCGGCAGTGGCGATCCTAAATTAGTGCCTGAAGAGCTAGAGCAAATGATGAAAAATCTACGCGCATTAGGCATTCAGCGCATTGATGGGAATTTGATTTTTGACCGCAGCGCCTACAGCCCTGAGGTGATGGAGCACACTACCATTGATGGAGAATCGATGCGGGCCTATAACGTCCCACCAGATCCATTGTTATATGCCTTTAGAACATTATCATTTCAGCTGAGTCAGACGAATAATCAGAATGGTATTGCGATTTCGTATACCCCTGCTCTTGCCTATTTTAAGATTAACAATCGTCTGCGTACCAGTAAGCAAAATTGCGATGACTGGCAAAGAAAGATGCAGTTCGAGCTAATTAAGCATGTCGGTTCGGAGTCAAAAAATTCAGATCAATTAAGCGCTCAATTTTCAGGTGAGCTCCCGAGTGCATGTAGAAATATTACCTACAACGTGGTTGCACTGGATGCCAATACTTTTTTAACCTTAGGATTTGCAGCGGCGTGGGAATTGGCTGGCGGCTCTTGGGTCAAGCAGCCACAAGGCAAAAACGGTGAGGTTCCGCTGTTTGCAAGACCTTTATTGGAGTTTCAGGGCGGTCCATTGATTCATGCAGTGAACGATGTCAATAAATTTTCCAATAACGTCATGGCACGGCAAGTCTTTTTAACACTGAGCTTAGAACGTTTAGGTAAACCGGCCTCCATCGCGGCCAGTGATCGGGTCATGCAAGCATGGCTCAAGCAACGGGGTTTGGATTTTCCTGAATTGGTATTAGAAAATGGTTCGGGCTTGTCGCGCAATGAAGCCATTAGCGCACGCCACCTCAATGATCTGTTGATTACTGCCCGTCAACTTCCATCGGGAGATCTCTTTGTACAATCACTGCCCTTAGCCGGATCAGATGGCACCATGAAAAATCGACTGATTAAGCAGTTACGGCAATTCTTGCACCTCAAGACAAAACCGGAAGCGCGCATTAAGACCGGATCACTTACCGAAGTGCGGACGATATCGGGCTATGTTATTAGTCAGTCCGGCAAAACCTATGCCGTTAGCTCATTCATTAATCACCCCAATGCCTTTCGTGGCATGGATGCCCACGATCAACTGCTGACGTGGTTATTAACGGGCGGCCCCGAACCAAAGCAAGCCCGCTGAAGACGGTCTCGTACCCCGTCCCACTCCTGCCCTATTGGTGGCTCGGGCATCACAATTAAATCCCAAGAATGATCGTCTAGATCGCGCAATAATCGGTATAGGCGGCTAGCAAATAAGTCACTCTGTTCGGGTATGGTCACCTGCTGAATGTGCGATGCGCCTAATACCTGGGGGTCACTCATTTGCTCCGAATCCCACACGATCAGAGCTACGTGCGATTTGGTATCCGGATATTGCGAAATGCAATCGAGTGCTGCGCCAGCGGCGTACAAACGCAAGGGTGTGTTCGGTGCGTAATGGGCTTTAAGACTACCCGAAACGCGTGGAGTAATTTTTTCTGAATCTGCGCATGCCCCCGTCTGCAATACACGCACTCCCGTTTGCTGCGCAATCTGCTCTGGCGTAATCGCACCAGGGCGCAGCAAGACAGGCACGCCAGAAGATAAATCTACAATTGTCGACTCGATGCCCACAGCGCAATCGCCACCATCCAAGATCAACAAATTTGCTTGGTCACTAAATTCGGCGCTGACATCAGCAGCCCGGGTGGGCGATACCTTACCAAAACGATTCGCCGATGGGGCCGCTAAGCCACCGCCAAAGGCCTGTAAGAGGGCTTGTGCAACCGGATGATCAGGCGATCTCAATGCAATGGTGTCTTGACCGCCGGTCACCGCGCTTAGTACGTGTTTATCTTTTTTCAACACCAGGGTTAAGGGGCCTGGCCAGAAAGCCTCCACCAAGCGCATTGCCTCCTCAGGAAGATCGCGCACCCAGGGTGCAATCAACTTAAACCAAGCATCGGATCGATTCCCTAATGTATCTAGGATTGATGGTGCAGCTAAATGCACAATCAGGGGGTGATCAGCCGGCCTACCTTTGGTAGAGAATATCTTCTGTACCGCTTGTTCATTACTGGCATCTGCTGCGAGTCCGTAAACCGTTTCAGTTGGAATCGCAACCAAACCCCCCTGCTGTAAGCGCCGCACAGCTTGCTCTACTGCATGCTGTAATTCTGAGCCGCTAAGGGTAGGCTGTGGATCGGCTGTCACTACTACAGCATCACTTAAGGTGAAATACCTAAATCGCCGGCAACGGCGGAGCAACTCTGCCGTGCCTCATCCAGCGATTGGCCAAGGCAATTAACGTGACCCATTTTGCGACCGGGCAAGGGTGAGGCCTTGCCATATAAATGCAGTTTTGCATCGGGATGACTGAGAACGTCCTCCCACGCTGGTTCGATTGCAGTGCTTTGCTGCTTACCTTCCTTGATAAACCATGCATCACCCAAAATATTGAGCATGGCAACCGGACTTAACAAACGCGTATCACCGAGCGGCAGGCGGGCCATTGCCCTGACCTGCTGCTGAAACTGACTGGTAACGCATGCATCCATCGTGTAGTGCCCTGAATTATGGGGGCGAGGCGCTACTTCATTGGCTACGATGCTGCCATCTGTAAGAACAAAGTACTCGACGCAGAGCACGCCGACATATGCCATCTCCTGCGCAATAGCACTGGTTGCTTTTTGAATTCGCTCGAGCAAAGCAGGATGCTGCTGTAGAGACGGTGAAGGCACAGTACTGGTATGCAAGATGCCCTGGCGATGGATATTTTCCGCGGGCGGGAATGCGCGCACATCACCGTCGTGCCCGCGCACCACAATCGCCGACACCTCAAAAGCCAAGGCCATGCGCTTCTCTAATACACAAACGACTTGGCATAAATCAGCCCAAGCCGCTGCCAATTGATCGCGCGACTGCACTGTAATTTGACCTTTACCGTCATACCCTAAGCGCACTGTTTTCAAAATACCGGGGAACAGATCATCTGCAATCAAGGTCAAATCAACTGCACTGTTAATCACGCCATACGGTACCGGACCGACACCAGAGATAGGAGCACACTCCGCCAAAAATGCTTTTTCTTTAATGCGGTCTTGTGCAATTGAGACGCATCTGCTATCCGGAGCAACAAATATCCCGCGCGCTTTAAAAAAATCGAGTGCTTGCGCCGGAACGTTCTCAAACTCCGTGCTAATCGCAGAACACAAGCTAGCCATCTCAGAGAGAGCCGCTGTATCAAGGTAGTCAGCACATAAATGCTTTTCAGCAACCGATCCCCCTGGACTGAGTGGATCGGGATCTAAGACGCAGACTTTAAATCCCAAGGACTGCGCTTCATGGATAAACATACGCCCGAGCTGACCACCGCCCAAAATACCGAGCCACGCCGGCGATTTACAGATACCCGAGGAAGAGGCTGCGTCCATACCCATCAATTACTTTGGCGCCAATTCCATGGCTTGGGCTACCGCCGTCTGTTTACTACGAAAGCCTTCGAGGGCTGTCATCAAATCGGCATTGTGCGCGGCCAAAATAGCAATGACATGTAAAGCCGCATTCGCAGCGCCCGCTTCGCCAATCGCAAAAGTTGCCACCGGGATGCCCTTGGGCATTTGCACAATCGAATACAGGGAATCTTCACCACGCAAATACTTACTGGGAACCGGCACGCCAAAAACAGGAACCAAGGTCTTCGAAGCGAGCATACCTGGCAAATGGGCAGCGCCACCAGCGCCAGCAATAATCGCCCTCAGGCCACGACTGCGGGCTGCTTCTGCATACGCAAACATGTCATCGGGCATACGGTGCGCAGATAAAACCTGAGCCTCATAGGGTACGCCAAACTGATCGAGCACTTGGGCAGCATGCTGCATGACATCCCAATCGGAATTGGAACCCATCACAATGCCAACCACTGCTGTTGCGTTTGAACCTGTGCTCATGACCTACTCCACTTGTGCTGGATACGAAAAGAGGATCTATTATCCCAGCCTTTTGGCAGGGACTCCAGCAGAATGAAAGCCAATTAGCCTGCCTGACTCAGGCGTGTGAGCGCCTCGCGGTACTTTTCTGCGGTCTTTTCGATCACTTCATTGGGCAGATCGGGGGCTGGCGCGGTTTTAGGCCATGGCTTGCCGTCGATCCGAACCTGTTCTAACCAATCGCGTACAAATTGCTTGTCATACGACGGAGGGTTGGTGCCAAGCTGGTAGGTCTCTGCCGGCCAAAAGCGCGACGAATCCGCCGTCAAAATCTCATCCATCAGAACAAGTTGATTAGCTTCGTCTAAACCAAACTCAAACTTGGTATCGGCGATGATGATCCCGCGGGTTGCAGCATAGCGAGACGCCTCCTCATACAAGCGAATACTGACATCGCGAATTTGATTCGCTAAAGGCTCGCCAATGCGTTGTACTACTTCATCAAATGAAATATTCTCATCGTGCTCACCCACCGCTGATTTAGCAGCCGGCGTAAAAATCGGTTGATCTAATTTTTGGGCATTTTGTAAGCCGGGTGGCAATAGAACACCGCACACGCTGCCGGTTTCTTGGTAGTCTTTCCAGCCGCTACCTGCCAAATAACCACGGACTACGGCCTCAACCAAAATGGGTTTGAGTCGCTTTGCCACCACCGCACGCCCTTCCACCTGCTCCGCTTCATCTGCGTTCACTACGCTAGCTGGATCAATACCAGTGAGGTGGTTTGGAATCACATGGGCTAATTTATCAAACCAAAAATTCGCCATTTGATTGAGGATGATGCCTTTTTCCGGAATAGGTTGCGACAAAATCACATCAAAGGCTGATAAGCGATCCGTTGTGATCATCAATAAACGGTCGCTACCCAATTCATATACATCACGTACCTTGCCTTTTGATAACAAGGGTAAAGAGGTAATTGAAGTTGCATGCAATGCTTTTTTCATTGCACTACTTCACAATCTGCGCAAGCTGACCTGCACGATAACGCTCAGCCATTTTTTCGAGTGCCATCGGTTTAATCTTGGCCGCTTGACCGGCACAACCAAACGCGGTGTAGCGTGCAACGCAGATGGCCTTCGCTGCTTCGCGTGCCGGCTTTAGGTAATCGCGTGGATCAAATTTTCCAGGATTCTCAAACATATAGCGACGGATCGCAGCCGTCATGGCTAAACGAATGTCGGTATCGATATTAATTTTGCGCACGCCGTGTTTGATGCCTTCCTGTATTTCCTCTACGGGTACGCCATAGGTTTCTTTCATATCCCCGCCAAAAGCCCGAATCTCGGCAAGTAACTCTTGCGGAACACTCGAGGAGCCGTGCATCACTAAGTGGGTGTTGGGAATCCGCTGGTTGATTTCTTTAACACGGGTGATAGCTAAAATATCGCCGGTTGGCTTCTTGGTAAATTTGTATGCGCCGTGGCTTGTGCCAATCGCAATCGCCAGGGCATCGCACTGCGTCGCGCGCACAAAATCAGCAGCCTGCTCTACATCGGTTAATAACTGCTCGCGGGTCATTGCGCCATCGGCGCCGTGACCGTCTTCTTTATCGCCCATCATGGTTTCAAGGGAACCTAAAACACCCAGCTCCGCCTCAACCGTGACGCCAATAGAGTGCGAGAACTTCACTACCTCTTGCGATACGGCGACGTTGTAGTCATAGCTCGCAACCGATTTACCGTCGGCCTCGAGCGAGCCGTCCATCATCACGCTGGTGAAGCCGCTTTTGATCGCCGCCATACATACGGCTGGACTTTGACCATGATCTTGGTGCATCACCACTGGAATGTGCGGATATTCCTCTATGGCTGCGGAAATCAAGTGCCGCAAAAATGCTTCCCCCGCATACTTTCGGGCTCCTGCTGATGCTTGCATGATGACGGGCGCACCCACCTCATCGGCTGCCATCATGATGGCTTGTACCTGCTCTAAATTATTGACATTAAAAGCAGGTAATCCGTAACTGTGTTCGGCAGCATGGTCTAGCAGTTGGCGCAAGGATACAAGGGGCATAACAGTCTCTTCTATTTAAAAGGATAAAAATTCAAATCTATTTTACGTTGATAATTTTCAACGTATTGGTGCCGCCAGGGGAGCCCATTGGTGCCCCAACGGTTAAGACAATCGTATCGCCGGCCTTTACCGCGCCCATCTCCTTTAGCCGTTCCTCTACTTGAGCCAGTGCCGTATCGCGATCATTGCTAAAGGCCAGACTTAAGGGTGTGACGTTACGGTACGTACTCAATACGCGCTGCGTCGATACATTAGGCGTCAAGGCAAAAATAGGCACATGAATGTTATGGCGACTCATCCAGATTGGCGTAGAGCCCGACTGCGTTAATGCGGCAATTGCGGTTGCGTGCAAATGGTGCGCAGTAAATAACGCGCCCAAGGCAATGGTCTGATCGATGCGAGTGAAGGTTTGATCCAGAAAGTCGGTATCAAGCCGCACTTGTTCTGATTTTTCTGCTTCGATGCAAATCTCTGACATCTGTTCAATGGTTTTGACGGGGTACATTCCCGTAGCCGATTCCGCCGACAACATGACGGCATCGGTCCCATCTAACACTGCATTGGCGACGTCACTGACCTCGGCGCGGGTTGGCACCGGCGCATTAATCATGGACTCCATCATTTGCGTGGCCGTAATCGTAAATTTATCGGCTTCGCGAGCTAGCTTAATCATGCGCTTTTGCAAGGCTGGCACAGCAGGGTTACCCACTTCAATGGCGAGATCGCCCCGCGCCACCATAATGCCGTCGCTTTTAGCAATGATGCTATTAAGGGCATCAGGCTCGATCGCTTCGGCGCGCTCTACTTTAGCAATCAATTTGACCTTGTGCACACCATGCTTGGCACTCGCTGCATCCGCCAATTTGCGGGCGTAGGCCATATCCGCACCATCTTTTGGAAAGCTAATCGCAACAAAGTCCACGCCCATTGCAATCGCAGCATCCAAATCGAGAATATCTTTTTCAGTTAAGGCAGGAGCCGTTAATCCACCGCCAGCCCGGTTAATGCCTTTGTTATTCGAGAGTGCGCCACCAAGCTCAACTCGCGTATGAATCTCACCGCCCTTCACTGACTCTACTCGTAACACGATCAAGCCGTCATTGAGTAGCAAGCGATCGCCTGCGCGCACGTCATTGGGTAAATTTTTGTAGTCAAGACCGACGCGCTCGTCATTACCCAGATTGCAGGCAACATCCAAAATAAATGCGGCGCCTTCCTTCAGCATGACCTTACCGTCTGCAAACTTGCCAACCCGGATCTTGGGCCCTTGTAAGTCCGCCATGATGCCGAGCTCACGACCAACTTCAGCACAAATCGACCGGACTAAATCATGGCGTGCGCGGTGATCTTCAACGGTGCCGTGCGAAAAGTTCAGCCGAACCACATCCAATCCGGCGCGGATCATGTCTCGCAAAACTTCTGGCTTCTCTGAGGCGGGTCCTAGTGTTGCAATAATCTTTGTGGCTCGTAACATGAAACGCTCCTTTTTAGTCACTTCCTCGCTCAACCAATACTGCAAAAGCCGGTAATGTTTTACCCTCTAAAAACTCAAGGAAAGCGCCACCACCGGTAGATATGTAATCGACTTGATTTTCGATGCCGTACTTGGCAATCGCTGCCAAAGTATCACCGCCACCCGCAATCGAAAATGCTGGAGAGTGGGCAATCGCTGCTGCAATCATTTTGGTGCCACCACCAAATTGATCAATCTCAAAAACACCTAAAGGCCCATTCCAGACAATCGTGCCTGCATGGGCCAACATAGTAGATAGACGTGCGGCCGTCTTTGGGCCCACATCCAAAATCATGTCGTCCTCGGCCACCTCATTGGATGGCACCCGATTGGCGCGCGCCAATGGCGAGAGTTCATTAGCTACCACTACGTCTTCTGGAATCGGCACATGGGCGCCGCGCTTTTCCATCAGAGCCATAATTTCCAGGGCTTCGTTAACGAGGTCGGGCTCGGCTAGGGACCTACCAATCGGTAGGCCTTTGGCCAGCATGAAGGTATTCGCAATACCGCCGCCCACAATCAGCTCATCTACTTTTTCAGCTAAGGCTTTTAGGATAGTCAGCTTGCTCGATACCTTTGAGCCTGCAACGATGGCGATCAAGGGGCGTTTGGGATTGGCGAGGGCTCGGCTTAAGGCATCAAGCTCAGCGGCCATCAAAGGGCCAGCACACGCAATCGGCGCAAAACGCGCCACACCGTGGGTAGTGGCTTCGGCGCGATGCGCTGTCCCAAAAGCATCGTTGACATAGACATCGCAGAGTGCGGCAATTTTTTTTGAGAGTACTTCGCTGTTTTTCTTTTCGCCCACATTGACGCGGCAGTTCTCCAGCAGCACAAGATCACCGGGCTGAAGATCAAAACCGCCATCAACCCAATTGCTAATCAGGGGCACTTTGCGATTGAGGATTTCTGCGATGCGATGCGCTACCGGAGCCAAGCTATCTTCCGGTTTAAATTGACCTTCGGTTGGCCTGCCGAGGTGGGAGGTCACCATCACTGCGGCCCCCGCCTGTAGGCAAATTTCAATGGCCGGAATCGATGCCCGAATGCGGGTATCTTCTGTAATGTTGCCAGCCTCATCCTGAGGCACATTCAGATCCGAGCGAATCAGTACCCGCTTGCCTTTTAACAGTCCAGCCTGCGCTAAGTCATTGAGGCGCTTTACTTTAAAAAGGGTATCGGGCATGTAAATGCAATTCGGTAAAAGAATAATCCCCCATTCTAAAACCAATAGCGCAGCGCGCTATAAACCAGCATCCCAATAATCAGGGTCGGCAGCATGGTGCGAAGCCAGGTAAAGGTGATGAAAGCAGCTAAACCAGCCCAAATCTGCGGTAGGGCCCAATTAAACTGGCTTATTTGCGTAGCGCCAGCTGGCATGAGGATTTCGGGGGCCAAAATCGCCACAATCGCTGCCAACGGAGCATATCGAATGGAGCGCAGAATGATTTCAGGCGTCCGCACCCGATCCCCCCAAAACATAAAAAAGCCCCGTGTACCCAAGGTTACTAGGCCCATGCCCACTATAAGTGCGCTTATTTCTAGGGAAGTAAGGCTTGGCATTCCTAATCTCCCGCGCTAACTGGCTTGGTTTGGGGGTCTTTGGGACGGCGATCGCTAACAATACCCACCACAATTGCGGCAATAATCGCCAGAACAATATTGAGCTTAAAGGGCAAACTCATGCTGAGAACGGCAACGAAGGCCGCAACGCCACCAGCCCAGCGCGCTGCAGCACGGTCCAGCATGGGCACAATAATCGCAATTAAGGCCAAGGTACCCACAAACTCCAGTCCCCAGCTTTGCGGAATTTGCCCTGCTAAGGCAATTCCCAAGAGGGAACCCATCTGCCAAATACTCCAGTTACCGAAGGTTAGTCCATACATAAAGGCGATGCGAGATCGGCGGTCGGCCACACTTTCCTCGGGTGGATGGGCCTCAGGGTGCCTGGAGGTGTACATCAAATAGCCAAAATCGGCCGTGAAATAGCCCAAGGTCGCTCGGCGCCAGAGCGGCAAGGAGCAAAAATGCGCCTGCATGCCAATGCTAAAGATGACGAAGCGCAAATTGACGACAAAGGCCGTAATTAAAGTCGTCCAGATCGGTAGACCCAGAGCAATGAGGGGTAATGCCGCCAATTGCGCTGTGCCCGCATAAACCAAGAGGCTCATACTGACAGCCTGCCAGAGGGTCAAAGAGGATTTCCCCATGGCCAAACCGGTCACTAAGGCCCATGTAAAAATCGTCACTGCGGACCTTGACATGGTGCGTAAACCATCCCGAAAGGCCAGCTGCTCATCGTGCGGCCAAGCAAAATACGGCAAATGGCACAGAATGAGGGGGGCTTTAGGGTGCTTAGGCATTAGATCTCCCATTATAGGAAGCGCTAGCGCCTGCTCTACAATAAAGCCCATGTTAGGCAGCCTGGTTTTGCAAGCCGATTGCGGGACCGAAGGCTCGGATTAATTCAACGTAAAAGGTAAAAAACATGTCGATGTCCGACCGCGATGGTTTTATTTGGTCCGATGGAAAGCTCATTCCATGGCGCGAAGCAACAACCCATGTGCTAACGCACAGCTTGCATTACGGCATGGGCGTGTTCGAGGGCATTCGGGCGTACAAGACACCGAAAGGCACTGCGATCTTTCGTCTGAATGAGCACGTCAAGCGCTTACTCAATGGCACCAAAATTTTCCAAATCACACTGCCTTATACCGAAGCAGAAATTCGGCAAGCCATCATTGATGTTGTCAATGCCAACCAATTGGAGTCGTGCTACATCCGGCCCTTAATTTACATTGGCTCCGAAAAACTCGGCATCTCTCCCAAAGGCAACACGATTCATACCATCATTGCGGCTTGGCTCTGGGGCGCCTACCTTGGTAAAGATGGCCTTAATAAAGGCATTCGAGTAAAGACATCGTCTTTCACACGGCACTTTGTTAATTCATCCTTAGTGCGTGCCAAGGCATCGGGCTATTACATTAATTCGATTCTGGCCAACCAAGAAGTCACTGCTAACGGCTACGACGAAGCCTTACTACTTGATACCGAAGGCTATGTATCCGAAGGTTCTGGCGAAAATCTGTTCATGGTGCGCAACGGTATTGTCTACACGCCGGATTTAGCCTCCTGCCTTGATGGCATTACCCGTGACTCGATTATTCAGATTGCCAAGGACTTGGGATTTGAAGTACGTGAAAAACGCCTAACGCGCGACGAAGTCTATACCGCCGATGAAGCCTTCTTCACCGGCACCGCAGCAGAAGTCACGCCGATTCGCGAGCTCGATGACCGCATGATTGGCAATGGCGCCAAGGGTCCAATTACCAAGCAAATTCAAGATGTGTTTTTTGATACGGTGTATGGCAAGAATGATCGTTACAGCGATTGGCTCACCCCAGTCAAGTAAGACAGCGCACAAAAGGATCCGTCATGAGTCAAGCACACACCGCAGCACAGGCCTCCGTCATGGTGAATGGCGCTGATTTACCTTTGCATTGCCCAACAAGCGATACGCCCAGCTGGAATTTACATCCCCGTGTTTTTTTAGATATCACTCACACCGGCCAAGCAAAGTGTCCTTACTGCGGCACCGAGTACCACTTGATTCCCGGTACGGAACCCCACGGTCATTAATCACCCAATCCCCGCATCCATCAACCGAGACGGGGGCTTGCAAATGCATCGCATTCTTGTCGTCGCCCCGAACTGGATTGGCGATGCCGTGATGTCACAGCCCCTGCTGGCAGCCATCAAGGCTTCCAATCCCAATGCAGTAATCGACGTTTTAGCAACGCCTTGGGTAGCGCCGGTATACCGGGCCTGCAACCAAGTAGATGAATTAATCGAGGCCGACCTGCGGCATGGGCAATTGCAGTGGGGTCTGCGGCGCGCACTCGCTGCTCAGATTAAAAAGCGCGACTACGCCACCTGCTATGTTCTACCAAATAGCTTCAAGTCGGCCCTTATTCCATGGCTGGCAACCATTCCAGTCCGCATTGGCTATCAAGGTGAATTGCGTCGTTTCTTGCTGACGGATACCAAAGCCAATTCACCCAAAACACAGCGCATCCCCATGGTGGAGCACTACACCAATTTATGCGCGTCACCCTGCAATTCAGATACCGCGTGCCTACCGCATTTAAGCCCAACTGCATCCGCACTGGAGGCAGTACGCACACGATTGCAGGCAGCCGGCATTCAAACGGATGCACTCGTTGTACTCTGCCCCGGCGCAGAATACGGTCCCAGCAAACGCTGGCCTGCTACGCACTTTGCAGCGCTTGCGCAATCGATCCTAAAAGCAAAGCCTGCTGCGTCGGTGGTCTTATTAGGCAGCCCATCGGACCGCGCGATTGGCGATGAAATTATTTCTTCGACGTCTTCTCAGGGTCGCATTTTCAACTGGTGTGGAGCTACATCGCTGGATGAGGCCATCGCCATCATTAGTATGTGCAATAACTTGGTGAGTAATGATTCGGGTCTCATGCACATTGGCGCCGCACTCGAGGTTCCGCAGGTGGCGATCTTTGGCTCGAGTGATCCCAAGCATACCCCGCCCAATTCTGCAAAAGCAACCATCATCTCCTTGCATTTGCCGTGCAGCCCCTGCCATCAACGCGAGTGCCCGCTCGGCCATTTAAACTGCTTAAATCAGATTAGTCCCGAACGCGTATTTGCTGCACTTCAGTAATCCCTATCGCACAGCATTACTTTTTAATCGCAAAGGAATTCAGTCATGCCCAACCTTGCCAGACTCTTTCACAATGCCGATGAAGTGGTAGATGCATGGCGAGAGGCACTCAAGCGGCGCGACGTTACCGCTGCTCTGGCATTGTGGCTAGACGATGACTCCATTACCTGCGTACTGCCCGAAGGCCAACGCCTCAGTGGTCATGCTGAAATTCGTGGGGGCTTAGAGCGCTTGCTCGCCAACCAAGCTCTGTTTCTCGAGCCGATTGCGTGCATCTCACATTCGACTTTAGGCACGGCAATCTTCGACACTACAGAAGCAGTTCATTTGCGCGCCGATCAAGTGGAGTCGGCCTTCTTTCTGAACATTACCTTGGTTGTGTTGCAAGACAGTCAAGGATGGCGTATCGCTCACTTGCATGCTAGCCATTCCACGGATGTCAGCTCCAGTGCACCCATCACCCAGCACGGCCTGCATTAAACGCAATGGATCAAGGCATTGTCCAGTCTTTAGTCAAGTGGCCAAACGTACCGCACTGCTTTGGCTGGTTAGCGCTTGATCGGCGCGGCGCTTGGCGCATGCGCGACGACTATGCCCAAGCCCATGGATTGCCTGGGGATGTGATTAAGCATGTCGCACTTAATGCATTCATTGCCCGTAATTACGCCAGTGATGCCGATGGGCGGTATTTTTTTCAGAATGGACCGCAGCGCGTCTACGTTAATCTTGATGCAACGCCCTGGATAGTGCGCATGATGCCCACCGGCAATGCAGAACATCCTTGGCAATTTCAGACGCAATGCGAAAGCCCCCTTCTCCCTACTGCTGCCTTCCTAGATGAGGCGGGTCATATTTTGATTGAGGGAAAGCTCACGCAAACCATTTGGTCCACCACAAATCAGTTTAGTGAAATAGAGCGCCTCAGTATTGCTTTGCTGCATGACCATGATATTGAACTCTTTTCAGGGCTTGCCTCGCTCAGCAACACCGCATGCGCACTGGAAGGAATCTGGCGGTGGCATGACCATGATTTAAAGCTGGAGCCCATTGCCACTGCTGAATTGGAAAGTCGATTCCAATTTCAGACTCACCCACACCCCTGAGCGGTTAATACAGGATTAGCCTCCCCTGCTTTTGGCATCCTCGCGCTGTTCTTCTAGGTACATTTTCTGAAACTCCCGCAGGCGCGCATCAATCGTCGAGCCTTGGTAAAAATTATTTCCACCAGCAGCCCTTGCAATCCGCAGCTGCTCAATTGCTGAAGGCCATGCACCAGTTAAGGCAAACTTTTCTCCCATGGCGTAATGCCGTAAGGCCACGTTATTGCTCTGGTTATAGGCATCCGCTAACAACGTCCACCAAATGGTTTCACCCGGCTGTAGCTTGGTGCGGCTTCGAAGCCAGCTGATGGCTTCGTCGGTTTTACCCAGCTTGAGCTCCGCCTGAATCATGGCGACTGCTGCTGCAAATGATTCTGGGTAGGCACGCAATGTTACGTGTGCAATCTGCAGTGCCTCTTGGGGCTTACCTTTGGCCAAAGCCAATTCCGATGCCGTGGTATCCAGCGCCACACTTTGGCGCGTTAATGGTGAGCCCGGTGCGGCTGCAGCTTGCATAATCTGCCGGGTTTTTTGCAAATAGCTTTCAGCAATATCCACTTTGCCTTGGCGCTGCGCAACCAAAGCAAGTCCATAAAATCCTTCCATCTGTTTTATGGGTGAGGCTTGCTTACTAGAACTTTCAAAAATATTACGGGCATCAAACAATCCGCTAGAGCCCTTTTGTTGATCGAGGCGAGCGCGCGCTTTAATTAAATAAAACTCCAATGAGCTAGGCACAGTCTTGGCATTTACCATGCGTACTCGATCTTGCATATCGGCGATACGGTCAATAGTGAGGGGATGGGTTCGAACATAAGCTGGTACGCCGCTGTCCATAATGCTGGTGGCTTTTTGTAAACGCTGAAAAAAGGCAGGCATGCCATTGACGTCGTAACCACTGCCCTCCAAAATCAAAAAGCCAATCCGATCGGCTTCACGCTCAGCGTCCCGGGAATAGGCCAGCTGATTCTGAATGGATAAGGCTTGCCCGCCGCGCATTAAACCGATAGCTGCCGATGGGTTGCTAGAGGCAGCTAAAGCGCCCAGCACCATACCGGCGATGGCAATCATGGTGTTCATAGCCTGCTTGTCCATGGATCGCGCAATGTGCCGCTGCAGTACGTGGCCGATCTCATGGCCCATAACGGAGGCAACCTCAGACTCCGTTTCAGCGGCAACCAAGAGCCCCGCATGAAAACCAATAAAGCCACCGGGCAGTGCAAACGCATTTATGCTTGGCTCTTTGACTGCAAAAACTTCAAAGTTGTATTGGGCGCTACCCAAGGCATTAGCTCCGCCCAACTGTAAGCGTTTGGCTGCCTGCAATAAGCGGCGATCCATTTGATTCAGAAAGTCATAGATTGACAAGTCATTCGAGTAATCGGGGTCGGCACGGATTTCCCGCATGATGCGCTCACCAATGCGGCGCTCGTCGATGGGACTTAAAGCGTCGCCACCCGGATCACCCATGTCTGGCAACACTAAGTTGGGTTGTGTGCGCAGTGTATTTTTATTCGGTAGAAACGAGGATTGGGCCTCTTGCGATTGAACCGCACGCCCCAAATTCTGAAGGGCCGCGGAATTACCCTCTACGACTACTTCCGAGCCTGGCGCTTTTGGCAGGGGTGCTTGGGCACCCGCAAGGCCCATTGCAAAAATCAAGTGCAGGGCCACGCATTTCCGCCCAACGCCCAATAGCACCGGTTTTTGCATCCACTTAAAATAGGCTGGTTTTACGATCCCCATCCCTCTATGGTAAAACCTATTTCATGAACCCACTGACTCATTTTGATTCCTCAGGCCAAGCCCACATGGTCAATGTTGGCGACAAGCCCAATACCCACCGTATAGCTATCGCTACGGGCAGCATTTCCATGCTGCCAGCCACCTTTGACTTGGTTGAGGCCGGTAACCACAAAAAAGGGGATGTTTTAGGCATCGCCCGCATTGCCGGTATTCAGGCATCCAAGAAAACCTCGGATCTCATTCCCTTGTGTCATCCATTGGCACTGAGCCACGTCAGCCTGCAATTTGAACTCGACCGAAGCAGCAATAGCATTCGCTGCCAAGTGCAGGCTGAAACCACCGGGCCTACTGGCGTCGAAATGGAAGCCCTGACCGCAGTCCAGGTTGCCCTACTCACCATCTATGACATGTGCAAAGCAGTCGACCGTGGCATGGTGATGGGTGATGTCAAGCTCTTAGAAAAGAGTGGTGGCAAGAGTGGTACTTGGGTAGCAACAAAGTAAGCTGCTTCACACCCTTTTTCTCTACTGCAAAAGTCTTTCTTGGTAATAGTCAAACACAATCTAAACACGCATCAATTCAACTCCTTAGATGAAGCAATGGCGTTTGCTAAAGAGTTGGGAGAATTTGTCACCATTCAATTTGATGGCAAAGAAGTGGTGGGAGTATTTGGTGCTACTGGGGTTACGGACGGAAAGTGCCCCGATGGAATGGATTATTCCTGGAAGAAGCGCAGAAAATAAGTTGATCTTATAAATGGCGGCAAATTCCTTTTCAGAAAAAAGCCGCCACTCTTCACTGCATTACCTCGAAGTACGGCACTCGGATGGTAGCAAGGGTTGAGGCAGAGTACTCATCGCCGAACGGCATGACCAGCCCCCCGACCACGTTTCGCCTTCAGGCTTCGACAAATCCAGCAACGCCGGCATGGCGGCATCCGGATAGTTGGTTGGGATCAGTACTAGACTATTACTTCCTTCTTGCGAAACCGTCCCCTGAAAATCAATCGCAATGGCACCGGACTGCAAAATCTCAATGTCCTTGACGCTGCGTGTTGGCGCAAAACTAAAGGCCCCTTGGGTTGCGTCGTTCATGGGTGCTACGCCCCGACTGGCAAATGCTTCGGTTACAGCGAGCTTAGCGCTAGACGATAAATTCATGCCTTCAATCACGCGACTACGCGCAATGTAATCTTGATACTGTGGTACCGCAACGGCAACCAAAATTCCGATAATGGCAACAACCACCATGACCTCAATTAAGGTAAATCCGTTTTTCTCTGTGTTTCTAATAGCGTTCTCGTTGTGTTGTGTCATCTCAATAAAAATCCCCTAGTGAATGGAGCTCGATGATCTAACAAAGAGCCCACTGACTAGGGGACTAACCGCATCAGATTACTCTGATTTTAGTGTACGGCCTTACTGCTTCTTAATGGGCCTTTTGGGCTTTACGCTTGGCAAGCTCGCCCACAATCATGACACCCAGCGCACCAATAATGCCAGCAATTAAGCCGTAGTCTTGAATGCCCTCGCCGAAATGCTTGATCATGCCAGGGTCAGTCAGCAACATACCGCCCGCAATCCAGCCGAGCAATCCGGCGCCTGCCGTCACAATGATCGGAAAACGATCGATCAGGAATAATACGAGGCGGCTGCCGGCAATAATGATGGGTACCGAAACGATTAAGCCAAAGACGATATAGCCAAATTGATGCGCCTGGTCATCTACTTGCCCTGCGGCACCTGCAATCGCCAGGACGTTATCAAGGCTCATGACCAAGTCAGCAACGATGATGGTTTTTACCGCTGCAAATAACTTATCTGGCGCTTCTAAGTCATTCTCGTCGTGGCCGCCGGCATCTGCCAATAACTTGTAACCAATCCAGAGTAGCAATAAAGCACCGACTACCTTCAGATAGGGAATTTGCAAGAGTGTTACGGCGAATATAGTCAAGACGATACGTAAAATAATCGCTCCAGCCGTACCCCACAAAATACCAGCGCGACGTTGATTGGGGTGTAAGTTACGGCAGGCCAATGCAATGATTACCGCATTGTCACCACCCAGCAAAATATCAATCAAAATGATCTGTAAGACTACAGACCAATCTAACATTGCAAGAAATTCCATGTCATCCTCTAATAATTATTATGTGTTGAACAACTACTACCAGTAAACAACTGCTTAAAGCTAAATCATGGCCTTTAACAGGCTAGCCATCTCGGATGGATTGCGCGTGACCTTAAAGCCGCACTCTTCCATGACTGCCAACTTGGCATCCGCAGTATCCGCACCACCCGAAATCAACGCACCCGCATGGCCCATGCGCTTTCCAGGAGGCGCCGTCACACCAGCAATAAAACCAACAATGGGTTTTTTCATATTGTCTTTGCACCAAAGGGCTGCCTCAGCCTCGTCTGGTCCGCCGATTTCACCAATCATGATCACGGCATCGGTTTCAGGATCGTCGTTGAACATGCGCATGATGTCGATGTGCTTCAGTCCATTGATGGGGTCGCCACCAATACCGACTGCAGTCGACTGACCTAAGCCAATCGCACTTAGTTGGCCAACGGCTTCATACGTCAACGTACCCGAACGACTGACAACGCCAATGCGGCCTTTTTTATGAATGTGGCCCGGCATGATGCCGATCTTGATTTCATCGGGGGTAATAATCCCTGGGCAATTGGGGCCGAGCAATAAGGTCTTCTTACCGCCCTTCGCTTCCTTTTGCGCCATCTTATTGCGCACTTCCAGCATATCGCGCACTGGTATGCCTTCGGTAATGCAGATCACAAAATCCAAGTCAGCCTCAACTGCTTCCCAAATCGCTGCTGCAGCGCCCGGAGGCGGTACATAAATAACCGACGTGGTTGCACCAGTTTGCTGGGCCGCCTCTTTCACGGTGCCGTAAATAGGAATGTTAAAAATGGACTCGCCCGCTTTTTTGGGATTTACGCCCGCTACGAAACAATTTTTTCCGTTTGCATACTCTTGGCACTTCTCAGTATGAAACTGTCCGGTCTTACCGGTAATGCCCTGCGTAATTACTTTTGTATTTTTATTAATCAAAATTGACATGGTGATTTCCTTGATTATTTCTGTTTTTTAGCGGCAGCAACCACTTTGGTTGCTGCTTCTGCCATGGAGTCAGCGCTGATGATCGGCAAACCGGATTCAGCCAAAATCTTTTTGCCTAAATCTTCGTTAGTCCCTTTCATGCGCACGACTAGTGGCACAGATAAATTCACCGCCTTACAGGCAGTCACCACACCTTCGGCAATTACATCGCAGCGCATAATGCCGCCGAAGATGTTGACCAAAATAGCTTCCACGCTCTTATTTTTGAGCATGATCTTAAATGCTTCCGTCACCTTTTCTGCAGTCGCGCCGCCGCCCACATCGAGGAAGTTGGCTGGCTGTCCACCAAACAACTTGATCGTATCCATGGTGGCCATTGCAAGACCAGCGCCATTGACGAGGCAGCCGATGTTGCCGTCTAACGAGATGTACGCTAAATCAAACTTCGAGGCTTCAATTTCGGCAGGATCTTCTTCATCTTCATCGCGATACGCCACAATCTCAGGATGACGGAATAAAGCATTTGGATCAAAGTTAAATTTGGCATCCAAGGCTTTAATGTTGCCGTTGCCTTCCAAAATCAGCGGATTGATTTCCACCAAAGAAGCGTCGGTTTCCCAATACGTTTTATATAAGTTCTTAAAGACCTCGCGGGCTTTGGCAACGGATCCTTCGGGCACACCGATACCGTGGGCAATGGTGTCACACTGGGCGTCAGTTAAGCCAAGCAATGGATCAACAAATACCTTGATGATTTTTTCGGGGGAGTGTTCTGCCACTTCCTCAATGTCCATACCGCCTTCGCTGGAGGCCATGATGACATTTTTCTGTGAGCCACGGTCGGTGACGATGCTGAAGTAATACTCTTTTTTAATATCTGCGCCATCTTCAATTAGGAGCCGGCGGACTTTTTGTCCCTCTGGCCCTGTTTGATGCGTTTTGAGCTGCATGCCCATAATTTCAGCGGCGTATTTTTTGACTTCATCCATGCTCTTGGCCAGCTTGACGCCGCCGCCCTTACCGCGACCGCCCGCATGAATCTGAGCCTTAACCACCCACACTGGACCACCCAATTTTGCGGCCGCATCCATCGCTTCATCTACGCTGTGCGCCGGAATGCCGTTTGGGACTGGTACATTAAATTGGCGCAACAGCGCCTTACCCTGATACTCGTGAATTTTCATCGTTACTCCGGAAACGGTCTGTGCGTGCTGCCAATGGTTAATTAAGGTCTATTTTGCCTCCCGCCTTAATTTCGCTGATTTGACCGCGGTCAACTTACAAAAATTAGGTTATTGGCAAACGAGTGTAAGTCTATCATTTTGCACTGCATCATTTGCCATTTTGTAGGTCTATTCAGCCCCTTTTTGACGCCCGCCAATGACCTTAGCGACGATTTCGGGGTTAAAGCCTTTTGACACAAGAAACCGGTACTGCTTTGCCCGCATTTTCTGGTCCTCTGCAATCCCTCCAAATTTGCGCTCAAACAGCTCTTTTGCTCGACTCAATTCGGTATTTTTGAGTCCATCCAGCAGTGCTGCTGAAGCATCGCTTGAGACGCCGGCCCGCTGCAATTCATCCTTTATTTTGCGCACCCCGTAGCGCTCACTGCGCCGTCGCACTAAGGCCTCCGCAAAGCGGGCGTCGGACAGCCAACCGCGCTTCTCAAAGTCATCCAATACAGCGGTAATTTGCATTTCATGCGATGGCGCTAGAGCATCTGTTTGGCCCATCTCTTGATCGCGATCCTGTGCATTGCTAGCACGCTCTGCCTTGGCTTGAAGGCTTAGGTAAGTGCTTAGCTTTTTTGCCAACTCGACGCGACTATGCTCACGCTGCGATAAAAGGCGCAAAGCCCGAGCTTTGAGACTCGGGCTTTGTTTTTTAGAGTGTACTGAATCAGGCATCAGCCGATTCAATCTCCGTGTCGTCTACTGCATCTGTGATTGCAACACCTGCTTTAACGCCCAGCTTGGCACGAATCTTGGCTTCGATATCTTTCGCAATTTCAGGATTTTCCCTCAGAAATTCACGAACATTATCTTTGCCTTGACCAATGCGGTCGCCGTTATAGCTATACCAAGAACCAGACTTCTCGACGATATCGGCTTCAACGCCCATATCGATTATTTCACCCTCACGTGAAATTCCTGCGCCGTACATAATGTCAAAAATAGCCTCGCGGAATGGCGGTGAAACCTTGTTCTTAACCACCTTGACACGGGTTTCATTGCCAACCACCTCATCGCCTTTTTTGATGCTGCCGATACGGCGAATATCCAAACGCATGGTGGCATAGAACTTCAATGCATTACCACCCGTAGTTGTTTCTGGGGAACCAAACATCACACCAATCTTCATGCGAATCTGATTAATAAAGATCACCATTGAGTTGGTTTTCTTGATTGTCCCCGTTAGTTTGCGCAAGGCTTGGCTCATCAAACGCGCCTGCAAGCCAGGCAAGGAGTCGCCCATATCGCCTTCAATCTCGGCGCGGGGAACCAACGCGGCAACGGAGTCAATCACGATTAAGTCGATCGAGCCCGAACGCACTAGTGCATCCGCGATTTCGAGAGCCTGTTCACCTGTATCTGGCTGAGAGATGAGCAAATTGTTGATATCCACACCAAGGCGCGAGGCGTATTGAACGTCTAGTGCATGCTCTGCATCGATAAATGCACAGGTGCCGCCAATCTTTTGCATTTCGGCAATCGCATGCAATGTCAGGGTGGTTTTTCCAGAAGACTCCGGCCCGTAAATTTCAATTACGCGACCGCGCGCAAGGCCGCCCACTCCAAGGGCAATGTCGAGCCCCAAGGATCCACTTGAAACCACCTGAATATCTTGGTTAATTTCAGCATCGCCCAAACGCATGATGGAGCCCTTGCCAAACTGCTTTTCAATTTGCGCGAGTGCTGCCGATAAGGCTTTTTGCTTATCGCCGCTCATGCCATCAAATTCCGATGATGCTGATTTTTTCTTATCGTCCATTGCCATCTTTTGCTCTCCGCCTTTTTGTCTTTTGCCTTAAATTGGGGGTACAACCCGCCTCTTTGCTCTACTGTTCTACTGCCTGTATCAATCTGGGATCTACTGTATATAAAAACAGTACTTATTGCAAGCGCTGTTTATTTCGGCTTATTTTTTTACCTACTGGATAGATAAAGGCGGCTTGTTGGCAGGTACTTTTCCTGCCCACCAAAATAGCAATGGCATTGCAATAGCCCAAATTATTCCAAGTAAAACAATGGCTTGCGTTTCATCGCCCCATTGCGCGGCGCCTAATTTAACCCCGGCAAAGTACGATAAGGGGCCTGCAATGGCACCCAAGACCGCCGCCAAGACAAAACGCCCTTTTAACCAGGACATCGACTCATTGAGGGTGCACCCCAAGATGATCCATAAGGACCACATCCAAATGGGCGATAAACCGGGCAAGAGCCCTTTTGACTCAAAAATCAGGCTGCCGGTATGCAATAGCAGGGTGTCAGCAGCTATTCCCAAGACGCCTATTTTGAGAAGTAACACGCTCTCCTGGATGCGATTGTGGGATTGCCACACATGAAAGGTTGCAACCGCTGCACAAAAAAGCACCGCTGCAGTGACGTAGCCATGGGCTGCGCCCAAAATGCAAGCAAACCAGCCCAGCTGGAACAAAACAAAGTTAATCAATTTACGCATGGCGTTACTCAGCAGATCAGCTTAGCGCTTATAAAAAGCCAAGGTGACTTCACCCAAGTAAATGCCAAACTTGCTCATTTGCGCGCGATTGATCATGACCTTATCGTCCATCAAATACATCCAGTCATCGAATTGCACGTTATAAACCGTGCCGTCGACTGGCAAGGCCAAGGTGTATTTCCAGTTCAATGCATTGCCTGCCATCAGGCCAGTAGCCGAACCAACGACATCATCCGCAGTTCCAGTAAATACGCCTGGCGCGGTTTCGGTCAAGGTCCAAATGCGTTTTTGGGTGGTCCCATCGGAATAGAAAAAGTCTTCGTCTAAAGTACCAACGCGCTTACCGTCTTTGACTTCCCAGCTCGCTTTCATAACTACCTTAAAGCGCTTCACCACCTCGTTGCTGCGATTGGTAAAAATGCCATAGGCGTCAATCGTGCCATTAAAATAGCTGGTGAGGTCGAGTGCCGGCTTCTCTTTGGCGTACATCGAGACTTGGGGCGAAGAACAGCCACCCAAGAGCAGCAGGGTAGCAAAGCAGAGTAAAGCGGAGCGGAATGGGGATTTCATCGGGATGGCTCACAGGTTGGGGCAACAATTAAAGGGGCGCAGGCTTGGCCAATCAAAGCGGTTCTGAGCTTAGGCGCGGCGGTTTTGGGATCAAGCCAGATGGAAAAAAAT
>CAMEXM010000013.1 GCA_945947155.1 Polynucleobacter meluiroseus | reverse complement strand
ACCACCCCGGATGGCGCGCACATCGTTGCCCTTAAACTCACTAAAGGTTCTTGCATCGATGACTTGAACGGATTGATCGTTAAAGAGCTTACGCATTTGCTCATTAGTTACCACTAAATTGTCTTGTGGAATCAATTTGACACTAATTGTTGGCAAGGTTGATGGGGCTTTCTCGATGGATAAATTAGCGTCGGCCCAGCCATCAATGCCGTCATGAAACACCTTGGCCTGTTTACCTCCAAAGTAATTGATGGTGAATAGGCCAAAATAGGCATAGGCGTTACCTCTTGAGCCGTACACAATAATTTCTTTATTAATGTCGAGCCCAGCTTTATTAAAGATGGCATTGATATCGGCAATGTCGATGTAGTCCTCGCGATTGGGGTCCCGTAGCGCTGCTCCAATCTCGCCAATACTAATTGCGCCTGGAATGTGCCCATCCAGGTAATTTTTAGTGGCGCGCACATCCCATAGGATGACTCCGCGTTGCTGCGCTGCTTTGACGTAGTCCAAATCCACAATACTGCTGGACTGGGCCGAGGCTACGCCCCCAGAAAATGAGACTGCTAGAAAAATGGTTTTTACTATAAAAAGGATGGTTTTCATGGAGAGTTCCTTTGGAATCGCTCTTTATGTACTTTACTCTTTGTTTTACTCAAGGCAACACACATTACTTTACTTACTTTTTTAAGTCCTCACTGATTTCAATGGCAGTTTCTTGAAACGCTTTCATGGCGCCGGTAACGAATCTGCCTTTTCGCCAGCAAAGGGCAGCCGTTCTCTTTAAAAATTCCCCGGATATGGATCTTGATATTAAGTCTGCATCTCGGTAGCATGCGATTGGGCTTCCAATCACTGTAAAGCTTCCTGTACGCGCAATCTCGAGCAAATCCCCCATAGTGGATACCTCAAGGCGAACATTGAGCTGAATATTTTCCCTGCGCGCTTCCATTTCAATTTGCTGCCGCAGGAGGAACTGGCGATTGAGCAAGGCAAGCTCCGTGTTTTTAAAGGACGTGATCGATAGTTTTTTAGGAAAATTGGCCATGCTTTGCGGTTTACCGATTAGGGCAAATTGCTCAGTCAGTAAGGGTTGCTGGTAGAACTCCACCAGCTGATAGTCTTCTGGCAATACCGCAATGTCGATATCGCCTTGCATTAAGTCGGCGATTAATCGCTCAGCTGATAACTCGCGTAAATCGATTCTTAAATCCGGGTAGGTTTTTAAGAGTCGCAGACTGGCTGGCAATGTAATCGCCTTCGAATAGGTATGCGTCGCGCCAATGCGCAGAGCGCCGACGACCTGCTTATCGTCATGCATGCTTTGCAGCAATGCCTCATCCACCTGCCCCATCAGCGGCTCGAGTTTCGTTAACAGGTCTCTGCCAAATTCACTCAATACGGATCTGCGGCCTTTTCGTTCAAATAAAGCCGAATTGAAATGGCTGGCAAGCTCCTTCATTTGTTGGGATAGCGCCGATTGCGTAATATTTAATGCTTCTGCCGCCCGAACAAAGTTTTCAATTCGGGCAACGACTAAAAAGCTTCTCAGTAAGCGGTAGTCAATGCGATTGATATTCATAAGTAAACCTAATGTATTAGTTAATTAAATATTAATTTACATTATATGTTTAGTAGGTTAGCGTGTCCTTTTCGTACTAAAGAGGCCACTTCCATGAACTTCTTACCGTCCCGCTCCATTCCGCTATTTTTTGCACTTCTGGGCGCACTTCTCCTGCCAGGGCTTAGCTCAGCACAAAGCTATCCATCCAAACCCATCCGGCTCGTAGTTCCGTTTCCGGCGGGCGGCCCAACGGATATCGTGGCAAGGCCATTGGCCATTCTCCTGGGTGAGAACCTGAAACAACAAATCATTATTGATAACCGGGGCGGCGCAGGCGGATCGATTGGCGCAGACTTGGTTGCCAAATCCGCTCCGGATGGCTACACCATTTTGATGGGTACGGTAGGCACTAATGCGATTAATGGCAGTCTTTACAAGCAACTCGCTTACGACACGATTAAGGATTTCACACCGATAGCGCTGGTTGCAAGCGCTCCCGTTGTGATCGTGGTTAACCCAGCTACCAACATCAATACCCTGGCAGACTTGGTTCGAGAAGCGAAAGCAAAACCCGATTCCATCGGCTTTGGTAGCGCAGGCAATGGCACACCTGGCCACCTCACCGGCGCTCTATTTGAAACCACCGCAAAAATTAAGCTCAAGCACATCCCGTACAAGGGCAGTGCTCCGGCGATGACGGACTTAATCGGCGGCCAAATACCCGTGATGTTTGATCCCATTCAATCGGCTATTACCCACATCAACTCGGGCCGGGTTCGTCCCCTGGCTGTCACGAGCAAAAATCGCTCCCCCTTGCTGCCAAATGTACCAACCGTTGCTGAACTGGGTTATCCCCAATTTGAATCCACCGCTTGGTGGGCTGTTTTTGCGCCCGCTAAGCTGCCTGCAGCCATCACCGATAAATTGCGCGCTGAAACTCAAAAAGTTGCTGCGTCAGCTGCCTTTAAAGAACGCCTTGGAAATTTAGGCGTCCTACCCAACACCGACTTCAAAGAAAGTTTGGCTGATTTTCAAACCAAAGAGATTGCGAAATGGGCTCGTACTGTTCGCGACTCTGGCGCAACTGTTGATTAACCCATAACGAAAAATAAAAAATGAATCTGAATGCAGAAGAAAAAGCCATGCTCGCCGGGGAATTTGGTCCCGTACGAAAAATGGCGATTGAACATCAAATCAAAGTCGGTGATTTTTTTGGCGCTAAAGACTTTGTAGAGGTATCCCAAGCCCACATCATGGCCGATACCGAGAGCTTGGGCGAGACTGGCGTGGAATGGCTTGAAGCATTAGCTAAAAATGCAGCCAAAGACCGCGTAGTCCGAATCCCAACCATTACCGATCCACGTGGCACGGATTTCAGCAAGGCAAAGCAATTAGGTCAAACAGATAAGATGGTTTCCTTAGAGCACCGCGCTATTGCTGCCTTTGTCAAAATGGGCGTATCCATGACGGATACCTGCATTAATTACCAAACCATCATGGCGCCGGTCTTTGGTGAGCATTTGGCTTTTGGTGATACGGGCGTTGTGATCTACTCCAACAGCATCTGCGGCGCCCGATCGAATTTTGAAGGCGGTCCATCTGCCCTCTCTGCTGGCCTTACCGGTCGCACTCCTCGCTATGGCTACCACTTAGACGAGCATCGCAAGCCCACCCATCGCTACCGGGTTACGTGGACGCCGCAGTCCCTCAATGAATGGGGCGCTCTAGGCGGCCTCATTGGCAGAAAGTCCGGTAACTACTGGTCAGTACCTGTCATTGAAGGAATTGAAGGCCGCCCCGGCTCAGACTCCTTAAAGCATTTTGGCGCTGCAATGGCAAGCTTTGGTTCCTCTGCTTTATTTCATATCTTAGGGGTTACACCGGAAGCGATTCATGCGCGTGACCTTAGTTTTGATCACTTACCAGAGATCAGCATTTCTAAAGAGGAGGTGATGGCACTGCAGAGCTCCTACCGCGTTACCGATGAAATTGATGTTGTCGTGTTCTCGGCGCCGCAGTTGAGCTTAATTGAAATGCAAAGCGTTGCGGCCTTGTGCCAAGGCAAGAAATTCAAGAAGCCCCTCTTGGCAGTAACAAGCCCTCAAGTCAAGCCGGACTCCGATCGCATGGGGTACACCGCCATGATCGAGGAGGCTGGTGGCACTGTTTTTGCTGGCATGTGCTTTTATCAATCCTATGCACGGGAAATTGCCGAGGCAAACGGATGGAAAAAGTTAGCTACGAATAGCGCAAAAATGGTCAATATTTTAGGTGGCTATGGGTACACACCCATCCTCGCCTCAATGGAAGATTGCGTCAATGCTGCAGAAACAGGGAGACTGGCATGAGTCAGAAATTATTTACAGCACGACATGCCCAAGGTGATGTCGTTGAGGGGTACTGCTTAAGTGCCAGTGATGGCTTTTCTGCGCGCTACGATTTAGATCGCATTAATGGAACATTCTCACGGCCAAGCCATAAACTTTTTGGCAAATCATATAACGATATGATCCTGGTTTTAGACACAGCCAAGGGTGGTGTTGCTAGCGCATGGATGCTCTATGAAATGAAGATGCGAAACCTATGCCCGTCTGCTATTGTTTTCAATACAGTCAACCCCATTTTGGCGCAAGGCGCTGCCCACGGTGGCATATCAATGCTGAGTGGATTTGATGTGGACATTACAGCGGCAATTGTAAGTGGTGCCAAATTGCGCATTGATCCAAAAAATAAAACGGTTGAGGTAATTGCCTGAGGTAAGCGCCTAAGTCTATTTATCGGCGATCTAGCGAGTATCTAAAACGGTTATTGCAGCCACCGCGCTGCTGCATCGAGTATCCCCTGGCGAACCTGCAATTGCCGCGCAGGATCAGTATTACCGCAGGCTAAGCGGCACTTCCAGTCGCTTGGCGCCTCAAAGTCGCAATGGGACGCGCCGGCAATCAATTCATCGCGCCAAAGGGCTTTCATCTCAGAACCCCATGGCGCTGCAACGGCTTTTGCATTACAGCTTGATGCGGGGGCTCTTAATAGGAGAGCCTCGGTGGTGAGGTGCCGGGACGCCGTAATTCCTGCACGCTCCGTTTCATTGGGCAAGATTCGATCAAATGAGTCCAGCCCAACGAATCCCACAACGCCAGGCGTATCTGCCGCCAGTAAGCTAGAAAGGCCTCCTGCTGAAAAACCAACCAGCATGACGCGCTGGCTACTGCCGCCAAAGGTTTCGGTATTGCGCAGCAAATTAACTAAACCAGCAATCGCGCTGGCATTGCAGCGAAAGTCAAAGGTACAGGGCATATCGGGCGTAATCGCTAGAACGCCCTTGGCCGCCAGCGCCTGTGCGTGCTCTCCCATAGTAGTGCGGCTGCGTGTAAAGCCATGGGTCAGAATTGCTGCACCCTTTAGCGGTCCTAGGGGCTTATACACATCCACTTCTATGGAAGTGCCGTTGATTTTGACTGCCTGCGTTTGCGGGATTACTTTGACTATAGGCTCTGCGGCATGACTTGTGCTCGATGCCGCTAAAAGAATAAGGCAGACATGCAAGAATTGTGTGATTTTTATAGTGGACATTATTTTGATCATAATCCCAAGCAAAAAATCTGGCCAAAGCTCACGTAGTGACCTACCTCGTAATTAGCATGAATGTGTTGCTTAGCCACCCTTCTCACTTCATTCATAGGGAGTCACCATGAAATACCTCATCGCCCTCGTGCTCATTACCCAGGCCGCCTTGTTTGCGCGTTCCGCTTTAGCCCAAACCAATTGGCAAAGTAGTCCCCTCAATTATCAAAACAGTGAACTGAACTTTAATAACAGCCCACTGAATTACAACAACAGTCCTCTGAACTATCAAAATAGTCCATTGAATTCCAATGCGACCAATGGCGTTTATGACACCAGAGGCAATCGCCTAGGTTATGAAGTGCAAACGCCAACTGGCGTCACGAATATCTTTGATAACAACGGAAATCGGATTGGCTACACACCAAGCAGACGCTAATGCAAGCAGTGATGGTGATTGATACCGAAGGATTTACTTCGGCATAAAAACGATTTAAGGGCATTTGCCAATTGAAATTACTCGCCACTTCCATATAATTCGGCATATATTGGATTATTAGCCGAGGTCATCATGTGTAGATGGGTTGCTTACGCGGGTCCTGAGATTTACCTTGAAGACCTGATCTTCCACCAAGAGCATTCCATCGTGAGACAGAGTTTGTCCGCAAACCAGTCTGCCTGGGTAACGAATGGCGATGGTTTTGGCGTAGCTTGGTACAACAATCGCACCGCTCCAGGGCTCTTCAAAGACGTCCTGCCTGCTTGGAACGACAGTAACCTGCGCTCACTGGCGGCGCATATACAAACGAAATTATTTTTTGCCCATGTTCGCGCTACTACTGGCACTGCGGTCAACAGAAGCAACTGCCATCCATTTACGTGGCAAAACTGGACCTTCATGCACAACGGCAAGATTGGCAACTGGCATGACTGCCGTAAAGATGTAGAAGACCTCATCGACAACGCGCACTACCCCCACAGAGAAGGCACCACAGACAGTGAAGCCCTTTTTTTAGTCGCACTGAGTAAGGGTTTGATTCATGACCCGATTGCTGCGATTCAAGCGACGATGCATGATGTTGCAAAAATCATGGATAAGCACCACGCGGACGAACCGATGCGTATTTCCTGCGCCCTGACCAACGGGCGAGACATCTGGGCCTTTCGGTATTCCAGCGATGATCAATCCCCCAGCATGTACTACGGCGCGCCCCATACGCGTGCCAACCATCAAGGTCAGCACGCCATTACTACCATTGCATCCGAGCCATCGGATTCAGATGCTGCGCATTGGTTCAAGGTTGAAGAACGCAGTGGTGTGCACTGGACAGAGAGCGGGATGGAGCATTTCAAAATCGCAATCTAGCCAGCGATCTAGAAGCAAAAGCTGAACTTAATGGATTACAGCCTCACTAACCTCGGGCTTTCCTTCGGGATCTTTTTTTTGGTTCAATACCAAGTAATCCTTGGTTTCCAGGGCTACGATTAAATAGGCATCGATGGCTGCCCGAAATGCGTCTGCGGTCTCTTCTCGATTATAAATAAACGATAAGCTGTACATCAAGTTATCGGCATCCTCACCATGTACGGTTACGGTATTGGATTCATCGGAATCCACGATGCGTAAACCCCGTACGAATTCGGGCTTTGTATCTTCAACCCAGCTAGGGTCAAGACGATCGATGTCAAAACGTAGACTGCGAAACAGGTTAACAACGGCAAAGCGGGTGCCGTTAATAAAAGAATAGTTACGCATACGGCCTCCAATCAGGTATTAAGTACATTCATTATCCGAAATTACTATCGCATAAGCTGAGCTTGATGTCCTCGACGCATATCTGCTTGCCTATTTTTTGGTATTTCAAACTTATTCAATCGATACCTGCCCAATCACTGCGCCTGGTTTATTTAAAGCGGCAGCTCGGCGCGCGACATACTCGGGATTTTTAGCGCCGAGTAAACCGATCTGACGCTCGCTGCCATCGGCCGATTGCACTACTACCGAATCGTTGCCTACGGCCCTGACTGATTCGAGCAAACTGCCATCGCGCTTGGTTGCTGGAGGAATCGCTTGCCCCGTTGATGCGGGAGAAAGCGGCACCTCAATCCGCTCGAGCGGAATGGGCTCAACGATCGCTGTGGGCTGGCTTGGCGCCCTTGTCTGGGGCTGTTCTGCTGCCCTGCCTTGGGCTGGCTTACTTGATTGAATCGCCGGCTCTGCTTGAGGAGTTGCTTTAGGCACTGCCTGCTGCTCTTTGCTTATGCTATCGAGCTCTCTAAAAGCTTCAGGAGAGCGGTTTTGCACTTCTTTACTGGATTTCATGAGGTTCTTAGAGCCCATGGGCAAGGCCACGAGGACGTAACTGCGAATGCGATTGCCTTCGGCCACGTGCTTCATCTCCACCGTTTCAACGCCGGTGATGTCCACATCCGGGCATAAGCTGCGGACCGTGAGTTCAGACTGCTCTACCGAAGCCGCATCGTTATCGGCGCGGTACATTTTCATTTGACTGCGCACTTTGCCGCCTGCGCCCGTGCAAATCTTCACGTAAGCCATGGTCTTGGCTTTGAGATCGGCCATCGAAAAGTCACTGCTGATCGCGGTACCGTTTTCATAAATGACGCCCGCTTCTTTGGGTAACTTCGTCATCCAGATTGGCGCTTGGCTGACAGCTTGGGTCGCTATCTTCGCTTGCTGACGGTATTCCAGATCGGTTTGAACATTTTTACTCACGGGGCTTGAACCGCAAGCACTCAATAAGCCGATGAACGGTACTGCATATAAGGCGTTTTTCATGATGTATTCCTTCTTGAATTAATTAAAATTTATCGACTACAACCCACTGATTGGTGCCAGAACGCACGGCGACTAAGGTAAAGCGCACTGCTTGATTTCGAATCAGTTCTGTTTTCGAGATCAGTTGATATACATTGCCTTTCCAGCGCCGCAAACTCGAGCGCGTTTGACTGGCTTGAAGGTCATTTGGTGTGAAACTAATTTGATCGCCTATCCGAATAAATGGCTTGTTCTCTATGTACGGAAAGTTTGTGCAGATCTCTTTCCGCGTCATGGTTTGATTGGCATGCATAAGCTGGACTGGACTAATGCCTACCTTGGCTTCTGTCACCTCCTCGAAATAGCAACGGGGCGTGGCTTCTGGGGGTTTATTCGGGCCAGCGCGCAAATCGGCCTGAATCAAGGCTGCATCCACGGGACTACCCTGACAGGCAAAGCGCACAGACCAAATGCGGTACTTGGCTAAGGAGTGGTAACTCTTGCTGATTTTGTCTGGCGAGGCATTACCCTCAACTCCATCGACCGTATAAAAGCGATTGCGCTTTAATTGTTCTTCAAGTAGTGCAATTTGCTCGGTACGCTGCTCGCAATTGACTTCAAAGCGCACTAGGTCTTCGTAACTTAAGCGCACAAAAGTAGCTTGTACGCGTGACTGTGCATTACCCATATGTGCTGCGGTAGTTTGAGCGGCCCTCGCCAAATTGCTTTGGTTGCTTTGATTACTTTGGCTATATAGATTACTACGGTTCATTTGATTCACTTGATTACTGGGCCGAGGAGGACTGTAGCTTGGCGCGCTGTATTGGGTATAGCTTGGCGCGCTATACACGGCATAGGGCCTCGGCTTACTTGCGCAAGCACTCAGGCTTAGCATGAGGATGAGCAGAAATAGGATTCGCATGCGTTTTGGGCGGCGCTTTACGATGCAGCCTTAAGCTGAGTCTGCGTATTTGGTTCAAAATTAAATACCCGCGCAGAATTACTCTCGGTTTGGATTACATTCGGATTGGATGGCTTAGCAAAGGCATCACTAATTGCGCCACTCGCTACCGCTACCGTGGGCGTCACCACTTTGTTCATGAACTGATCAGCTGCCTGCGTAAAGGTGTAATTCATTTGGTTTTGCAGGCGGCCATAGGTGCTGTTTTGGCGCTTAAGCTCATCGAGTTCTTGGCGCAGCTTTTGATTGGCAATGTCGTACACGATCTTGTGCTTGGTCATCGATAATTCCCGTTCTTGTAATTCAGCCTGCTGGTCCTTTGTCACGAGTGCCCGCCCATGCTGTGCCAATTGCAACTCCGCTTCTGAATCGAGCCGACGGCTCACGCTGCGATTGATTTCAGAAAGCACGCTGGTTTTGTTCTGGTGAGCCACTAGGGCAGCGCGGTGTCCTAGAGCGGATTGCCCTGCTTGCAATTTGAGCAAAATGGGCATGAGCTCCAAACACAACTGCAAGAGCGTAATCAGGGCGTACTTAAAGAACACCCCTGGGCTATGGGTAATGAGTGAAGAGAGTACGTCGGCTGAGGCTACATTAATGTAGGCCTCATCGATTTGACTCGTTTTTGCCAAATTGGCAGCAATGTCTTGTTTAGCGCCTTCAACTGCAGCGAGGGCCTGCGGCATAGCCTCTCCCATGGCGGTCAGCTCAGTCTCTCTTGGCCCTGCAAAGTTGCGGTAGTTTTGGCGATAGGCCTCTTCCAATTGCTCGCATGCGCGCTTGTCCTTGGCATACAGGTGAATGATTTCGTTTTCATCAAGGTCCGGGGCAAACGTGGTGCTGGTTTTTTTGCGGTAATCCTCAGCGCATTGGTTTGAGGCATTGCGCTGGCGAATCAGCGCTGGCGTTAAATCCTGCAGCTCTTTTCTGAGCTGAGTAGAGCGCTGCTCTAAATTGCTGACAGCAGCGGTTTTATCGGAGAGCTCATACTTTTCTTGGTAGCGCACTTTTGCATCGGTATAGCGGCCGTCCTTCATGTCTTGCGCATGGATTGCTAGCTCTGACTTTAAAAAGAGGGGCATGGTGAATTGGCTACTGAGCGAGCCAATTACCGTAATTAAGAAAATACGAATACCCAGATACACGTAGGTAAGTTTTTTATCTGTCTCATACCGCGTATCGGCCAAAAAGATGAAATTGCGATCGAGCACGAGCACAATCGCTGCGCCAATGACTGCGAAGATAATGGTCATGCAGATTTGTACGCCAATATGGAGGTCCATGGCCAAGAACCAGCCAGCAATGCCAAATTGCAATGCCGCTAGAAAGCTAGCAAAGGCAATGGCAGCGCCAATCTTACTCAAACTCCCCACCTCTTCTACCGGCGCGTTTGCCGGGATGCGGTGCCCGGTGAGGAAAACTAGATATTGCCGAATGGTACTCATGCATCCACCTACTTAATTGTTACGATGGATGCAGTATTCCAAAGAGCTAGCTCATAGGATGAGCCTTATGAAATACGGGTAAAAAAATTCCGATTTAATCAGAATCAATACTGTATATATATACAGTATTGCATAGCCGAATCTTTAACACAAGCAATTAAGGTGATTATTTATGAACTTTTAAAGAGCTTTTTTGTAACGGCCCGAATACGAAGTTTTAACCAAGATGGTTGGAACACCATTTAAGTTTTTGTCTTAAAAAAGCCTTTCCTTGATATCTACCTTTAGATAAACGTAATGGAGTAAAGCTGTATTCAAGAAGAATTAAGCCGCTCCTTTCTAAATACCACCTCAACTGGTGCTAATATAATTTAAGGTCACTATTGCAGGTTTTAGAATGAACTTAAAATTAATTATTTCAACTCTGTTTTGCGTATGGTTGTTAGCTTCATGCGCTAGTAGCGGAATTGCTGTCAATACCCCCGACTTTCAAAATCAGTTTGCATCGGGCAAAATTAGACTAACTTGCCAACTTGGGTGTTCTGGATCGGCTGGTTTTGCTAGACAAAAGATGAGAAATCTTTATAACAATAAACTTTGGATGGACCTTGCTAAAGAGGTGGCTTCTATTGGGCACGAAAATGATCAGCAATATTTTTATCTTGGAGCAGCTGCGTCAGGGCTTGGGTACAGAAATGCTGCGAGAACCTATTTTTCCCTTGCCAACTCGACAACATTTAAGTGCGCAGGCTCCTTTAATGTCTGCGATGGATTCAATTTCCCAGCCGATATCAATTCTTGGATCAATGCATTAAATACTGCAGATGCAAAAGATGCGGCGGCTAAGAACAGCGTTCCAACAAATAGACCATCTGATACACAACGACCTGCATCGGTACTTGATCTCAAGTAATTTTTTTAAACAACTATCTGATGGGTCAATTACCAATCTTTTTATCCTACTCAGATTTTCTTGTATAACCTAGGGGCCCTTCCTGCGACCTACTGAGTTAAATCGTAGTAGCGAACTCTTATTTTCCACTAGTAGTCTTGTAGCTTTCCTTAAAGCCTTGAACAAAAGAAGAAACGAGTCCAGTCTTTTTAGTATTTTCCTCCTGGTACTCTCCATTATCCCAAACACCCTCTTGGGTTGTCCCATCAGGAAAAGACATTAAGCCGCGGCCATGCTTCAAGCCAAAGCTCCATTCGCCCGTGTACTCAGTTCCATTGGACCATGTAAAGGTCCCAATACCGCTGAAATTGCCATCTTCAAATGAGCCGGTATAGATAGCGCCATCAAGAAAGGTATAGGTCCCTTCGCCATGCGTAAGATCATTAACAAATTCGCCTTCATACACATCGCCATTCGCGTAAGTAAGGACCCCATAACCATTTGCGAGACCATTAATCCAGTTACCTGCGTAATGTCGGCCATCTAAAAAATAAAATTCGCCTTGGCCATTGTAGAAACCATTAGCAAATTCACCTGTATAACGAGTACCATTGAACCAAGCATATGAAGCATAGCCAGTACATTTACCGTTACCATCAAACTGACCGTCATAAATCGAACCATCGGTAAGAACCTGTCCTTGAGATTCAAAACTAGCGTTTTCTCCTCTGCCGCTGGTAAGGTCATACACTCTACTTAGTGCTTGACGCGCATTGCCGACAGCGACGCAGTAGTCTGATAACTCAGAGTGACTTACGTCCCAAATTCCAAAATAGAGATGATGATTTGTACCATGGCGTACATACCCGAGAATGATTTGCTGAATACTGTATTCCTCATCGGCATCGTCGTTATACATAACCTTCACACCAGCATTTTCGATTTCAACCCAAGAAAGATGAAATGCAAGTGAAAGATTATTGTCATTGCACTGTATAGCGGTAATGCCGAGTGTTGATATAACAGATGCAACGCCTACAAAATTGCCGAGCGCTGATGTATCAGGATCAACGTAATTATCTGCTGGATTCTCAAGCAAAATACTTACAATATCGTCGCTCGAACATCCAGGAATAACCGAAGCAATCACCTCTTTTAATGGGTCAGTAATCAACAACGCCACAAATGACTGAGTCTCGTCGGCATAGTCGCCGCCTTGATAGATCTCTAAAAAGTCAAGGTGTTGAGCAAAGCTGGCAACAGCTTCCTTAATTGAACCATCCTGCTTGGTGTCATACTCTAGCTCTTCTACAGGGGATATACCAACTGAGTCATCATTACGACGTGGGGCAATCTCCTCAACTTCAGGGGCCAATAGAAGAATGTTGGAGAATGTCTCTTCAATCCCGCCATATAAAGAGTCAACCGATTCTGCGCCCTGATAACGTCTCAAATCAAATTTAAGGCCTGGTACATTTTGCTTAAACGATTCGTCACCAAATGATATTAAAAAACTTCCGGGGCCGAAGCGTTGACGATAAAAGCAAAGTCCATTCGGCTTTAATTGATTCCAAGCATAAGAGATCGTCCAGGTGACCTCATTATCATGATTACTAAATATAGTTAATCCAGTTGTAGTAATTAGAGTCGCCTCACCAACAAAATTATTGACATAATTATCTGAGTCGACAGTTACTTTTTGCGGATTTTCAAACGCGATACCAATCAAATTGTCCAGCTCGGCTTCCAACGTTTTAAAATGAAATACTTCCAAAAGTGGCAGGGAAATATCCGAAGTTGCAACGATTCTGTTGGCATCCCCTGACGAAAGCTTTGAATTAAAGCCCTTTAAAGACTGGAAAAGTGATTCAATTTCATCACGAAGTGTTGTTGTGAGCGAGGCCTTCTTTGCCTCAATGGGATCAACGCTACCTGCTTGCGCGCTGATTAAGCGCTCAATAACCGTCTCTATGAAATCATCCTCTGTCTCAGGTTGATACGATAAAGTTAGAGTCTTCCAAATGGGAAGACTATTCGCCTGACTATCGGCGGTTTGTGACCTATCAGAATCTGCACCAGAAGCATCGACCACACCGCGACCCTCGATTGATATATTCTGGGTGGTGTTCTTTGTAATATTGTTAATAATTGTTTGGCCAGCATTGCCAATTTTAAAAGTAAACGAAGATGCAGTAAATTTTGCGTTTTCTTGCTCTAAGTTAGAAATAACTACCTGCATATCCCGAATTTCTTTTGGGCCAAATCTTGAGAAAACATGGGTGCCCGCAATAATCTGCTTCTGCCTGGGTTTTATGTAATTCAGACAGTGCACATTGAAATCTTGATCATCCGAAGTGTCTGGATCGTCCCAATATAGATGGGCTTTGAGCCAAGAAGTGTCACACTGATTTTCGAAACGAAAGCGCAGGAGAGTATCTCCACCAGCATAAGCATCAACAATATTTTCATCAAATTCTATTTTGAATTTATTTAGCTTTCTTATGGCATCGCGCTTCTTCTTGAGGTGCTCAACTAGTTTTGCATTCGTTAAAAAGGTAATCTTGAATTTTTGCCTAAGGCCGATCGACTGCAAATCAAAGTCATCATCACTGACATCAACATCAAAAATCAAACCTTTTGCTGCAGCGTAGTACTTCCGCAGAGCGTCGGGCTGGTCTGCGTGCTCTGGCAACCATTTCATTGAGGGGCCACAATCTTGGCATATTTGAGCGCGCTCGTTGCTACTCTGTAAATTACAAAACCCACATACAAACATTTTATTCTCGCTAAATATTAATTATCGAATTGATTTGTGCCGCACTTTGGACAGAATTTCTTAGCCTTACCCTCAAATGTGTGCTCACACTCAGAATTAATACAGGATATGGTATCGCTCTTGGATTCAGCATCATCTTTGCCTGTTTTCCTTCCTGCTGTCGCTGTAGCAACCTTGGCCATGCTCTCCATTGATTTTTCATTTGTAGTTTGGGCAATTTTTGCAGCTTCTTTATAGCCGTCAGTTGAGCTAGCAGCAGCATTGCTGGCAACTTTAGACATATTTTCACTTGCCTTTAAAGCAGAATCCGCTGCCGATTTATGTGCATCTATCGCGCTTTGAGATGACTCCCTCTGGATGTCAAGCATCTTCTGGTACATCTCATCCTTTATGGAGGCTCCCGATGTAGCCTTTATGATCTCGGCTGTATCAATAACCTGACCTGCTTTGGCCAATTGAGTAGCCTGCATGAGTAGTATTTCTTGAGCACTCATTCCTTTCATACTATTTACTTTAGATAACTCAAATTCATTATCTTGCTTGGCCATATTGGCTTCCATTTCGGCCATGGCTTTTAGCTTATCAACTTGACGCTGATTTTGCCTATCTTGCAAGTCTTCGCCAATATGGCCTAGTTTCTGCATCCGTTCAGCCTCGAGGCGAATTGCCTCTTCTTGCTCAAAGGAGAGATCGGAAACATCCCTTCTTTTTGACCGGCTCTGCGCCTCCCCAGTCATGTCTGCTAAGTCAATATCGTGTGCTGCAACTTTTTTCTCAAGGCCCATCGTATGGTCGACTGATGAATGCTCATCCTCTCTATCGCCCTTAGCCTGCTCGCGATTGAAATCACGCTCGCGAAGCATTTTTGCCTTTTCTCTCTCTAGGCGCTCCTGCTCGGCTTTATCGTCGATGCCCTCTTTCCGAAGGTCGACCCTTGTTTCTAATTCATGTTCGCTAATTTCAACCTCGGCAATGTTTGCCCGAGACTCGAGTCCAGCCTTTCTGAGCTGTAATTCTTCTGAATTACCTTGACGAACTTGGCGCATCTGAATTGCGAATTCAAGTTCTTTTAAATCTATTTGAGCACCATCGACGGCTAAAAACTGCTTATCAGACTCAATTTTTCTAAGCTCTTCCTGAACCAATGCATCGGTTTTGAAGAACCAATCTTCACTTGCCGTACGAATGTCTACGACTTTAAATTCAGTTATATATCCTTTGAATAGTTTAACGAGTTCGATATTTAGTAATTTTTCTAACTCAACTAAAGCAGAGCCTTCCATTAATGAGGCTACAGTTCTTCTGCGCAAAACTGGTCCTAGAAGTGTGACTACAGCTTCGGCAATTTCATCAGATGTTTTTGTAACTACTCCATCTTCTGCGTCTTCTGTATAACGCAATCGGAGCGTAATTTCTTCCTTATTCTCAGCTTGTAAGAAAGATGCGCCCTGAATTAGCGAACTCGACATATCATTGCCGCAAACCTCACAGAACTTCAAGGCTGAAAAATAAAGGCTTTCACATCCAGAACATACGATTGGCTTTTGATACTTGGAAACATCAATATAACGCTGCTCAGATTTTCTACTTCGTACATAAATACACTTAGAAGAAATACCAGTTGCCTGTAGTAATAACTTAGAAATCTTTTCAGGATCAGTTTGCGGATCTAGATTTGATGCGGAAATGCTTTCAATAATATTGGGAATAAAACCAATCGCGAGATTTTTAAAATCATTAATCGATAGCCTTCTTTTATCGCCAATACAGCGCTGGAAAAAGAGGCCAATATTTTTTAACTGCTCATCAGTTGTTTTCTCTCCATGAGACTCTATCCAGAACTCAAAACGAAAACCAGCGCCAACTGTCCCGGGAACTGTGATGGGATGGGTATAGGTAACTACAGGTAAATCTTGGAGATTGAGCAAAATATAGGACTGGATCTTTTGATCTCGCTTGCCCGTTAATCCCAGCCATTGCTCATATACACTTTGAAAAAAATCCTTAATAGAATTATTTTTATTCCCACCATATAAGCCTTGGTCCTTAACGGACTGGACTTTCCCGTCAACCAATGTAACTGCAACTGCTCCATAAGGTATATCGACCTTGGATGAAGTAACTGAGCGATAGCTCTCTTCGTCAAAGAACCAGGCAAAGTCACTGCCGATTGCCCTGCTTAGCGCCGGAGTAGCATCTTTAGCTACTGAAGGTAAATCACTTTTACTAGGCTTACCGCAGGAGGTGCAAAATGCCTCATCGGGTGCGTTAGCCTCGCCGCAAAACTTACAAGCAATTGTTGCAACTGCGGTAGTTCCGCATTCAGGGCAAAAACCTGCGCCTGCAGGTAGGTCAATATTACAAGCGGTACAGTTCATTACATCCCCTTACTAGTTAATGTTTTCTTTAAATTACCCTGTGCATCAATCAACAAAATCATTGTCTTTTTTGCATTTTTAAATCCAAGGGCTTCGCTAATTAAGCTATAGCCAGAATCATTTTCATTTGATAGGAAGCTTAAAATTGCATCATCTAATGCGCCACCCCACTCCGAGACCTGATTATCTATTAGGTCAAAATCCTTAAATCCTCGAATTGTTTTTAGTGCCTCTGCTTTATCAAGCAAAAACTGTTTACTTTTTTCTGGCAATCTCGCTCTGTATTGCTCTCGGATAGCATCAATCGGGCTATTGCCACTATCAATTAATGGAGATCTGCGATTACGAATTTGATCTAGAAGCGAAGCGCCACTTGGCCCTGTTGATTCACGAACTGTTGGGGCTACTCTCGTTTTTTTCCTGAAATGCCATGGCGCGCCAAATAAGTTAAAAGAGAGAACAGTTTTCTGACCAATAAAATCGTACAAGGGATCTTCTGTAACCACCTCAAGTTTTGCGTAGTTAAGGGCCTCGCCAGTAGTTTTGCCTTGGCCCAGCGCCTCCAAAAAGTACAAGGCAATGTAGTCTGCGGCGCATATGCTTGAGTATGGTGAACCATATGCAATGGTGGATGAACCGACAAAGGTATGGCCTCCATTAGCAAAAAAATGCTCAACTACGCTTGGCTCGTCATACCCTAGCGCGCCGCCATAGCATGCCTCACATACGATGGTTGAAGCATTAAAAGACTGAACAGTGCCGGGTTCAAATATTTTTGGATAATCGCCGTCGCGCTCGCCAACCCAGTAAGGCTCATCTGCGCCACCATGCACGTTAAATAAAATAATCCCATGGGGAGTAGAGGCGCTTTTTTGAACGCGGCTCCTTAAATCTTCCTCGAACCAATCGGGTGAAGACAGAACCGAAGCTGTAGGTATATCAAAAACCGACTCTGGCTCCTGAATTAATTCTGTTCCATCAACACTATTAAGGAACGTAGAGACAATAGTCTCAGTTGCCTCATTCCATTGATAAGCACTTACACCAAATAAAAAGAGCTTTTCAGAGTCGACCAGTTCCGTACTTTGCATTAGCGTTGCACAAACAACATCAATGTTTGTACTTGGAATTCTTCCTACTGGATAGTCTGGAATTGCAGTAAAAATGTCCTCAGAATCATAGTCGGAGATGCTGCCGTATAGCGCATCCGTTCTGCAAAATTCATCGCCGTCATTAATGCCTTCGGGAGCAGGGACAACAAACGGTGGTACCTCGTCCCAATCACCTATTAAGCAAACGTATTTCAGACCCTTGGTTCGTTGCGTTTGGAGTGCCATTTTGGCTTTTTGCTGTATGCGTCCAGCATCGGCATCTGAAATAATGCCAAGTGACCTTATTCCCTTTGCTTCTAAGCTAGTGCGCAGGGAGTTAGCAAAATGGTGGGCACAGATAAATAGGGTTGCGTTCAAAGCAACACGCGTTGTGCCTGAAATGCTCGTGACGGAGACTTGTGCCTGGCTGGTGCCTCCAGCGGATTGAGCAGGTTTGCCGCAATTTTTACAAAAGCGAGCACCTGGATTTAATGATGTATTGCAATAAAGGCAATTACTCACTCGAAGTTCCTGGTATGGTTGGCTGCGCTAATGGGCTGTTTGGAGTTATGGCCGAGGATTCTGTTAAAAAGTCGGGTTCTGTTGTATCCACAACCAGTCGCCAGTGCCCACGTAAATTATCAGCATCACCCAAAATCAGAACCTGCTGGCCCATGAAATGATTCAGCATATCTTTATTAAGACTGCTTAAACCTTTTAGATAGACCCGATAATTAGTTCCATCTTCGCAGTGCAGAACCGGATAAAAAGCTTCCGACTTGGAGCCCTCGAATAATAAATCGAGGCTCAATTGCCCAGCCCAATATTTTTTTTCTGTTTGAACCATTGCGAAAAATAAATAATCCTTAGAGTAAATTAATAAATGTGCCGTGCCAGCAAAAGAAATGGCTATTAGAATTTGACTTCTAGTCGTTATTTATTTTACAAACATTTACTCAAATAGATTCTTTAAATTTGCTCTAATTCAAGCACTTAGCGTACAGACGAGACCTGTTTATGCGATTTATGAAACTAAAAAGCATAATAGCCAATTGTTGCATTGCAGCAATTGGCTATTATCAGTAAATAAGACGCTTTAGTAAGCTCTTATTCTTCGAACCGCCTCAGCATAAATAGGCTTCATTTCCGGGCGATCGGATGTATCAGCACTTTCAGTAAAAAACTGAAGGGTCTTATCCCGACCGCCAGAAAACTCATATGCCAACTGCAATGAGCGAACAGCAGCCTCGGTAGTGTTGGGCTTTTTTGCAAAGAATTCCGACACAGCACCCCATGTAGCAGTCCTGCGGGGATTAATGATAATGGCAGCGTTGAGTGCTTTTTCTGCCTCACCTAGTCGATTAGCCTTTACCAGGGCATAACCCAAGTTAGCCATTACCTCAGAATCATTCGGATCAGCAAGAGCGGCTCGGTTAAACAAATCAATGGCACCATTTATGTTGCCTCCCCGCAATTGAGCAAGACCCTTATTGTTTAAATCTCTACCAGCTGGGCGGTCGCCCGTTTTAAGAGTATTAAATTCCGCATACCTTCCAGCGGCAACTTGAATAGCCTCGCGGTTACGCGGTTGTGCCGCAAGAAATAAAACGTCAATGCAGTCATTAACTGTACATTTGGCAGCACGAGCGAGAAGATCGCTCACTTGCGCTGGGGTTTCTACTTGCGTAGGCGCATTTTGTACTGCAGCAGCCTGTTGCTTTAATTGATCAGCTTGTTCTTGTGCTTTTTGGGCCAGTTCGCGTGCCTCACTCGCCTCTGCCCTAGCTTTTGCAACCTCAGCGGCGGCAGCCTGCTCTTTCGCTACCTGAGTTTTATCAGAGCCTGAATCACCTGAACCGAGCCATGATAGAGCCAAAAGGACAACGACAGCAATGCCAAAGTACATCATTTTTTTGCTCTCTTTAGGAGCAACTTCTATGCTTTGAGTTTGTCTTGGTGGCTCAACTCGCGTTGTTTCCGTAGACTGATTTGTAACTGGGGGTCTTGGCGGAACTCGTGGGGCGGCCGGCGCTGGCGCTGGAGTGGAAGGCGTAACCGTAGGCTTTACTGGAGGCGGAGGAGAAGCAAAATTATATTTGCATTTAGTGCAAATATTTACAAAATCAGGGAGGGAGGTAGAGCAACTCGGGCAAGTTTTCATGAATGCAATCCGTTACAAAATGGCGGGGATGAATATCCCTAAATAACTATGGATTATATCAAGAAATAACTGCAGACCAAATTAGGAAAAGGGATAACAGAGAAAAGATGTTGAGAGAAACCCCAAATAAAGCACGATCAAAAACAACGGGTCTTAGCCCTAAAATAGGCGATAGATGAAGCTTTCTAGAAAAAATTGATGCAATAAAAAGTAAAAAAACAATGGTGAAGCCAAGCATATGTAAAGTATCTATTAAAGTGACAGTCGTTGTTTGACCTACCTTACTGTCAGCAAATTGCTGATTTACTACGACAGCCAAAAGTGTAGCGCCCAACAAACCTAATCTAGCACTGTATAAATCATCACTTTCAGTATTCATAAACGTCGAGAACATAGCCACTAATACTGCAGCGAATAATCCCAGAGTGATTTTAAAAAAAATGAGTGGGGAGTCACGCTTGATTGTGATCTCAAGGCTAATTCTTGAATACTCCTTATCAATGGGATTTGTAGAAACGCCAAAATCAGTTTTATATTTTTTAGAATCTATATTGCTTGTAACGTTGATTATTCTCCAACCATCAATCTCTAACTCGGGATCATAATTACTGGCTCTATCAGGGCTAAATTGTAGTTCACTAAGATTCATGCTGGAATCTTCAAAATATATTTTTAGTTTTTGACGGTCAAAAGGAAATTTTGCTAGATCAAAGTCATGCAAAAAAGTACCTTGAATTTTCTGCATGCTATAAAACTTTTTTTCTGGGAGTACCTCAGAGAGATAGCCAGAACTTAAAAAACGATACTGGCTACTTAAATAAGAAATATCTAAATTTTCTTTGATATTGTATTTAAATGGTAGCTTAGATTTTGACCATACCCATACATCCGCACTAAAAACACTTCTATCAGAATCAACGTTATAGACCGAAGTTACGTAAGTACCAAAGACAACATCTTGCGGCGCCGAATGGACTGAAAAGGAAAATGAAACCAACGCACTCACTACCGTAATTTGCACAGCTTTCAAAATACCGGCGAATTGAATCAGCATGAGCAAATTAGATATTTGAATGACTAAGCATGAGATACCAATAGAGTGCTATTTCAGACCTGCCAACTGATCTTTTAGAATCTTTGTTATCAATTCTCTCGAGTCTTTTTGAATCGAATCATCGCTAGACATTGCTGCCAATTCAGCCCATATTTTTGCTTGCTCAAGTGTGGGAGTCTCACTAAAACAATTGTCGCGAAGATACGCCCTTTTAGCTATAAAGTAACGAGCCGAACTTACGCCTGCAGCAGCAGACTCTTTGATCCAGCGGCACGATTCTGCGGGATTGGCGATACCTGTCCAGGCATCGCCAAATGCTAAACCATAAAACATCTGAGCCCAGGGCTCGCCACCCTCAGAAAACGTCTTTAACTGAGCAATGCTAGCGGGCTGTTTTTGCAGATAACCCTGCACCGCAGAAGCTAAGCTTGCATTTGTTTTCATCATTCTTTGGAACGCATCATTGTCCAGGGAGGGACTAAGACTGCTGGGTGGTTTTGCGGTAACCGCAACGACTGTATTATTAGCGGAAAAATTAGCATTTCGTTCGCCCACAGGCTGGTTAGCCTGCCCAGTCAAAAATGCAGTTGCTGAGTCAATAAATTTAAGCACCTGATCCGGTGACTGGATTAGTGAATTTTTAACTGCTGGATTATATTCAGGGTCACACATTTTATCTTTTGGATCGCAGACCAAAATGTTTAATAATTTATTCAAAAAAGAATTTCCAGAACTTGGTGGGGCAGTTTGTGCAAAAACAAGTGCAGAAAAAGAAAATCCGAAACATACAAATGCGCATGCAACATACTTACCGGGAGACATGCGTCTACTTATTAATGAATTCACGAGTTCCTTAGACTTTTAATGTTTTTTATTTATTTGCTGCATCACGCATTAGCTTATTTACATCCGGCACACTAGGTGCGGGAGCTGGGACCGGAGCCGGTAAAGTTGCCGGAGATGGCGGCGGCGCTGGTTTCGGCGCAATTGGTGATGGAGCCGCCGCAGGTGGAGGTGCAATCGGGGCAGTAGACTTCGGTGGAGGTGCCGCTATTGTTGAAGATGGCGCAGGCAGAGGCGGAGCAGACATAAGGGGTACATTCACCGATTTAGGAGACTCATCTTTGCTCGAGGTAAGCAAAAAACCACCAATTGCAGCTATCAATATCCCTATTACACCAAAAATAATGCCTTTATTACTGCCAGGCTTAACTGCATCGGTTTTTATTGCAGTATCTGCTCTTGAAGTTTGATTTGCCTGCACCTCTGCAAAACTTACCACTTCTTTTTTGGGTACATCTGGAGCAGCGGGAGGGGGCGAAACAAAAACAGCTCCCGCACTACTGGAATTTGAGGTTGAGCTCACCGGTGGTGGAACACGATTAGCAAAAGGGGTGGGCGTAGAGCCCAAAGTTACATTGGGCGGCATTTTGGTGCCACACTTAATGCAGAACTTAGCATTTTCAAGAACATCTGCAGTACAATTTGGACACTTTCTGGACATCAAAAAATCCTTCAATATATTATGCCTAATGTTAACATTTATGCACAATAAATTGCCTAGTAAGCTTAACAAAACCCAAGTAGACTAAATAATCCAAGAAATACCCATTCACTAATTGAAATAATAAAAATTCTATTATTAATCAATGGTTTGCATATTTTAAGTGGTAAATGCCATATTTTCATATTGCAGTAATTAGTTCAACTGAAGTTTACAAAAGACAAATATGCACATCCTGACAAAATCAAAAATTACCTCTGGTCTGCAATGCACTAAAAAATTATGGTTCGATGTGAATGAACCTATAAAGAAAGAGTTACACATTTTTTATATTGGAAATCGTTTTGGTGATTTCTCGCGGCAACACTATGGCCAAGGCCTTAATTTGGAAGGTCAATTTGATGTTGAAAAGGTCATTAATGAAACAAAAAAGCCTTAGATAACCCCGAAATAAATGTGATCTACGAGGCTGCTTTTTTAAGTGATGATGTACTGATCCGTGCTGACGTTCTTTTACGCAAAGGAGCAGATTGGGAAATGGTTGAGGTCAAGTCTTCCACCAGCCAAAAACCAGAGCACATTGCTGACGCAACAATTCAAACATATGTCATTAGGGCGTGTGGTGTAAATCTAAACAGTATCAAGATCGGGCATATCAATAAAGAATTTCTTTACACAAATACTGATAACTACGATGGGCTCTTATCTGAGGTTGATATTACCGCAGCAGTCAATGAACGAATACCCGAAGTTAAAGATTGGATTAAAGAACTAAAAGTTATTGCGGCTAAAGGCGCAAATTCGCCTATGGTAGTCATGGGTGAACATTGCAATGAACCGCATGTATGCCCCTATCAAAGTAGATGCGAAGCATTGCTACCGCAATTTGATGGTGTACCAATCAACCTTCTCCCCCGCGTCGGAAATAAATTAGCGGAAGAATGGCAAAAGAAAGCCATTTTTGACCTCCGGCAATTGCCAGAAAGCGCACTAAAAACGCCGATGCAAAAGATGATTCATCTCGCTCACACGCTGAACCAACCAGTAATTAATTCAGATCTTCCTGCAAAAATTAGCTCATATGGCTGGCCACGATTCTTTATGGACTTTGAGACAGTTCAGCAAGGCGTCCCCATGCTACTCAATACAAAACCGTATGACGCCATTCCTTTTCAATGGTCCGTTCATCAGTGGGTAAGCCCGAGCGATAAACCTGACTTAAATGCAGGCAAAGGTTTTTTAGAATTCTTAAGTCCAACGATGGATAGGGATTTCTTAGTCAGTCTTTTAAGTGCTGTTGGAACAGAGGGGCCAATCTTCGTTCACAATGCCTCGTTCGAAATTTCAAAGCTAACTAATTTAGTTGAGAGACCAAGTTGCCACGATCTTAAGTTGCCGGTTGAAAGTCTAATTTCTAGAATAGTTGATACATTACTGGTTGTTCGTAATGATGGATATTATTCTCCAAAAATGAATGGCTCCTTTTCACTCAAGGATATCGTCAAGGCAATACCCACGTCAGTTGACTACTCCAGTAATGATTTGCTTTCAGGTGGCGGTGATGCGCAAATTGTCTGGTTTAAATGCACCGATCCAAATACGCCCATCGATGAGAAAGCGGAATTAGCAAGGCGCCTAAAAAATTACTGCGCAGCAGATACATTTGCCATGTATGACTTAATTGTGTACCTGGAGAATCCTATCGACGCCAAAAGCTTCGATATTAATTAAGGGTAAAAATGAAAATAGATAATGAGTTTTTAAATGCGCATTCATTTACATTGGCAGGCAAAATTGAAGCCAATACTGTCGGGGATAAACTAGTATTTTCAGTCACAACACCAACCACAAAATCAGGCGTTTACTTTTGGTTGAGTAAGTCTGGCTCAAACTTTGAGGTGCGTTATGTTGGCAAAGCAGGCTCGGGACCTAAAATGCGCATGCAGCAGCACCAACAAGGCGCAAATAAGCCTGAATCGAGCGAACGTAGGCAGCGAATTATTGAATGCTTCGATAAAAAAACCCAGTCCCTAGAAATTTGGTTTCGAGAATCTGTTTGTGCGCCCGTGGGCACCCTCAGCAAAAAAGCTGTTTCTTACTACTCAACTGAGGAAGAGGCGCTAATTGCTGAATTTAACCCACCGCTGAATCGCGCAAAGTCATCTAGTAACAATACGGTTGATAGCATAGAGTCTGGATTGCTTGATGCGGGCGGCGATCAAAAAGACATGTGGATCAATGTACATGAAACTCTTGACCGCAAGGCAATCGACAAAATACTTAAACTACTCAAAGATCAAATTAAGAAAGAGTGGAAAAATTTAGATTTAAAAGTTATTGGAAGCTATACACTCAAAGAAAGTCCAAACTTAGCAAATAAGTGTCTCCTTGTATTTGGTAAGTTACTTAAAAATAATTTTGCCCCACACCATAAGTATTTTCTGATAACTCTAGAAGGAAAGCCGCATGTTGGGATATTAAATGCGCTACTGCCTAAAGAGGCTCGTAACTGCTGTCCTGACAATGAAACTAAGTTTTCGAGCTTTGATCAAAAAGAGTTAGCTAATCTATTCAAAAACTATCCATTAAACCAAGGGTATTTTCGCTAAAATAAGAACGTGATTAAATTCAAGTCCTATTCCATCAACCATATAGAGCTTAAATAAAGAATATGTGCGCCTCGAGACTAGACGAAATTAGAAAAAAATTGCGGGATGAAATTGGTCAAGAAAAAGATAAAACTTTATCTGATTTAAAGTTAGGATTGTTTAATAAGCATTGCAAGACAAGGGGCTCAAACTAGGCCTTGTTATTTCTGGCCCATGGTTTTCTTCATATCGGCGCAGTAGTCTTTAAAGGGCACCGGCGGCGTTTGCCAATTGAGATCGGCTAATGCCGGGTCTTTCTTTACTGACGTGGTTGCCTGCATCCAAACTACGGTAACTTTACCCTTTGATTTTGTATCGAGCAGAAGCGGGATACCGCGGTCTTTTTTGACATGCTCTGCGCCTGCAAGCAGCAGTACAGTCTTTCCGCTGCGCATCCACGTGCTGACTGTTTGTGCCATACGCTCATCCCGCGCAATCTGAATGCGTGCCATTGCAGGTACCTGTGATTCCGGTAAAAGGCCGCAATGGCCTTGAATCATGCTTTCCCTGTGGCTTGCTAAAACTGCACTAGATACTTTGCTGTCCCATGCCCCATCCTTCATTACTGCTGCCATCGCTGAAAACGGCAGATTGCTTCCCACTACTGGCACCCCGGCTCGAACGGCCTGCATCACAAGTAATCCATAGCGACTCCAAGGCCAACCTGCCTCATTCCACTTGAGCCGCTCACGCACTGCATCCTCACTAGACTGAGTTGGCATACCTTCTGTACTAACACCTGCATCCGCCATCTCCAACACGAGGGCTGATAAGGCTTGCTTGCTGGCCAATGCTTCAACACTTAATCTAGCCAGCTCTTGATGCTCTGGCGCGTCATGCTGTTCGCCCAATAAGATCAGTCCAGCATTTGGTAAGGAAGGTATTTGCGCGCGCCAGTCACTTTGTGCTAACGCCCCAGAATGGAACTGCAATGCGAGGACAGCCAAAAAAAAGAATGGTGTGCTTGGGTGCTTAGTTGGCGACTTAAGTAACTTTTTTGGATGGAAAATTCGCATCAACCGAGTATAGGACCGCTAAACTAAAAACGCAGAGATCACGAATGGCAAATCGCTGCATAAGCTGGTAATCTATACCAATGGATGCCATAGACCCCAGCCGCTGCCCGATCTGCCAAGAAAGCAATGCATGCGCTATGGAGCTCGCTAAAGCGGCCTGCACTACGGCCGGGCGCTGCTGGTGCTTTGATGCCGTGTTTTCTGAGTACGTAATGGATCTAGTGCCGCTCGAGGCCCAAGGTAAAGCCTGCATCTGTGCCCAGTGCGCTGCCCAAGCAGGCTAAATAAGCCACGCTTTACCCTCCCAACTCGTTTTGCCATAATGCTTTACCATTTTGCTAACGGCGCTGTTTATTAAAGCAGTACCGTCTAACCCTGCTTAATCCGAGGCTACCCCTTGCTTGAATCCGTGACCCACATTTCTGCCCTTTTGACCTCTGCCTTGCTTTTTGGCGGCATGCTTTTATTTGCTGCTAGCTTCGCTGCTTTTCTGTTTAAGTCTTTACCGCCAGCAGAGGCAAGCGCACTCATACGCAAGGCCTTTCCTCCTTTTTATATTTTCGTCATCATTGCTTCTGGTATTGCTGCCGTCCTCGCCATCCCCAGTAGCGTAATCAGTGCCATCATCTTAGGGCTGATCGCCCTCTCCACCATTCCGACTCGGCAAATTCTGATGCCTGCAATCAATGCGGCATCGGACGCAAAACAAAAACAGCGTTTTTTAGTCCTGCACGGATTATCGGTTGTCATTACGCTAGTGCATATCGGCGTTACCGGATTTGTGATTGTCGATTTAGCTGCACATTCATAATGCGGGCTTTTCAGGGCAATTCATACTGTGACTGGACGCATCAAGAAAAAACAAATTCTGGCTGAGCAGAGTAATTTCATAGCACTACAGCCTGAAGACGTGATTTGCCCACTGTGCGATAGAGCAATACCCCCTTTACAACGCGACGAACACCACCTGATTCCAAAGTCCCATGGCGGGCGTCAAACTGCCGTATTACACCGCATTTGCCACCGACAGATTCATGCGGTTTTTACAGAAACCGAGCTGGCACGTAAATACTATTCCATTGAACTGCTAAAGCTGCAGGAGGATATGGTGGGTTTTATTGAATGGGTGCGCTTAAAACCCGATGATTTTTTTGAACGCACACGCAAAAGCCGACGATTGAAAACGGCTTAACGCAATTACTGGATTCGTGATTTATGATGGGTATCTATTCAATCAGGGTGTCCAATCGTTTTGTCAGTTAATCGGTATCTTCTTCGCGCCTGGATCAACGTCAGCTTATGCCTTGGGCTGGCATTGAGCTACTCTGCTATAGCTCAGCCTACAGAACCGAATGTAACGGTTGGATCAAAACGGTTTACCGAGAGTTATGTACTGGGCGAGATCATCAATCTATCCTTGCGCGATGCTGGGGTTCAATCGACACATCGCCAGGGTCTTGGCAATACCGCCATTGTCCTGAAAGCCCTCACCACCGGGCAAATTGATATTTATCCTGAATACACGGGCACCATTGTGCGCGAGATACTGAAGCGGCCAGAAACTCAGGTTTCGCTTTCTGAGCTCAATGCCATGCTAGCGCCCATGGGACTTAAGGTTGCGATACCCCTCGGCTTTAATAATTCCTACGCCTTGGCCATGAAGGCGGATCGCGCCAATGCTTTGGGTCTCAAGAAAATTAGTGACATTACAGGATTGACACCGGAGCAACAATCGAAACTGCGCATTGCCCTGTCCCCTGAATTTAAGACGCGCATGGATGGATGGCCTGCCCTAGTTAAAGGCTACAACCTAACGATTGGGCCCCAACGGGTTTTGGAGCATGGCTTAGCGTATGGCGCCTTAGCCCGCGGTGATGTCGATATTGTCGATGCGTACACGACGGATGCGGCAATTGAGAAACAAAACTTAGTCTTGTTAGAGGATGATCGGCAGGCATTTCCGCGTTACGACGCAGTGCTATTAATGCGCACGGATTTTAATGAAAAGCTCCTGCAAAATTTAAGCAATCGTCTAAACGAAGCGGCGATGGCAAAACTCAATGGGCAAGCCGAAGCAGGTGCTAATTTTGAACAGGTCGCGAGAACGTTTTTGAACTCCGCGTCCGTTCAAGAAAATAATGCATCGACTTCCTCTCGTTTTTTTAAACTCCTCTTTGCGCCTGATTTTTTTACTGCACTGCGCGACCATGTTCTGTTAGTCGCCATCTCCTCGGCATTTGCCCTTATTGTCAGCATTCCCTTGGGTATTCTGGCGCAGCGCCGCCCGCGTTTTGCAGTGTGGATATTGGGTGCAGCTGGAATCTTGCAGACCATTCCATCGCTGGCTCTGCTTACCATCCTGATAGCCGCCTTAGATCAAATTGGCGCTGTCCCCGCTGTCATCGCCCTCTTTCTGTATGGCCTGCTACCGATTGTGAATGCAACCCACATTGGCCTCATGGAAGTACCTGCCAATTTGAAAGAAGCGGCGCTCGCCCTGGGTTGCAGTAACAGGCAACTGCTTTTATACATCGAGCTTCCATCCGCCAAGTCGATCATCATGACTGGCCTTGCATCCGCTACCGTCATCGGCGTTGGTACATGCACTCTGGCAGCGCTCGTTGGCGCTGGCGGCTTTGGCGATCGCATCGTGGCTGGGCTTGCAGTCAATGACCATGCCCTGATGCTTGCAGGAGCAATTCCGGCAGCTATTTTGGCTTTGTTAGCGCAAGCCTTGCTAACGCCTAAACTCAAGACTAAGAACGCTTAATAAAGGCCGAACATCAAACCCCGCATTGAAATCGTGACCCCCGCACCACTGGGGAGCCTTCATGGAAACCGGATGACTGCTTTGCGCTGGCAAGGGTTTTTGGAAGAACTTGGCTATTCGGTCGAGGTCACCGAGTCGTGGTCTGGAGGTGATGCCAGTTTATTAATCGCACTGCATGCGTATCGCAGCCACCAATCGATTGTAGAGTTTAAGAAACAATACCCCAGCAGACCCCTTGTTTTGATTTTGACCGGGACCGATCTCTATCGCGATATCAAAAATCACAGTGAAGTGATTGAGTCGATGGAGATGGCGGATCAGCTCATTGTCTTGCAGTCAGCCGCAGTGGATTCGGTGCCCGCTCATCTTCAACATAAAGTCCAAGTCATCTATCAATCGGTTGAGGTTAATGTAAGGGATTTGGCTGCCAAAGATGATTTTTTAGTCAGTATTATTGGGCACCTCAGGGATGAAAAGGATCCGTTTTGCATAGTGCGGAGCCTCCCACTCTTGCCATCCGATTCTAAAATCACGGTTAGGCATTTAGGTCAGGCAATGAATTCCCAAATAAAAGACCAAGCCGCAAAATTCAGTGCAGCCATCGATCGCTACGAGTGGCTTGGTGAGGTGAGTCATGCGGATGCCTTGAAGGTCCTCTCGCAAAGTCGCCTGATGGTCATTTCCAGCCGCATGGAAGGTGGCGCTCACGTCGTCTCCGAGGCGATTGCACTCGGTATTCCAGTGATCGCATCCGACATTCCAGGCAATCGCGGTTTACTGGGTGAAGACTACCCTGGGTACTACCCAGTGGCCGATGCAAATGGACTGGCTACGCTTTTATATCGCGCAGAAAACACACCCGCCTTTTATGCTTCACTGCAAAAGTGTATTAATTTACGCAGAGAGCTAATTAAACCAGCGCGGGAGAAAAAGTCGATTCACGAGTTGGTGAGTGGCTTAATTGCGCATTAACTATGGAGCAATTGAGTTAGCTTTAGTTCAGTTCTTCGCATTGGCGAAGCACACTAAAAAGTATTTCTTGGGATCCGTCCACGTTTGAATATTGTCAAATCCTGCACGATGGAGTTTTTCGGTAAAGTCCTCTTGCGTGTACTTATAGCTATTTTCGGTATGGATCAAATCACCGACCTTGAACTGAATCACATGCTCTTTAGTCCCATCACTGGGGAGAATCACCTCTAGATCCGCTCGCGCACGGAGGTGCATCTCAATGCGGGACAGGGATTCATTAAAAAAGGCGACGTGTTCCCAATTCGGCAGATGAAAGTTACTGCCCATGATTCGATTGACATGTAAAAGAATATTTAAATTAAATGCTGCGGTAACCCCCAAAGGGTCGTTATACGCAAGATGCAAGGTTTCACGATCTTTGACTAAGTCAACGCCGATTAAGAGGCCGCCATTGCCATGGCATTCCTGAGCGATATTCGTAAAAAATTGATCTGCTTTTTCAGGATCGTAGTTTCCAATCGAGGATCCTGGAAAGAAAAAGATCTTCCGCAGATTTGAAATATCCGGAAATGCCATAGGCAAGCTTAAGTCAATCGCCTGTGCGCGCATGGCGATCTGTGGAAACTGTTTTTGCAGATCAGCAACGGCCGCTTCCAAATATTCTTTTGAGATATCGAGTGCCCGGTACTGCTTTGGTTTAATGCTACTGAAAAGCTGGCTTGCCTTAGCGCAATTGCCCGCTCCAAGGTCGAGCAACACGTCGCAGTCGCCTATGGCCTTCGCAATAGCAGCGCGATGGGCATCCATGATCCACTGCTCTGTTCGCGTTGGGTAATACTCCTCGAGCAATGTAATGACATCAAAGAGATGCGAGCCGATCTCATCGTAGAAAAACTTGGGTGATATAAACGGCACATCTGCAGTTAGGCTCAGATGCAATTCTTCAAGCAAGGTCTGTTTCACTGTATGGCCTTCCTATACAACGGATAGTCCGGTCCCCGCAGCAAAATGACCTATTTTCTTTGCGCTAGCAAAGCCGCCTAAATTGAGAATCGAGAGGACTTCAGCTTCTTGTTCTGGTGCGCACGAGATAAGTAGACCGCCACTCGTCTGTGGATCGGTCAAGAGGTTTTGTTGCCAGACTGCCAAGTTACTCACAAGCTTTACTTCACCGCCATAGCCAGCCCAATTGCGCGTGGAGGCACCCGTATAAATATCAGCCTTGACGTGCTCTACTGCCTCCTGAATGACTGGAATGGCATCCCATTGCACCTGCGCCATTAACTTCGATCCCCTGGCCATCTCTAAAAGATGTCCTGCCAAGCCAAAACCGGTGACATCCGTTAGGGCATGGACTCCATCCAGCTGCGCGAGGGCAACACCAGGCTTATTTAATTTGGTCGTCAGCGCAATCATCTCTTGATAGCCTGCCGCTGAGAGCAGTTCTTTTTTTAGCGCCGCAGAAAGTATGCCCACCCCTAATGGCTTACTTAAAATGATGCTATCGCCTGCCCGGGCGCCACTATTGAGCTTGTGTTTTTTGGGATCGACGATACCAATCGCCACTAAGCCATAAATGGGCTCGACCGTATCGATCGAGTGGCCGCCAGCGATCATGATGCCAGCGTCATTGCAAACGGATTCACCGCCTGCCGTTACTTGTTGAATCACCTCTAACGGTAAAACTGCAATCGGCATACCTAATAGAGCGAGTGCAAAAAGAGGCTGCGCACCCATGGCATAGATATCCGAAATGGCATTGGTTGCGGCGATCCGGCCAAACTCAAAGGGATCATCGACGATGGGCATAAAGAAATCCGTTGTGGCCACAATCGCTTGGTGCTCATTAATTTGATAGACCGCGGCATCTTCATTGTTGTCAGAACCGGCCAGCAGTGCGGCGGGTAAATTGCGGATGGGCGAGGCTTTCAGAATATCGCTCAGGATACCCGGAGCAATCTTGCAGCCGCAGCCTCCACCATGCGATAAAGAAGTCAGGCGGCCGTTGTAAGAAGTAGTCATAAAGAATTGATCAAGTATTTAAAGGATGGCAAATGCCAGAACTAGGTAAGCTTACTCAATTTAGAGTAAACACGTGCGAAAGCCACAAAAATGGTCTTGGCGATGCGGGGCGTAAAAATTACGAAAGGCACTTCGTCTCAAGCGCTCGGGAGTATATAGGCTCCACCCCTTTAAGACCTGATGGTTCCCATCAAACCAAGGCTGGGAGTAATCGGCATAGGGATCACTGCTAAATCTAGGAAAGGGGGCAAAAGGGCTGCTGGTCCATTCCCATAAATGGGATGGCTGCCAATCATCTTGTTTTTGAGCCATCAATAAACCCAGCTCATGCTCAGTAGGTAGACGTAACTCACGCCAATCACAATACCGTTTGGCATCACTATAGGAAATGTGCCGCACCGGCTCAAGCTCAGAAAAATCACGCCACGCATCAAAATAGCGCTGGTACCACACCCCCCTTTCTTTTTTCCAGTGCATTGGGGCTGTGACTGGGTTCAAATCGGCTTGATTTGCTGGTGATTCAATGAATTCCAAATAGTCGGCATTGCTCACGGCCCGCTCCGCAATAGTAAAGGCGGGTAAGGTTATCGAATGCGACCACTTTTCATTATCAAAAATGAAGCCACTCTTGGGTTCAGAGCCAACCATTAATTTCGTTTCTGGAAAATGAATGGTTGCGGACGCTGGATTAGTAGCTAACTTAGGTAGAGAAAATGGTTCGAATGGTGCCGGATAGCCTAAGGTTTGCCACATATACGCAAAAGCCTCATTGTGCATATCCTGATGAAAAATGGCTAACTGAATAAAGTAGGCTTGCTCTGCATCAATGGGCTTTACTAGGAGCTCGCGCGTCTTTTGCATAACGCATGCGTTGTAATCAAGCAGTACATCCAGCGGTGGCATAGGGATTGCCCATCGATCCCGATGCGCAATTTCAGAAGAATTAAATAGATAATCGGCGTCATGCAATAGGGATGGGCTGGATACCTGCCCACAGCGATGCACCCAAAACTCATGAAACCACGTGAGGTGACCGAACTCCCAATGCGGGGGATTTAAAATGGCATCGATCGCAACCACTTCATCGCCCGGTCTCATGTTTTCCAGAATGCTGCGTGTCAGGCTATTCGTGCTGACCAGCCAGCCATCTAAAAGCGCAGAACTAGGATGGGGCTCATACAGGGGGTGATCGGCTAATGGGGGATGGGGCATGGGGTATAAAATTGGGATTCTGGCACCGTATCAATACACGCCTCTAGATTATATTCGGAGGGCTTCGTGCTTAAACTAGCGCGACATCAGACGTCGAGCAGCGTAAGACAAGGTATCGACCAGAACAACGAGTAATATCATGGCGATCAAGATGCTACTGGTCTCTTGCATTTGAAATAGCCCCATATGAAACGCTAACATTTGCCCCAAGCCACCTCCGCCCACCACGCCCAAAATAGCAGCCGCACGAATATTGTTCTCCCAGCGATACAGGGAATAGGACATGAGCTGCGGAATGATCGTGGGTAAGGTGGCGTATAAAAATACTTGACTCTCTGAAGCGCCCTGCACACGCAGAGCTTTCGCTGCTGCTTGCGGTGCATTCTCGATCGACTCCGAAAATAAGCGCCCAAGAACACCCGTCGTGTGTAGCGCCAATGCGAGTGTCCCGGCAAATGGCCCTAAGCCGGCTGATATCAAGACTAAGGCAGCCCATACGAGCTCGGGTATGGAGCGTAGGCCGTTGAGTATGAGTCGACATAAAAAACGCCAATGTGCAGGGTCACCGGGATGGCTTTTACTTGCCGGAATCGCCAGCAGTAAGCCAAAAAAAGCGGCCAAGATAGTGCCTACTGCCGACATGGCTAAGGTCTCTACGCTAGCAATCCACAGTTTATGTAAAAAAACGGCTCGTACGTCAGGTGATAGAAGTTCACCTAAAAACCGCCCCATCCACTTGGCACTATCGACCGAAAATAATCGCTCTAACTGAAGATCCAAAGTCCAAAAACTGAGGATCGTTAATAGCAATATGCCCAGCGTGACCCAACACACCGAGCAGTTCCAACGAAACCATGGGTTGGCGTTTGGATTGATCATTGCAGGATCTTTCTGAGCCAGGCGCTTAATAGGTCTGCTAAGCCAACTAAGAGCATAAAGACAATCAAAATGGTTGCTACTTCGCCGCCATTAAACATCCGCATCGAATTATCAAGCTGTTGCCCGAGGCCCCCTGCTCCCACAAATCCAAGCACAGCAGATGCCCGAATAGCGCACTCCCAGCGGTATACGGTATAGCTAGTCAGCTCGGTTACGTTCTGTGGCAAGACTCCATAAAAGAATGCTTGTAAGCGACTAGAGCCATTGCGCATTAAATTACTCGAGACGTGATGATCGCCACTTTCCAGGATCTCGGTGTAGACCTTACCCAGCATCCCTGCATACGTTAAGCCAATTGCTAAGACCCCTGCAGCTGGTCCAAGACCAACGACCCGAACAAACACTAGGGCCCAAATTAACTCAGGAACACTGCGAATGATAATTAAAATCCAACGCACGAGTTGACGTACAGCAAACGGCAAATGATGCATTCGTCCCGATAAGGATGAGATCGATAACACCCGGGTTGAGATCAATGTCAGTGGGATTGCCAGTAGCAGCGCTAAAAAAGTACCGGCGGTTGCAATCGCAATGGTTCGCCACGCCTCCTTCAAAACGAGCAATAAAAAATCAGGCTTTGTCTCGGGCGGGAAAAAATCCGCTAGAAATCGAGAGCTCACTTTGAGATTTTCCGATTCCAGCAAAATCCAAGGCCTAAACTCCGTTGCGACAAATGCGGGCACCAAGAGAACAAGGATCGCTATCGACCAAAATAGTCGGCCCATCCAAGCCGGATCTCGTAGCGCAGGGTTAATGGGTTGGGCTAAAGACGCGGACACTGCTGATTACCGACAGTGAATGATCTTGACCGGAGCTGGCTCAGGAGGAATATCGAGTGAGACAGGTGTAGTTTGATCAAGCTCGTGTTCATGCTGCTTATACAGATCTGCCAAATGTTCTTTACTGACTTCGCCGCTCGGCAAATCAAAGACCAGCTTTCCATCACGCAAACCAATGACCCGTGGAAATTGGGTCGTTGCCACGTCCACTTGGTGCAAGCTCGTAATTAAAGTAACCCCATGCTCTTTAGCATGTGTAATCAAGCTTTCGATAGCCTGGCGTGCTCGGGTGGGATCTAAAGCAGAAAGTGGCTCGTCAATTAACCAGATCTTTGCAGGCGCCAGCAAGGCACGCGCTAATCCAACACGCTGGCGCTCACCGCCAGAAAGGCGGTCTACCCGTTGCCAAAGCTTATCCGCAAGGTCAAATTGCGCAAGAGCGTCACTGGCTTCTTTTATATCCCGGGGATAAATCAAACTCATCAGGCTAGTAAAGAAAGACTGTCCTGGTAATTTAGCTGCTAGGAGTGCAGTAATGACACGCTGCCGAGGGGGTAAGGGTGGAGTTTGCGGCGCATAAAAAAGATTACCGCGTAATTTTTGCAGCTTACGTGTGGGCAACTTCCAAACGGACTGGTTATTTAGTGCGATATTTCCAGACTGTACTTTTAAAGCAGCGGCAATCACCAGCAAACAGCTGGTTTTACCCGAACCTGAGGGGCCGATGATGGCGACATGCTCCCCTGGTGCGATTGCTAAGCTGAGTCCTTGAATTGCTGGGGGAGCGTGTTCCGATGCCGCGGGATGCTGAGCGGTGACCTCGCTCAGCTCAATGCCAAAGTCGTTGCGAGTAGTAATTTGACTCTGCACGTGTCAATTAACGAATCAAGCCGGCACTGCGTCCTGCGCTCTCCAGACCCTTGTAGTTTTCTGGTTTAGTGGGGATGTACTTAGTAGCACGATTCAGGGTCAAGATTTCTTTACCCTCTGGATTATTCATATTGAGAATAAGCAATGCATTCGTTATTTTTTCACGCTGCGCTGCTGGCATGTCGGCATGCACCGACCAGTTGTAATTAAAGTACGGTGGGGTTGTAAAAAATACGTTGACCTTGCTGGTGTCCACCTTTTTTTCTGCCACAAATTTACGCCATACCGTGATGTCTAGTGCTGCCGCATCAACACGACCACTCACAACCGCTGCAATGGTTGCATCGTGCGCTCCAGAATAGGCTACCCGTTTAAAATCTTTATCTGGATCGATTCCCGCATCCAATAAAAAAGAGCGGGGCATTAGATGGCCCGAGGTACTTGATTGCGAGCCAAAGCTGACTTGCTTTCCTTTTAAATCAGCAAGGCGCTTAATGCCGGAATTGGTTTGGGTAATAAAAACGGAACGAAAATTAGTATCTTCTTCACGCTGCGCAATGGGCACAATCTTTCCGCCAGAACGAATTTGCGCTTGTACATAGGTGAAGCCACCAAACCAAACCAGGTCAACTTGCTTGTTTACAAGCGCTTCTACTGCAGCTGGATAGTCATTGACTGGTACAAAATCGACCTTAGTGCCTAGCGTACGTTCGAGGTACTTGGTCAAGGGGCCAAATTTACGCATCTGCTCGGTTGCAGCTTCCTCCGGAATGGTGGTTACGCGTAAGACGGTTTGCGCACCGAGTCCTAGTGAAGTAGCAAAGAGGCAAAGGCAAAGGACTGATTTGAGATAACGTGGCATGTTTTGGTCCACTGAATAGTAATTAGCGAAGTATATAGAGGATTTAAATTCAGAGCTTACTAGAGCCCCGAAAGAGCATGAAACATAATGATAGATAAGTCCAACGATTCTGTTGCAAAGCCATCCGAGCGATGGCCTTTTTATAAATAAAA